>PSMF01000118.1:0-10306 GCA_040290005.1 Meiothermus sp.
ACTAGGTGGTGTAAGCATCGGGAAGTACGCCTACGCGAATGCGCTGGTGGACGTGAGGGACAATCCTGGCTTTGCGAACAACGGCCTATCTGCCTATGTGACGCTCGGCGGTTAGGGTTCGAGCCCAGACGACATGACCGGAAAGGCGGTGGACGCGGGTTTGCAGTACAACCCGGTGAAGAGCGGCAACCCTGTGGCCGACTACACACCTTGGGTGCTGGTGAATGGAACACCCTATACTGGCACCATCCAGCGTCTCAAACCCGCTAACGGCATACCGATGACCTTCTGGGTCAAGCAAGACAATCAGGTCGCGTTGACGATTACAGGAAATTTGGAAAGCAACAATAACCAAGTTACCCAAACCGTGATTATGGCAGCCTCGGGTTGGAAGGCAGACGGTAGTGGAAACGTAATCAAACGCTTTACCTCCATCACCCGTTATGCTGGTTTCATCGGCCCTATACAAAGCGTCTCCTTTGTCGCCGACTGGCAGGGGGTTGTCCTCGGCTCCTCTTGGAACGGCACGTCTAGCACCGCTTTGAACCAGCATTACTGGGACGAGTGGCAAACCGACACTGACTCTGCAAAAACCGGAACTGCACCCCTTGACGGAGATTGCAGCGACACCACAGGGCATCCTGCCGTCACTGTGGACGCACTGGGCTTGGGCATCGAGACCGTGACTGTAAGGTGGTAGGAAGTTGTCTCTCCGTCACCTAATTCGCCTTTTGGTGCCATTGGTACTGGCGTATGTCCCGCTGGCTAAGGCTGGCGGGACACTTTCGATCACGGCGCAGGGGAGTCAAACAACTACGTACGCAGCATTCATTAAGGCGACAAAGCTCCTTGGTCAAAAGCAAGTTTCCCAAGCCCGGCGCGTGGTTACTGCCGCTTACAGAACCTTGCTTAACCCGTCTGGATATCGTATGTGTCTGGGAAGCAAGTATGAGGAGCGCTCATATGGCTACTATTTCCCAGCAGGACAGGCACTCGAATTTTTCTATGCAGATACAAGTTGTGTAGTTTGGGTGCGCTTCGAGTCGAGCGGCTTTACAACCATATGGAAGGCGCTGCGCTATGCAGCAAGTCCCCCCGAGGGCAACCTTAGCGCACAGATGGTTTTTGGAGCAAGTCAAAAACCAGGTAAGTCCTCCGGTAAAGTTCCCGACTATGTGGGCAAGTTGGCCTATTACGAGTTTGGCGCAACCTTCGATTACGGGGTCTTAAGCCCTTCGGGGGCCAAGCTAGAAAGCCGATCCCTCGACTGGTCGGATGCCGGTAGCCTGCCGAACAAATTTCCTATACTACCAAGCGAACTTCGCTAATTCGGTCTTTTCAGCCAGCCCACCCCAGCCGCGCCGACACCGCGTCGGCGGCCCCTTTGACCCTCGAGCCCAGTCTCTCCACCCGCTCGTCGGGCACGCGGCTCGCCGGGGCCGACAGGGACATCGAGGCCACCACCTTGCCCCGGCTGTCGCGCACCGGCGTGGCGATGCAGCGCACCCCGTCCTCGCGCTCCTGGTTGTCGAGGGCGTAGCCCTTCTTCTTCGCGTACCCAAGGGCTTTCAAGAATGCTGTTGGGGACGTGATGGTGTGCGCCGTGAAGGATTTGTACGGCCCGCCGCCGAGGATTCGCCGCACCTCGGCATCTGGATGCTCCATCAGTAGGGCTTTGCCTACGCCCGTGCAGTACAGCGGAGCCCTGGCCCCAATCCGCGTGAACATGCGGATGAGCTGCCGCCCTTCAACTTGAGCGATGTACACCGCCTCATTCCCGTCCAGCACGGCCAAATTAACCGTCTCGTTTAGCTCGTCCACGAGCCGTTCCATCTCGGGCATTGCCGCGTCCACGAGGCCGCCCCTAGTCAAAAACGCCGAGCCAACCTGATACGCTCTCAAACCAACTTTCCATAAGCCTTTAGTCTCGTCCCAATCGGCGAAACCTCGGCGGCGCAGAGTTTCCAATAGGCGATACGCGGTGCTCGGCGAAAGCTCAGTCCTCCGTGCCAACTCAGAAAGCGATAGAGTTTCGGCTTCGGACAGAGTCTCTAAAAGGTGAAGGCCGCGCTCGAGCGTCCTAACTTCTCCCACTTCAGCACTCCGGCTCCGGCCCGGACGGCGTTTGTTATCCATATAGGCAATCTAGCAGCTTCCAAGCTATTTTTCAATGTACGCAAAACAAAATCATGGTTTGACAAACTATAGCTCCACTCGCTAAGCTCGTATTCATGAGCGACTCGACCCCCAAAGGCGTGGAAATCCCCGGCCCGGAGCAGCCTGCGTCCTCGGCGATTTTGACCCCGGAGGCACTGGCCTTCGTGGCAGGCTTGCAGCGCGAGTTCGGTGCGGTACGAAAGGGATTGTTGCAACGGCGAGCAGAAGTCGCGGCGCGGATTTCCGCTGGGGAGAAGCCAGGGATGCTCGAGCACACCCGCTTTATCCGCGAAGGAAGCTGGAAAGTGGCCTCCGCACCCGCCGACCTGAACGACCGCCGCACTGAAATTACTGGGCCGGTCGAGCGCAAGATGATGATTAATGCGCTCAACTCGGGCGCTAAAGTGTTCATGGCCGACCTCGAGGACTCGCTCTCCCCCACCTGGGAAAACGTCATCCAGGGTCAGCAGAACTTGAAAGATGCAGTGCGCAAAACCATCAGCTTTACCAGTCCTGAAGGCAAGGAATACAAGCTGAACGAGCAGATTGCGACGCTCGTCGTGAGGCCGAGGGGATGGCATCTATCTGAGCGCCACGTCCACGTGGACGGCGAGCCGATCTCGGCCTCGCTGTTCGACTTCGGGCTGTACTTTTTCCACAACGTCCAGGAGCTGCTAAGCCGGGATAGCGGGCCGTACTTCTACCTGCCGAAGATGGAGAGCCACTTGGAAGCCCGGCTCTGGAACGATGTCTTCAACTTCGCCCAGGACTATATGGGCGTTCCACGCGGGACAATCCGCGCCACCGTGCTGATTGAGACCGTACTCGCCGCGTTCGAGATGGAGGAAATCCTTTACGAGCTGAAGGAACACGCCGCCGGGCTCAACGCAGGAAGATGGGACTATATCTTCTCCTGCATCAAGAAGTTCGCCACCGAAGACGTGATTTTCCCCGACCGGGCGCAGGTCACGATGACCGTGCCGTTCATGCGGGCGTACACAGAATTATTAGTTCGGACTTGCCACAAGCGCGGAGCCCACGCCATCGGCGGGATGGCAGCTTTCATCCCCAACCGCCGCGACCCGGAGGTGAACGACCGCGCCCTCAAGGCCGTGCGGGCCGACAAGGAGCGCGAATCCGGCGACGGGTTTGACGGAACCTGGGTGGCCCACCCGGACCTTGTTCCGGTGGCGCTCGAGGTCTTCAACAACGTCTTAGGCACTTCACCCAATCAAAAGGAGAAGCTGCGCGAAGACGTGACCGCCAATCCCGAACAGATCATTGATTTCCGCGTTCCCGACGGCAAAGTCACCGAGGCAGGGGTGCGCAACAACATCAGCGTGGGGCTGCAATACACCGCTGCCTGGCTGGGTGGGTCGGGGGCGGTCGCCATCTTCAACCTGATGGAAGATGCGGCCACGGCGGAGATTTCACGCGCCCAACTGTGGCAGTGGGTGAAGAAAGGGGCCAAGCTCGAGGATGGGCGGAGCGTCACAGCGGAGCTGTACCAACAGCTCAAAGCAGAGGAAATTGCCAAGCTCGGCGACCTGCCGCACCTGAAAGAGGCCACCGAGCTGCTCGATTCGCTCGTGCTCCAACCCGAGTTCAAGGAGTTCTTGACGTTGCCCGCTTACGAGCGGCTCCCGTAAGCGCCATTCCCGCGTTTAGGCTCATAAGAGACTTACGGTCCGGTTCGCACCAAATAGCGCCACGAGATCGCGCCCATCGGGACTTCGGTGTGATAGGTCTTGCCTTCTGCGGCGTCGCGCCAACTTCCCTGCGGCAGCGCCAGCTTCGCCACATCCTTGCCACTGTTGAAGACCGCTAAAACCTCGTCGCTGCCGCTCTCGCCCCGGAAGAAGGCCAGGACGCTGTTCTCGCCCTGGTATACGCGGAAAACCGGGCTGGTGAGGCCGGGCAGCCCTCTGCGCAGTTTGCCCAAGCTTTGATAGTGCTTTAGCGTGTCCGAGTTGCACTTGTCCCACTGCACCGGGTAGCGGTACAGCTCGTTCACCGGGTAGGCGCCCTTTTCCCCAGTAAAGCCGCACTCCTCGCCCTGGAAGTAGACCGGTACGCCGGGAAGCGCGTAGAGCAGCGCGGAAGCCAGCTCGAGGCGGGCAATCGCTTCGGCTGATGGCTTGTCGCCCAGCCCGCCCCCACCTAAGTCGGTGAGAACCCTGGCCGTGTCGTGCGAGCCCATCAGGTTGAAGCCCTGCGCCGCAACCGCTTCGGAGTACGTGCTGTACACGCTGGAAAGCCCGCTCAAGACGCGGCTCGCGCTGGATAACCCCCTGGCGTAGCCCAGCAGCACGTCCCGCCCGATGGCATAGTTCATCAGGCTGTCGAACTCGTCGCCCTGGAGCCAACTGGGGTCGCGCTGCCATATTTCCGCGACCATATAAGCATTCGGATTTGCGCTCCGAACGGCCTTGCGCAGGTCCTTGAAAAAGTTGTGCGGGTCAATCAGCTCGTTCACCACATCCACCCGCAGCCCGTCGAAGCCAAACTTGATCCAGCTCACCGCCGCGTTAATCAGGTATTGGCGCACCTCAGGATTGCCGGTGTTGAGCTTGGGCAGGCTGGCGACCCCGGCCCAGCCCTCATAGCCCTTGATGTCGCCCGGCGTGAAGGGGTACTGCTTAATGAAGTACCAGTCCCAATATTTGGAGTTTTTGCCGTTCTTTACCACATCTTGGAAGGCCCAGAAACCCAACCCGGTGTGGTTGGGCACGAAGTCGAAGACCACTTTGATCCCGTTTTTGTGGGCTTCCTCGAGGGCTTTTTTGAGCAGTGCCTTGTCACCGAATTTGGGAGAGACCTTCAGGTAGTCGTGGGTGTCGTAGCCGTGCGCCGAGCCTGAATCGAAGAGCGGGTTGAAGTAGACGAAGGTCGTCCCCAGCGCCTTTAAGTAGGGCAGCTTCTGGATAAAACCGGCTAAGTCGCCGCCGAAATACTGATGGCAGCAGTGCATCTCGCCGGGCGGGTCGGCCCACTTCGAGAGGTAAGGCTTTTTCAGGCTGGCATCGGCTTTCCACACCAGGTTGAAGTTGTACTCGTCGGCCCCAAGGGCTTTGGCGTCGTTGGTCTTATCCCCGTTCCAGAAGCGCTCGAGGAAAATCTGATACCCCACGCTCTTGGAAACCCAGTCCAGCGCGGTGAAGGGCTGAGCCGGAACCTCAAACGGGCCAAAGGTCTGTGCTTTGCCGTCCTTGTCGGTGAGCTGGATGCGGTACGTTTTTGTCGCCACCGGTAGGGCGGCCCGCCAAGTCTCGCCCTCCTCGCTGACCAGTTGTTTGAGCATCGGGTACGTCTTATCTGCGCTTACCGCCGCGCTTTTGACTGCGCCTGATGCCACACTGAAGCGCACCGAGAGCTTCCCCGCTGCCACCGATACGAAGCGCACGTCCTTGGGGTCGTGCTGGAAAGCGAGAGCATCGTTCTGCGGGCTGTCGTTATCGGATTTCACCGTCCGCACCGCGTTCATCCCGCCGTTGCCGTCGTCGGTGCAGTTCTGCGATTCGGAGTCTACGCCGGGGGTGCCATAGGTCGGGTCCTCGCACATGTTTTTGGGCCACTGGCCGTTGATGAAAAACTTGTACTGGACATCCCCCGGTTGGAGGTCAACGGTGACGCTCCAGGTGCCGTCGGGCTGCTTTTGCATCGGGGTCTCGCCCCAGTTGTTGAATGAGCCGCGCAAGCTCACCGACTGCACCTCGAGGCCCGCCGGGGGGTCGTAGGTAAACGTCACCGGCACCGCAAACGCCAGCGCCAGCACGAGCCAAATCAGAAAAAAGAGGCTTCGCCTTAGCATTTGTTCTAGGCTACTGCGAAGCTATAGGCCGCACAAACGGCCCCCTCACATCTTCGAAGTCTTAGGCGCAAAACGCGCTCAGGAGGCCCCTCACGCCCTTCCCCACAGGTCGCTCACTGAGGGGCCTCGAGCGGCTGCGCTGAACCGGAGGGCTTGAACACCATCAACAGCACCCCACAGAGCACCAGCACCGCGCCCAAATAACCCAGCAAGCTGAATCTTTCCCCCCACCATAGCCAGGCCACAAAGGCCGCGACCACGGGCTCGAGGGTCGCCACCACCGAGGCGCGGGTGGCTTCCAAACGCTTCAACCCAGCATAGTAGAACAGGTTTGCGGCGTAGGTCGAGGCCAGCGCAAGAAAAATCATGGCGACCCAGGCGGTGGCGTTCTTAGGCACGAAGTGAACAAATGGAGCGAGGGCCAAAGCGCCCACCGGGAGCGCGTACAGTAGCATTGTCGGCGCGGCGTAGCGGCCCAGATACAGCTTGCCAAAGATGTAATAGGTGGCGTAGGTAAAAGCCGAAACCAAGCCCCAAAACACCGCCGCAGGCGTGACCTTCAACGCCCCGCCTTGCAGGCTTATGGCCGCGACCCCCACCAGCGTCAGGGCCACCGCCAAAAGCTTGAAGCCGTCCACCCGCTCCTTGAGGATCAGCCAAGACATCACGGCTACCATCGCCGGGGCGGTGTAAAGCAGCACGGCGGCGAGGGCCGCCCCACCCGCCGCGATGGCGCTCTGATAACCGCCATAGAACAAGGCGATCCCGACCAGGCCGAACCCCAGCAGGGCGGGCAAATCCTTTCGGTCAACGCGGGTCTGGCGCAGGATTGCTGCATGGGCTCCAAAAGCCACCGCTCCCATCACCGCCCGCCAGAAGGCGGCCTCGAGGGGCGTAACCGACTGCGCAAATACCAGCTTCGAGACCGAGCCCAGCAATCCCCACAGGGTCGCGGCAGCGAGCACGTAGACATAACCCACGCCCGGACTCTACGCCAGCGCGGGCAAGGGGTTCAAGCTGTTGGGGGCGGGCGCATCCCCCAAGCCTCAGGGTCGCGGGCTGATCTCCGGCTCGTTGCGCCGTCCGCCCGAGCGCAGCCCCAGCCCGAAAAACAACCCCGATAGCAGCGAGATGATCGCGGTCAGCACCACGTAGCCGATGGGGTTGGGATAGCTGCGGTTGAGGGTCGAAGCCGCCGCCGAGAGCCGCACGTAGTCCACACCGAGATAAATCAGGAGAGCTATAGCCACCAGCAACAACAACACCCCGATAATCGAGAGAAGGTTTCTCATAATTCCAGTGTAACGCAAACTGAGGCGGGGGGGGTAATCCACCCCACAGCGAGGATGAGGGAGGACGGATAAAGGCTCAAGGCTCCGGCCAAAATAGAGTCCACGTGCTAGGTACCAAGCCCCAACCCGGAAGATTCCTGTGCTGGACGTACCCTCTTCTCGTCCTTTATCCTTCATCCTTTATCCTGTATCCTCGTTGTGTGATTAAGTCGCCCGAAACCCCCGCCCATGATGAGCTGCTGTTCAGCCTCATCGCTAAGGAAGAGGCCCGGCAGCGCGAAGGCTTGGAGCTCATCGCCTCGGAAAACTTCACCTCTCCTGCGGTGCGGGAGGCCGTCGGCAGCGTGCTGACCAACAAATATGCCGAGGGCTACCCCGGCAAACGCTACTACGGCGGCTGCGAGGTGATGGACGAGGTCGAAACCCTCGCCATCGAGCGGGCCAAACAGCTTTTCGGCGCGACCTGGGCCAACGTGCAGCCGCACTCCGGCTCCTCGGCGAACTTAGCGGTGTATTACGCCCTCTTGGAAAAGGGCGACACCGTGCTGGGGATGGCGCTCGACCAGGGCGGCCACCTCACCCACGGCTCCCCGGTTAACTTTTCCGGGATGAACTACCACGTGGTCGGCTATCCCGTAGACCGCGAGAGCGAATATCTCGACTACGACGTGGTTCGCAAGCTAGCCTTGGAGCACAGGCCCAAGCTGATCATCGCGGGGGCCTCGGCCTACAGCCGTCTGATTGATTTCGCCAAGTTCCGCGAAATCGCAGATGAAGTCGGGGCTTACCTAATGGCCGATATCGCCCACATCGCCGGGCTGGTCGCCACCAAGCTGCACCCCGACCCCATGCCCTACGCCCACGTGGTCACCTCCACCACCCACAAGACCCTGCGCGGGCCGCGGTCGGGCCTGATTATGTCGGGCGACCCCGAACTCGGGGCCAAGATTGACAAGATGATTTTCCCTGGAACCCAAGGGGGGCCGCTCGAGCACGTGATCGCAGGGAAGGCGGTGGCTTTTTGGGAGGCTATGCAACCGGGGTTCAAGGGCTACTGCGAGCGGATCATCGAGAACGCCAAGGCCATGAGTCAAGCCTTCGTGGAGCGCGGCTACCGGGTGGTCTCGGGCGGCACCGACAACCACCTGTTTGTGATTGACCTGCAAAACAAGGGCATCAAGGGCAACAAGGCCAGCACCACGCTGGACAAGGTGAACATCACCGTCTCCAAAAGCACCGTCCCCTACGACCCGGAGAAACCCTGGGTGACCTCGGGGATTCGCATCGGCACGCCCGCCATCACCACCCGCGATTTCACCGTGGAGGAAATGCCCATCGTCGCCGGGATGATTGACGAGGCGCTGACCTTAGGCCCCACGCCCGAACTCAAAGAGCGGGTGCGGATGCTGGCTGTGGCACATCCGATGCCATAAAAAGCCCGTGGCAGATAGCCTATAGCGGATAGCTATGGGCTTTTTTATGGTACGTAGAAAACCTTATCGCGCAATTCCTCGTCACTGACGCACTCGAGATACAGACTCAGCTCCTCGATGAGTTCGCCCACCGAGAGGTCTCGAGAAGCCACGATTACCCCAAGCATCGGTAGCCCTTTGCCCACACGCTCGAAAGCATGGTTGGGCACGGTGGCTTTGTCTTTGGCAAAAAATATCCGTCAGCAGCGGCCCACTCGAGGACTTCAGAGTCAGACGTGCCTCCCAGACCCACGTCCACCCCCCGCGCGATGTCGAGGTCGGAATAGCGGCGCTGTAACCCGCGAATCACGGTAAGGTCTATGTGCTCGTCGGCGAGGAATTTCACGGGCGAAGTTTATTTTGTTGAGGTGGCACTAGCTTCATGGCAAATAGGTTAGAGTTTACCTTTTCGGCGCTCTTCCAGTAGGGCCCGGAAGTTTCTCGAGCCTTCCACCACGCCCAGACGCCCGAGCTTCTCGTCAGCTTCGCGGTCTTGTTCGGCTATACGGGCATCCAATTCGGACTTGTGTCGCAGGTAGCAGGTGAGAATTGCGTATACGTCGGCTAGCTCGAGCGATCCCGAATAGCGGTTAGGCAATCTCTTCGGGGCTGGCACCTTTGTTGTAATCGTCAATCAGAATATCCAACCCTATACGCGAACCTTCTACACGAAGAATTCCGTATCGTCGGGGTAAATGGGTACGTGCTCGGTTATAGCAAAAGACATGATTGAAGCTAATTTCAGCATTGAATTCAATGAAACCCGTACTCTAAGCCCTTATCCCCGCCCTCGCCGTGAATCTGCGCGTTGAAGGAGATAATGATGCGGTCCTTTTCTCCGTCGTAGGGCATGGCTTTGTGCAGCAGCCAGCTCGGGAACACCACCAACACGCCCTCTTCCGGGGTGACATCGAAGGTGCTCTGCTGCATGTAGGCGTTGCCCATGTCCATGTGTGCCCCGCCGAGCAAGTTTAGCGACTGGCTGTAAAAGCGGGTGATCCCGTTCAGAACACCCAAAGCCGGGTGTTGGCGGCGCTTCGCTACCGGGTCAATCTGCACGTAGTAAACCCCCGACCAGGAGCAGTTGCCGTGGTTGTGGATGTCGTGGAAGCCGTAGCGGTTTTGAATCTGGAACCAGGCCCCCACCACGTGCATCTGAAGCTTCCCCGCCCCGATTCGGCCCCACACCGGGGCATTCATGGTCTGGGCGACCTCAAAAACACTGGCCGAGACGAAACCAAACAGCGACCCGAGGGCCGGGTGCTGGTGGCGCTCGAGCAAATCGTCCGAGCTGCTGTAGACATTGCCCCGCATCCCGCCCCGCTCAGCTAGCTCACCGTAGAAAAGTCGCACCAGCTCGGCGTTGACCGCCCCGTGCCCCTCAAACTTCTTCACCAGGATGGGGGTGGGCCAGAGGAATTGTACGGCCTGACTCATATCTTTACCTTACCGCTTCTCAGGGCCGAGAGAACCAAATTCCCGCCGTGCTAACTTTTTCCCCCAGCCCCCAGTGAAAGACTGGCGGATATGACCATGAAAGCATCGGTTATCCATAAATTCGGTGGTTTGGAAGA
>PSMF01000119.1:0-10230 GCA_040290005.1 Meiothermus sp.
CCCATCAAGGGGGGTGGGGGGATCGCCTTTGACCTCGCCTCCTTGGGACATCCTTCAGCCCAAAATCAGCGGAGAAAATGTACCATGCAGGGCGTGGCTTTTGCTGCTTCAATGGATTCTTCAGCTCAGCGCGTGGTCACCGCTGGGCTGATTCTGGGCATTTTTCTGGCGGCCCTCGAGTCCTCCGTCGTGACCACGGTGATGCCGCTGGTGATCCGAGATTTAGGCGGGCAACACCTATATGCCCTGCCGTTTTCGGTGTATCTGCTCACCAGCACTGTCTCCGGCCCGCTGTGGGGGCGGGCCAGTGACATCGTAGGGCGCAAAAACCTGTATATCGCCGGGGTGCTGCTGTTCCTGCTGGGCTCGGGGCTCTCGGGAGCGGCCCACAGCATGGTCTGGCTGATCCTCGCCAGGGCCCTTCAAGGCATCGGCGCGGGCTCGGTGATGCCCCTGACCCTCACGCTGGTAGGGGAGATGTACACCCTCGAGCGCCGTGCTGGGGTGCAGGCCCTGATCAGCGGGGTGTGGGGCATCAGCGGCCTGGTCGGCCCGCTCCTGGGCGGTCTGATCGCTGACCACCTCTCCTGGCGCTGGGTGTTCTATCTCAACCTGCCCTTTGGCCTCCCGGCCTTGCTCTTGGTCTGGCGCTACCTGAAGGAGCGTGTAGAGCGCCGCCGGGCCCAACTGGACTGGCTGGGGGCCTTGCTTTTCACGCTGGGGAGCGGGCTGCTGGTGTGGGGGCTACAGTTCAGGTTCTGGCTCCTGGTGGTTTTGAGCTTAGGCCTGCTGGGGCTGGCGGTGGTGCTGGAGTTTCGCCATCCCGCCCCGCTGCTGCCCACCTCGGGGCTGCGGCAAAGGCTGCCCCGCATCGGCATCCTGGGCAACCTGCTGGCGGGCGTGGCCTATTTCGGGGTGATCGCCTACATGCCGCTGTTCGCTCAAGTCGCAGGTGGCGGCAGCGCCACCGCCGGAGGGGCCTTGCTCACGCCGATGCTGGTGGGCTGGACACTGGCCTCGATCCTGGGCTCGAGGGTGATGGGCCGGGTGGGTCTGACCCGCCTCACCGTTCTCGGATTTGCCGTGCTGGTGCTAGCCTTTGCGGGGTTCGTAGCCTTTGTCCATGCCCCGCTGGTCTATCTTTCCATCCTGGGCTTCGTGGTCGGCTCGGGGATGGGGTTTAGCATGTTCAGTCTGCTCCTGGCGGTACAGGGGGCTACTCCCAAGGAGGAGCTTGGCGCGGTCACCAGCGCGATCCTCTTCGCCCGCAACATGGGCGGGGCACTCGGCACAGCGATTATGGCCCTTGCCATCGGCAGTGCGGCCATCAGCGCCGGTGGGATTCAGCTCGAGGACGGTCTGCAGCGGGCCTTCCTAATCTCCCTCGTGCTGATGGTGGTGGCTTGGTTGCTCTCGCTGCGGCTGGGTAAGCCGTAAAAGTGCCCGCTGGGGGTACTTGGAGAGGCTCGAGCTTAGCCGTTTAACCTTGGACGGTGTTCCGTTTGAGCTGCTGGTAATACTGCTTGCGAAACTTCGCTACCTTGGGAGCGACGGTGAAGGCACAGTAGGGCTGGAAGGGATTTCGCTTGAAGTAGTTCTGGTGGTACTCCTCGGCGGGGTAAAACTTGTCGAAAGCGGTCACCTCGGTGACGATGGGCCGATCCCAAATCCCGGCAGCCTCGATCTCCTGGATGGTCTCTTCGGCCACCGCTTTTTGCTCGGGGGAGTGATAAAAAATCGCCGAGCGGTACTGCGGTCCTACATCGCCCCCCTGCCGGTTGAGGGTGGTGGGGTCGTGGATGGTGAAAAAGACCTGCAAAATCTGTTTGAAGGAGATCACCTCGGGGTCAAAGCTCACCTGCACCACCTCGGCGTGCCCGGTCCTGGCACCACAGACCTGCTCATAGGTAGGGTTGGCGACATGCCCGCCAGAGTAGCCTGAAACCACGTCGGTCACCCCATTCAACTCATCGTAAACGGCCTCGAGGCACCAGAAGCACCCGCCGCCGAGGGTCGCAACTTCAGTTTTCATGCCTCCATGATGGCAGGAGGGGCGGTTTTGCGGGGTAATCCAAGTGACGGAAGAAAGCGATGAGCCAGGGCAGTCGTAGGTCTTAGGTCCAACGTCGTACGCTAAAGGCTAAAAACCCAGCTCACCTCTGGGACGTTGAAATCAAGAGACCAGAAGTCTTGTTCTAGACGTGAAGTAATTTTGGTGTAAAGCATACGACGCTTTTAGCTCATCACTAAACTACGCCAGCTCCGCGCTGCTCAAATCCCCCAGCACCAGCTTGTGGGCTTTGGGTAAGCCGTTGCGGCTCATGACCTTGGCCCCCACCCCCAGGATGCACTCGTGCAGTCGCACCGGCACGTGCTCCACCACCGCGCCCTCCTCGAGGATGGAAAACTCCACCTCGGAGTTCTTGACCACCGCGTTGGGGCCGACCGAGGTGAACGGCCCGATGTAGGCCCCTTCGACCTTGGCCCCCGCCGCGATGTGGGCAGGCCCCAGGATGGTGGACTTGCAGACCTGAGCCCCGGCCTCGACCACCACCCGCCCGGTAATCTGGCTGTCCTGTACGTCTCCCTCGGTCACCGGGGTGGGGCTTTTTTGCTCGACCAGCAGGAGCCGGTTGGCATCGAGCAGGTCGGCGGGCCGCCCGGTGTCCTTCCACCAGCCCTGGAGTTCCTGTCCTAGCACCGTCTTGCCGCTATCTATCAGCCCCTGAATCGCGTCGGTGATCTCGTATTCGCCTCTGGCACTCGGCCCCAGGTTGGCGATAATTTCCATGATCTCCGGGCCAAACACGTAGACCCCAGCTACCGCCAGGTTGGAGGGCGGGTCTTTGGGTTTTTCCAGCAGCTTGACGATGCGCCCCCCCTCGAGCACCGCCACCCCGAACTGCCGCGGGTCTTCGACTTGTACTAAGGCGATTACCGCGCTCACCCCAGGTTGGTAGGCCTCGACGAAGGGCTTGATGCCGTGCTGGAAGAGGTTGTCGCCCAAGTAGAGCACGAAGGGGCTTCCGGCCAGCCAGTCGCGGGTAACGCCCACGGCGTGAGCCAACCCCAGCGCCTCTTCTTGGACGATGTACTCGAGCTTAATCCCCGGAAAGTCGTGCAGCGACTGTTGGAAATCCTCCTTGTTGTAGGGCGAGACCACGATTCCCACCTCGCTCACCCCGGCTTCGCGGAGGTTTTCCAGGGCATAGTGCATGATGGGTCGTCCGGCGATGCGGAAGAGATGTTTGGGGCGGGTGTGGGTGAGCGGGCGTAGACGGGTACCACGCCCGGCGGCGAGAATTAGTCCTTTCATACCGTGACGCATCTTACCAAGGGGGTTTGTGAAAGAGGTGCGCTTCCTCATAACCGCTCGTAAACGTTTACAAATCTGAGGGCCACGTGTCCATAAGCCGCCTTATCGGGTTACATCTAAGCCATTGACAAAGGGAGATTCCGGGCGTAAGCTATTCGCTACAAATCTCGTAACCGATTACAAAAGCGGGAGTATGGACAGTCGGCGTTCGCCTACCATCAATGACGTGGCCCGGGTGGCCCAGGTTTCCACCGGGACCGTGAGCCGGGTGCTCAACGGGCGCTCAGGGGTACACCCCCAGACCCGCGAGCGGGTGCTCGAGGTGGTGCGGCGGCTGGCCTACACCCCGATGCAGGCCGCCCGCGAACTCACCGGTCACACTGAGACCGTGGGCATCCTGCTGGCCCCCGAGGTGCGGCGTTATATTCCCTATTACCTGCTCTTTTTCGAGCGCCTGGCCGAGGCCTTGTGGCGTGAGGGGATGCGCCTAGAAGAAACCCCCACTGACCCCGTAGGGCTGCCCCTCAAGGCGGCCCGGGCCTACGTCTTAATGGGGGCGCACGATCATGACCCGCGGCTGGAGAGTCTGGCGGCCCAGGGTATTCCCTTCGCGCTCATTGGGGTCTATCCCGGCAGTTTCTGCGTGGCCCCAGACGACCTGGCGGGCGGATACGCCGCGACGCGGCATCTGCTCGAGCTGGGCCACCGCGAAATCCTTCACCTCACCGGACAGCCCCAGCACCAGGCCGGGCGCGAACGCCTGGCCGGGTACCAAAAGGCCCTTGCCGCGTACGGCTTGCCCTATCGGGAGGATTTCGTGTTGGACGGTGACTTCTCGACCCTCACGGCCTATCGGCGGCTGCGCCGGATATGGGAGCAGGGGCTACGCTTTAGTGCGGTCTTCGCTGCCTCCGATGAGATGGCGGTGGGGGCCTTGGCCGCCCTTGAGGACGTGGGAGTAGGCGTCCCGCTCGAGGTCTCGGTGGTCGGTTATGACGACCTGCCGGAGATCGGCTCCGCCCTCACCACGGTGCGCCAGGACATCGCCGAGATTGCCCGCACCGCAGTGCGCCTGCTCAAGGAGGCCATGAGCGGGGCTCAGCCCTACGGGGTTCGGATTCCGGTGCAGCTCGTGGTACGGGGCAGCAGCAGTCTCTACCAGCCCCGCGCCCTGGGTCCTTAAAACCCATTGGGGATGCGCGGGCGCTGTGTGTACAATACCCTCACCTCGCAGCTTCGCGTTCTATAAAGGGCGGCAGACCTAAACTGTCGTCCGCTTCGGCCCAAAGTGCGCTGTTAGGGGCGCGTCTACAGGAGGATTTCATGAAGCGATTTTTAGTTGCAGGACTGGCGCTAAGCTTGCTGGGTGCGGCCTCGGCCCAGACTACTGTGCGGTTGGCCGGTTTCGGCGGCGATAACACCGCCGTGGTTAGCAACCTGCTCAAGGAGGTGGTCAACCCGGCCCTCGAGAAGGACAATATCAAAGCCGTCTACGAGGGGATCGAAGGCGACTACAATGCCTCCTTGCTCAACGCCCTCTCGGCGGGGACCGCCGCCGATCTGTTCTATGTGGACGTTAATGTCTCTGAGCCGATCTTTGCCTCGGGCAAGGTCGAGCCGCTGGACAAATACTTCAGCAAGGCCGACACCGCCCCCTTCATCTCGAGCCTGATCCAGAGCTTCACCGTGAACGGCAAGCTCTACGGCATCCCCAAGGATTTCAACACCCTGGCCGTGGTCTACAACAAAGACCTCTTCGACGAGGCCAAGGTGCCCTACCCCAACCAGACCGACACCTGGGACACCTTCAAGGACAAGCTCACCAAGGTCCAGACCGCCCTCAAGGATGTGGCCGGGCTGTGCGTGGTGGCTGATTACCCGCGCTTCGGCGAGTTCGCCTATGCGGCGGGCTGGAGGCCCCTCAACGCCCAGGGTAAGACCGTGCTCGACGCCAACTTCAAGCGGGCCTTCACCTGGTACACCTCACTCGTCAAGGACGGTGCAGGCAAGTTCGCCCAGGACCTCGGCGAAGGCTGGACTGGCGGATGCCTGGGGGCGGAGAAGTCCGCCGTCGCTATCGAGGGGGCCTGGATCGGCGGATTCCTGCGCGACAAGGCCCCCAACATGAAGTACGGCACCGCCTACATCCCGCTCGACCCACAGACCAAGAAGCGCGGCAACTTTATCTTCACCGTGTCCTGGAGCCTCAATGCCGCCTCCAAGAACAAGGACGCCGCCGTCAAGGTGATCAAGGCCCTCACCAGCCCCGAAGCCCAGAACTGGGTGTTGGAGCGCGGTCTTGCCCTGCCCAGCCGCAAGGCCCTCTCCACCAGCTCGGTGTTCCAGCGCCCCGGTAAAGAGAACGAGCTCAACCGCATCGTCTTCAACGGCTCGACCTCGGCGGGCGGGGTGGTGCTGCCCTACAAGTTCGGCAAGTACAACGCCGCCGACTGGCAACGCCCCTTCAACGAAGCCCTGCAAGCCGTCATCACCGGCAAAAAGAGTGTAGACCAGGCCATCGCTGACGCCCAGAACCAACTCAATCAGATCGTGAAGTAGGAAGAAGCAATAAGCCGTGAGCAATGAGCGATGAGCCAATACCGGTCTCTAGCTCATTGCTCATGGCTAGTTGCTTATCGCTTCATCTCGGAGGGAAACCATGATGCGCAGAGCCCAACGCACCGAACTGCTCTACGCCTTGCTGTTTATCGCGCCCTTTTTGCTGTACCTGCTGATTTTTCACGGCTTCGCCTTCGTCCGGGCGATTTATTTCAGCCTCACCGACAAAGGCTTGTTCAATAACCCTAGCTTTGTGGGCTTGAGCAACTACGCCTACTTGTTTAGAGATGAACGTTTTCTGCTGGCCCTACAGCACTCCATCGCCTACACCTTGGTGGTCACGGTTATCCAGACCTTTCTGGCCCTGGCCCTAGCCGCCGTACTCAATCAGAAGCTTCGCGGCATCACCTTTTTCCGCACCGTTTACTACATCCCCAGCATCCTCTCCTCGGCGGCGGTGACGGTGATCGCCATCTGGTTTTTCCAGAAGACCGGGTTTCTCAACAGCCTGTCGGCTTGGTTCACCGCGTATGCGCCGGTGATTCTGGCCTTCGCGGGGATATTCATCCTGGCGCAAGCGGTGCAAGTCGGCTGGGAGCGCAGCCGAGGGCTTCCAATTGCGCCTACCGACCCGGCCCTGGCGACGATTTCGCTGGTGGTCGCCATCGTCCTGACCTGGATTTTCACCGCCACCGGTTTGGTTGCAGCGCGGCCCGTCCAGCAGCCCGATTTCGCCTGGCTCTCCAACACCAACACCTTCCTGAGCATCCCCATCCCGCTGTGGGCGATCATGATGCTCAACATCTTCACCACCATCCCCACCCTGATGCTGATCTTCCTCGCCGGGCTGCAAGACATTCCCCGTAGCGTCTACGAGGCCGCCTCGATAGATGGGGCCACGCCGATCCAGCAGTTCTTCCGCGTCACCGTGCCGATGCTGCGCCCAGTGACGTTTCTAGTGGTGACGCTTTCCTTGATCGGGACCCTGCAAATGTACGACCAGGTGGCCCTGATGGGGAACGCGGCTTCGCTGGACTCGATCATCGTCTTGGCCTACTTCGTCTATAACAACGTCTTCAACTCCAACGTGCCCGGCAACGTGGGCATCGCCTCGGCGGCGGCGATTTTCTTGGCCCTGCTGACCTTCACCATCGTAGGGTTGCAGCGGTTCTTGGGGATTTCGGAGAAGAGCTATTGAAGCATAGAGCCGAGAGCAAAGGGCAGAGTGCTTCTAGCGGCTTGGCCCTCTGCTGATAAGGAGACCGCATGGCAACCCAAACAATGACTCCCAAACGGCAGCTCGACGAGCGCTTTTTGCAGCGACAGCGCTGGGCCAGGGCGGGCTGGGTGTACGGGACAATGCTGGCCCTGGCGGTGTTCTTCATTGGCCCGTTTTATGTGGCCTTTCTTGGCAGTATGAAGGACAACCCCTTGGAATACCCTTACCGCTACGTCTTTCCGCAGATCATGCCCCACAACTGGGGGGCCGCCTGGCGGCTGGGGATGCTTGGGGCGGGCAACCCCTGGACCGGCGGTTTCAAACCGGGGGCCAGCGTGCCCTTCGAGGTGAGCTACTTCGTGCCCCAGGGCAGTCAGCCCGTGCCCCCCACCGTGACCGTGCCCACCCGCCGCGCGGGAGCCGGTCTGGGGGCGGTGATCAACGAGGTGCAGGCTTCGCAGTACGCTAAAGTCTCGCCGGTGGAGGAGGCAGGCCGCAACCCTACCGTCCTCAACGGGCAGCAGGGCCAGATCGTCCGCTACCGCTTCACCATCACCTATTCGGGTGAAGGCCCGACCGCGCCGCGGCTGCCGCTGGACGTGGAAGCCGAGCGCCCGCAGACCTTTTACAGCGCGACCTTAGACCCCAACCGCTTGGAGCGCCGGGGCCGGGTAGCGAGCTGGGATAGCGCCACACCGGGGTTTTTCGGCTACACCTTCCGCAACTACGTGCGGGTCTTCAACGAGGCGCGTAACCCCAACACCGGCCAGAGCCTGTTCCTGCGCTGGACCTTCAACAGCTTTTTGGTCAGCTTGAGCGCCGTGCTGATCAACCTAATTTTTGCCTCGCTGGCGGGCTACGCCCTGGCCCGGATGTACCTGCCTGGCAAAAACCTCATCTTCGCGGTCATCATCCTGCTCCTAGCGGTTCCCGCGCAGGTCACCTTCATCTCCAATTACCTCGTGCTACGTGATTTGGGCCTGCTGGGCGTCATCTGGGGCTTGGTGCTGTGGATCGGGATTGACATGGCGAGGGTGTTCTTGATGAAGCAGTTCTTCGAGGGCATCCCTAGGGAGATCGAGGAGGCCGCGCTGATTGACGGGGCCAACCCCATCGTTACCTTCTTCCGCGTCATCCTGCCAATGTCCGGCCCGGCGCTCGGTGCCCTCACCATCCTGACCTTTCAAGGCGTGTGGAACGAGTTTTTCAAGGCCCAAGTGGTGCTGGCGGCGCAGCAGGACAGCTACAACTTGCCGCTGGGCTTGAGCTTCTTCCGCAACGCCTACGGCAACGTGGGCGACTGGGGCTTGATGCTGGCGAGCGCCTTCCTCTCGATGATTCCCGTGGTGATCCTGTTCATTGTGTTCCAGCGCTACTTTGTCGAGGGCGTTTCGACCAGTGCGGTGAAAGGCTGAGGACCAAAAGCGTCGTACATCGTACATCTTACGCGATACGCTAAAACAGCATCACGTCCAGAACAGGAACTCTTGCACCTGGATTTCAGCGTCCCAGACAGGAACCGTGTTTTGGTCTTTGGCGTACGACGTTGGACGTAAGACGCATGACGGCCTCGGCTCTATGCTAGGAGTTCCACATGCTACCGCTCAAAGAAGACGATACCTACGCAGTTTTGTCCGACCGGGGGATGGCCGACGGGAGCGAGCGCGGTTTTTACCGTCACGACACCCGGTATCTCTCGAGCTACATCTGGAAATTGCCGAACTTTAGCCTGTTGGTCTCCCAGACCCCCCGCCCGGACCATCTGGTGCAGCACTGGAGCCTGATCGAAGGGCCTTCGCAGGTGGTGGGGTTGCGGCGGGAGCTGACCCTGCGGCGGGGCGGGTTTAGCGACGTGCTCGAGCTGGAGAACACCTCTTTAGAGCCGCATTCCGTCGAGGTTAACCTAGACCTCAAAGCCGATTTCTCCGACCTGTTCGAGGCGCGGGGCTGGCACACCGTGCAGCGCACCGTGACCGGGCTCCACTACACCGCCGAGGACGGCCTCGAGGTGGCGACCCATTTGGATATCATCCCGGAGTCGCCCTCCTTGAGCTGGATATTCGCCTTGCAACCGAGGGAAAAAGTACGGGTCGAGGTCAAGGCCAGCTTCCAGAGCCCCTTTGACCCCCACGGGGCCGAGCTGCCCAGCTACGAGGCTTGGGCCGCCCGCTTCCCCATGAACCTAGAGAGCGGGCGGGCCCGGCGGGTTTTGGAGCAGGCCGTGAGCGACCTGCGGGCCTTGCTGTTCTCCCTCCCCGAGGGGCTTTTCCCCGCCGCCGGGATTCCCTGGTACGTCTGCCCGTTTGGCCGAGATTCCCTCCTCACCGCCTACATGACCCTGCCTTGGGCCGCCGACGTCGCCAAGGGCGTGCTGACCTACCTCGCCAAGTATCAGGGCAAGGCCCTGGACCCCTTCCGTGACGAGTCGCCGGGCAAGATTTTGCACGAGGTCCGGCTGGGGGAGCTTTCCCGTACCGGCAAGGTCCCTTTCAGCCGTTACTACGGCACGGTGGATGCCACCCCGCTGTTTGTCATCCTGTTGCACGAATACTGGCGCAGCACCGGCGATTTCGCCCTGGTGAAGGCCCTAAAGCCCAACTGGGAGGCGGCGGTCGAGTGGACCACCACCTACGGCGACCCCGACCGGGACGGGCTTATCGAGTTTAGGCCCAACGAGCGGGGTCTGACCGTGCAGTCCTGGAAGGACTCCGGCGACTCGCAAAGCCACGCCGATGGCTCGCTGGCTAAGGGCGCGTTGGCGGTGTGCGAGGTGCAGGGCTACGCCTACGCGGCCTACACCGCAGCCGCCGAGTTTTACCGGGCCATGGACCAGAGTGATAAAGCCCAGCAGTGGGAACTCCGCGCCTCGAGCCTCAAAGTGCGGTTTCACGATAAGTTCTGGCTGCCCGAGTTGAACACCTACGCGATGGCCCTGGACGGGGAAAAGCGCCCGCTCGAGGTGCTCTCCTCCAACCCCGGTCACCTGCTGTGGAGCGGCATCGTGCCCCAGGAGATTGCGCCAAGGCTGGTAGGGACGCTGTTCTCCGAGCCGCTGTGGAGCGACTGGGGTTTACGAACCCTGGGCTCAGGGGAGGTGCGCTACAACCCGCTCTCCTACCACAACGGCTCCGTCTGG
>PSMF01000120.1:0-6373 GCA_040290005.1 Meiothermus sp.
CCATCATGGGCTCCTTCGACCGCTTCTTCGCCTTCTACCTCGAGCACACCGCCGGGAATTTCCCGCTGTGGCTCTCGCCCGTCCAGGCCGTGATTGTGCCCATCTCTGACCGCCATTTGGACTATGCCCACAAGGTTGCCGCGGAGATGCGGAAGAACAAGCTGCGGGTTGAGATTGACGACCGGCCCGAGCGGATGAACGCCAAGATTCGGGATGCCGAGCTACAGAAGATTCCGCTGGTGCTGGTGGTGGGCGACAAGGAGGAGGGGGCGGAGGCGGTGAACCTGCGCGAGCGCCATGTGAAGGAGCAGCGGACGCTAGGGGTGGCGGAGTTGATAGGGGAGATGAAGGCTCGAGTGGAGGCGAGACGATAGCTCTCAGCAAAGTCAGACTCAAAGATGCACGTAAACCTGCCAAGCAGTTGAGCGAGAGCGTCTTATGATTTTAGGAACTGAGGTCATAAGTATAGCCTGAGTGCGTGAATTGAATAGAGCTACCTTATGCTTTTCGCCCAGCGCGTCAAAAGCTGCAATTTCACTTTCGGTAAGGGCGAAAAAGGAGCCTGAAAAATCGCTGCCAAGCCATCCTGATTGACGGTTTTTATCGAGATAAATATCATGTCCGGTAAGTTTCTTTTTACTTGTTCAGAGTCCTTGAAATCAACCTTAATGTATTTGGGTAAGGCTATAGCATCGAAGCTGCTACGCTTTATCAATATTCCTGTGTTTCTCAAACAGTCAAGCAGAACGCCCATGTCCTTGCCTTTAGGTCTTGGTAGCCAATCTTCCATTATCGCTCTAACCACGACCTTCCCAAGGCTCCACTCTGGTTAGCTAGACGAAGTAAGTGTTTTTTCTTTAGCTCGATAACTTCTATCAGTGTCATTTAGCTACTGATTCTAGCTCGGGCAAAGTAAACCCCCAGGTTCAGGAAATCTCGGAGGAAGAAGGTGCCGAGCCGCGGGCGTTTTTTGCGGAACTCGAGGCCAAAAATACGCTCCCAGAGGCAATCTTCTAGGTGCCATGTACAGCAGTTTAGGTTAATCCGATGCGGCTGCGGCCTTCGGGTTGGCCGCGCGGGCGGTGCGCCCAGGCCGGAAGCGGCGATACAGGTGAATCGAGGCCCAGATGCCCAGGATCGCGAGGCAGTCCCATAGCGTTCCAGCCCAGACGTTATCTTCCGTGCTCACGTAAAGCGGGAGGTTATACAGCACGGCGATGGCGACAATATGCCCGGTGAAGGTCCACAGCGAGGCCGACCCCAGTGGGATCAGCAGCCAGCCCAGCACCCGGTATAACGGCTTCCAAAGCGATGTCACCAGGATATAGAAAGCTTGGATGTACAGCGCGGTCATCAGCAATCGGGCGGGGGTGAGGTTGGTTTTGTTGTCCTCGCCCAAGGCCAGCGCGGGCAGGCTGGGCCACAGGTTGTGGCCGTGGGTGTAGCTCCAGAGAAAGGCGATGGCTGCAACTACCACCGCGCCGCTCAGGACGGTGCGCAGGGGGGCAAACTGGGCCAGCAGCTTGCTCAGGTCCTCACGGTGATAGCCGATCACCAGCCCGCCGTAAAACAGGAACTGCCAAGCAGCAGGGAGGAAGTAGGTGGCGAAGTTGCTCGCGTCCAGGTTCACCGCGTCGTGGCGGTACTGGCTGATGGCGTAGAGTGCACCGGAAACCAGCAGCACCAGCCAGCCTTTTTTGCGGAACAGGGCCAGCATAACGATAGGAGCCAGCAGCATGAACAGCACGTAGAGGGTGAGAATCTCTGAACCGGCGTAGCCCTGGCGCATGGTCAGGATGGGGAAGAGGGGCTCAAGCCAGTTCTCCTTGGGCCAGGGAACATCCCAAACCTTAAGCCCGGTGAGGAGGCTCCAGGCCCCGAAGCCCAGCGCGATCAGGATGGCCGTGCGGTAGAGTACCACCGAGCGCTTAAGCAGCCGCTCCACCGTCTGCGCGAAGGTTTCGCGGGTGGCGAGCAGGCCCAGGGTAAGACCGGAGATAAAGTAAAACCCCTCGGCGGCGCTGGTATAAAACTGGACGTTGCCGGTGAGGTAGAGGAAGAAGGAATTCGCGCCGATATGGTCCACGGCCATGATGAACAGGCAATAGCCCCGCAGAAAATCAATGCGCAGGTCGCGGCCCCCCTTGCCGGAGTAGGCCAGAGATTGAAGCAAAGAGCGTATCACCAGGCCAGGATACCGCGCATGGGGGACAGTGGGCGGTTCTTTTAGCCGGGGGTCACGTAACCAGGGCCGTGAACTAAACCCTGTGGCGTTTCTTCATTCGTACTCGTACCCGCCGCGTTTATCGCTCGAGGCCCCGCGTCCCTGACGCAAGCCCTGCGCCAGCAATACCGCCATCGGCCAGCCGACCGCCAGTGCCAGGAGCAGGGTCATGAGCAAGTCCATACCGCCCTAAGCTTAAGGCGGGTGCGTCAGAACCCGGTCAGGGAAGGGGTTACTCGAGGGTGGGGTTGCTGCGCCGGTCACGCAGGGCTTTCTGGTTTGCCCGGATGCCCGCGTCAAAGTCTATTTCTGCGGGAGGGAGATCGTCCATCTCCACGATCACCGAGGGGTTTGTGGGTGAGGACAAACGCGAAGCGGCAGAACGGGCCAAACGCGCGATTACCAGGGCGATCACCACCAGCAATACCCCTACCGTAATCCAGGCCATGACCCCATGTTACCCCGTTCGCCACCGGTTGCGACAGTGCTCTTAAGGCGTTACATCGGCGCAATAACGTTAAGTAGGGTTCCGGGGGCCGGGTGTACGGTGTCGCAGAAGGCGAGAAATGGTTTTGCCAGACCTTCACCGTAATCGTAAGGGCACAAACTTTGTGTCCGGCGCTTGTCGGTCGCCAACTTCACCAGTAGGCCGCTGTCATGTTGAGCGAAGCGAAACATCTCCCACACGCGTCCAGACGTAAGTGCCGGGCATCCCAAGACGTCTTTTTCTACCCGAGCCATCATGTCGGGGAGCGCGTGGGGGATTCTTCGTTCCACTGCGCTAAGGTCAGAATGACAACGGTTTTGATTGGGGGATTGTTGTGCGGATGCGCGCTGGACGACAAGCAATAAAGTCCCTACCAAAAGCGTTTTTTTGGCTCATTGCTCATCGCTAGCCGCTCATTGCTAGATAACCTCGCGGAACCCGATGGCCTCCGCCCTGGCTTGCAGCTCGCGTTTGAGCAAGGCGTTGTGCGGCGCGTCTAAATAGGGGTCGGCCCCCAGAATCGCCTTGGCGAACTCCCGAGTCCGCTCGATCACCTCCTGGTCGGAGGCCAGGTCGCCGATTCGGAGGTCCGGCATTCCCGACTGGCGCAGCCCACGTAGCTCGCCGGGGCCGCGCAGCTCTAAGTCTTTCTCCGCGATATAAAAACCGTCGTTCGACTCCTCGATGATTTTGAGGCGGCTTAGGGTTTTCTTGGAGGACTCACCCGCGATCAGGATGCAGTAGGCTTCCAAACCGCCACGCCCGACGCGCCCGCGCAACTGGTGGAGCTGAGCCAGCCCGAAGCGCTCGGCGTTCTCGATCACCATCAGGGTGGCTTGCGGGATATCCACGCCCACCTCGATTACCGTGGTGGACACCAAAAGGTCGAACTTGCCCATCTTGAACCGCTCCATCACGTCGTCCTTCTCAGCGGCGGGCATTTTGCCGTGCAGGAGGTCAATCCGCACGTCGGGCAGAATCGTTTCCAACTCGTCGCGCAGCTTGGTCGCCGCTGCGAGTTCATTCATGCCCTCGGCCTCGCTTTCTTCAATCATCGGCGTGACCACGAAAACCTGATTGCCCTTCAAAATTTCCTGCCGGGCGAAGGCGTAGGCTTGCGAGCGCAGTTTGTGCGTCAAAACTTTGGTCTTTACCGGGATGCGTCCGGGTGGGAGTTCGTCAATCTGGGAGACCTCCAAGTCGCCGTACATGGTCAACGCCAGAGACCGGGGAATCGGCGTGGCCGACATGATGATGAGATCGGGTCTGCTGGCCAGCAAGGCACGGCGCTGCATCACCCCGAAGCGGTGTTCTTCGTCAATCACTGCGAGTCCTAAATCGCGGAACTCTACGTTATCTTGAATCAAGGCGTGAGTACCGACCACGACGTGGGTTTGTGTAGCCTTCAGCCGGTCATACACCGCGCGTTTCTCCGAAGCACTCATCGAGCCGACGAGCAAATCCACGTTGATGCCGAGCGGGAAGAGGTATTTGGTGAGGTTGGCGAAATGCTGCTTGGCAAGGATTTCGGTGGGAGCCATCATCGCGCCCTGGGCGTCGTTGCGAGAAGCCACATACAAGGCCGCCGCCGCCACCGCCGTCTTCCCCGAGCCCACATCACCCTGAATCAACCGGGCCATCTGCCGTTCGGCTTGCATGTCGGTCAGGACCTCGTTCAACACCCGCTCCTGCGCCCCAGTGAGGGCGAAGGGCAGCACCGAGCGGAACTTGGCGATCATCTCCGGTGTGACCCGGAAAGTTCGTCCTACAAGCGCAGAGTTTCCTGACTGGAGCATCACTTTCAGCTCGAGCAGTAAAAATTCATCGAACTTGAGCCGGTGAAGGGCTTGCTCGAGGGCCTCCTCCGAGTCGGGGAAATGGGCTTGGCGCAGGGCGAAGTCGAGGGTCGGGAGTCGAGAGTCGAGAGTCAAAGCCGCTGACCCTTGACCCTTGACCCCTGGCCCTCGACGGTACGGTTCCAGCATGTCCGGTATCTGCCCAAACGCCTCCAAACCGCGCCACGCCGCGCGCCGCAAAAAGGCCTGTCCCACGCCTTCCTTAGAAGGATACACCGGCACGATGCGCCCGGTGGAGAGCTGTTCGCCCGCCTCGTCCTCGAAGTACTCGACCATGATCGATATGTTCGGGCCGCGACGCTGCACCTTGCCCGAGACTATGATGCTGGCCCCCTCGGGGATTTGCTTCAAGACCCAGGGTTGGTTGAACCACACCGCCGTGAACTTCCAGCCCCAGGCATCCATCAGCCGCACCTGGACGAGCTGAATACCGCGTTTGGGGGTGCGCACGAGTTCGCGGCTCAGCACCTTGCCGAACACCGTAGCCTTCTGGCCTTCTTCGCTCTCGCGCACGCTTTGTAAGGTGCGGCGATCCTCGTAGCGGCGGGGATAGTAGTGGAGCAGGTCGCGCACGGCGCGGATGCCCAACTCGTTCAGCTTCTTCTTGCCGCCGGGGCCGAGTGGGAGGGCTTCGACGGGGGTGTCGAAGGTGATGTCTGGGGTGTCGGGTGCCGGGTGTTGGGGGTCGGGGGATACGGGTTGAGCGGGGAATGTGGGGAAGATTTTGACTCCCTCCCCCCTTGTGGGGGTGGGGTGGGGTGGGGGAGGAGCTCCGTCCAGCAAGCCAATCGCTCGGTTCAGCCGCTCGATTCGCTCCGCTGTGCTCAGTTCACGATAACCCGCCAACGCCTCGCGCACCTTGGGGAAAGGTTGCCCTAAGTTTTCAATCAGTTTTTCCAGGCCGCCTGCTACCACTTTGTCCTCGGCTCCGGTGGCGAGTTCGCGCCGGAGGGGGCGAAGCAGGCGGTCTTTGAGGTCCTGGGCGGTCACGAAACTATTCTACCGAGGCATCTGTACGACATCGTAAGCGCGGTTGACGAGGTTGAGGAGGGCTTCAGCTTGGGGAGGTTTGGGCTTAAGCCAACGGCTAAATACTCTTGCTGACCTCGAGAACTTCTAAGACCCATGATCGAGCTACACCAAGGAGGTACATCATGAAAAAGCCGATGATGGCGGGAACAATCGCAGTATTGGCACTCGGAGTGGCTATTGCCCAACAGACCGGCATGGGCGGGGCCGAAGGCTCAGGTCTGGCTTCGGGGAGTGGTGCGGTAGCGGCGAACGGCTGTGCGAGCGGCAGCGGCGCAGTCGTGTACAAAAACGGTGGCAAAATGCAGGCCAAATCGGACAGTAGCACGGTCTGCGGCAAAGGCGTGGCGGTTGGCTCTGGCACAGCGGTAAGCAAGGGCGGCGCGGCAGGGTCGGGAAAAACCAAAGGTCACAAATAGTTGGATGCTTAAGGCAGAGGGTTGGGCTCGAACCCACCCCGTTATCCTTTGAACGCTTTTTTCCCGGCCCGAGTTGGCACGGATAGGTGGTTTTCCCTCGGGGCGAGCGGGCAGAACCAGCGTGGGTTGTAGGCGCAGGAGGGATTATAGGCAAAGTTGAAATCCAGCACCAGGCCGCCTTTTTCCTCGCCTAAATCGGCGTGTTTGATGGTATCGAGCACGTAGCGTCCGCCGCCGTAGGTTTCTGAACCGCCGGTCGCGTCGCGGAAGGGCAGGAAGATTTCGCCGCCGTAGCCCAAAATCCAAAAAGAGAAAGCGTTTGTGGCACTCCAGCGGCCTCAAAGTTAACTCGTCCGAA
>PSMF01000120.1:6473-9666 GCA_040290005.1 Meiothermus sp.
GGACCTCGAGCACCTCCGGCTCTACTGCGGTATCCACCTTTAGCGTGAAACGTAGACTTGTGCTGTAATCGTAATAATTCAGGCCTTGAAATTGCGCTTTCTGCTCGAGTGAAAGGGCTGATTGTGAATGCTCGCCAAAAAGCCTGTCCCGCCCCGCGATAAACCGTTTATGGGTCTCAGGATTACCGCCGCCTTCCCGTACTCCCCGATACAACTCAGCGACGCGGCGGCGGTAAGCGGCCAATTCTTCAAAGGGGCTCACCGGCTTATTGTGCCCCTGGAGCGGATGGACAGGGGTAATGGGGCTGACTTTAGCACCCCCAAGCACCTTTGTTCTCGTGCCAGTTCTTATACTCAGGTGTTATGGCCTCCCCCCAAATCGAAACTTTACCCAATGGTCTCACACTGGCAGTCGAAGAACAGGGGTGGAACCCCGGGGTGGCGCTGCAACTGCTGGTCCCTATGGGAGCTACCACCGACCCCGATGGCTTAGAGGGCGCCACCAGCGTGCTCGAGGGCTGGCTCTGGAAGGGTGCCGGAAACCGCGACGCGCGGGCCTTCGCCGAAGCCCTGGACGACCTCGGGGTGCGGCACGGGAGTGGCTCGGGGCTGGAGTACACCACCTTCGCGGCGCAGTTCCTGGCCGATAAATTAGATGCTGTCCTGGAGCTATATTCTGATTTGCTGCTGCGACCACAGTTGCCAGATGAGGGTCTCGAGCCGGTGCGCCAAGTCGCCCTGCAAGAACTCAGCTCCATCGAAGACCAGCCCTCCAAAAAGATGTTCACCAGGCTGCGGCGCGGGGTGTTTCTTAGCAACCACGGGCGGAGCCCGGCGGGGACCCGAGAAGGGTTAGAGGCTATCACCCCTGAGCGGCTGCGGCAGGATTTCAGCGAGCGGTTCGGGGCCAAGGGTGCGATCCTGGCGCTGGTCGGCGGGGTCAGCTTCCAATCGGTAAGGGAAGCCGTGTTGAACGCACTCGGCGGGTGGAGGAGTGGAACCCTCTCACAGCCGGAGGTACGGCTCAGCCAGCCGCATTCGGTGAGGCTCGAGGATGACACCGCCCAGACGCAAATCGGCTTGATCTACCCCGACATCTCTTTCGGCCACCCCGAGTTCTACAGCGCCCGCCTCGCCGCCCAGGTGCTCTCCGGCGGGATGGGCAGCCGCCTCTTCACCGAGGTACGCGAGAAACGCGGCCTGGTCTACTCGGTCTACGCTTCGCCGAACGGGGTCAAGGGCTACAGCTACCTCTCGGCCTACGCCGGGACCATGCCCAGCCGTGCTGACGAGACCCTGCGCGTGTTGCAAGGTGAAATCGAGCGCTTGGCGGAGGGCGTGAGCGAGGAAGAGTTGGAACGGGCCAAAATCGGCCTGCGCACCTCGCTGGTGATGGGGGAGGAGTCGGCGCGGTCGAGGGTGGGAAGCATCACCAGGGACCTCTACTTGATAGGTCGGGTGCGCACCCTGGACGAGATCGAGGCCGAAATCGCCGCCGTGGACACCAGCCGTATCAACCGCTACTTGGCTGAGAGTCCGTATAGGAACCCCTGGATCGGCACGCTAGGCCCGAAGGCTTTAGCAATGAGCGATGAGCGATGAGCAATGAGCTAAAAACAAAGTCCAAGGTCTGGGAGCTCTGCTCGCTGTTGGTTGAAAGCTTAAAGTCGAAGGCTAAAACACCTCGCGTCTGGATGGGGAATCTCGAGTCGAGGTTTCATCGTCCAGGACAGGATGTGCTTTTGGCTTGCCTTTCCCCTTTGTCTCTCGCCTTTTTGATCTGACGCATCGCTCATTGCTTACGGCTCATCGCTAAACCGAGGTAAACCATGACCAAGGCCATTGCTAACATCGAGTTCAAACAAGCCGTGCTGGACAACGGTTTAACCGTCATCGCCGAAGTCAACCCCGAGGCCAAAAGCACCGCGCTCGGCTACTTCGTCAAAACCGGCAGCCGCGACGAGACGGCAGAAATCGCGGGGGTGTCGCACTTCTTGGAGCACATGACCTTCAAAGGAACCCATAAGCGCGACCCTATCGGGGTGAACTTGGAGTTTGACGCGCTGGGCGCCCAGTACAACGCTTATACCAGCGAGGAAAATACCGTCTACTATGGGGCAGTGCTCCCGGAGTTTGCGCCCGCGCTGCTCGAGCTGTGGACCGATTTGATGCGCCCTGCGCTACGGCCCGAAGACTTCGAGATGGAGAAGAAGGTCATCCTCGAGGAGATCGAACTCTACAAAGACCGCCCCGGCTCGATGCTTTTCGACTGGGGTCGGGAGCACTACTTTGCTGGGCATCCGCTGGGCAATAGTGTGCTGGGCACCACGCAGACCATCACCGAGTTGAGCTTGGAGCAGATGCGCGATTACCACGCCCGCCGGTATGCCCCTTCCAATTTGTTGCTAGCACTCGCAGGAAAGGTAGATTGGGAAGGAACCTTAGAACAAGTCCGCCTGCTAACCGCCCACTGGGAGGGCGGAATCGCTACACGAGATTATCCTGTCCCTCACAGCAGAATCGGTGAACTCCGCGAGCCCTATGCTAAGGCTACCCAGGTTTACATGGCCTTGATGGCTCCGGGGGTAGCGGCCCAGGACCCGCGCCGCTACGCCTCGAGCATCCTCGCCAACATTCTCGCCGAGGAGGGCAACAGCAGGCTCCACTGGGCGCTCGCCGACAAAGGTTTGGTCGAGTCGGTGTCGGCGGGTTCGGATGAATCTGATGGGGCTGGGCTTTTCTACGTGTACGTCCAGACCGACCCCGAGAACGAGGAAACGGTGAAGGCGGTGTTGCGTGAGGAGTTGGGGCGGCTCGAGCAGAATGGTGTCACCGAAGGGGAGCTGCGCGCGGCCAAAAACAAGCTGGCGACGGGGATGGTATTTGCCGGGGAAACCCCCATGCAGCGCCTCTTCAGCATGGGCCTCAACTACGTCTACAACCGCAGCTACGAGCCCTTGAGCGAGCTCGCCGAGCGGGTCGAGGCGGTCACACTGGACGAGGTGAACGGACTGCTCGAGTCCAAACCCTTCAGCAACAGCTTCTTGTACAGCCTGGTCCCGGTGGAGTAAGGTTTTACACCCGCGCGGAGTATGACAGAATTCGTTTTTGGCGCCCGACCCGTCCATCTTGTGGAAATGTAGGTACGACCGTGAAGGGCCACCAGGCCCCCGGCCAGGAGAAGCGGCCTGTG
>PSMF01000121.1:0-9664 GCA_040290005.1 Meiothermus sp.
TCAGTAATTTGGTGAATGCCCGTGTGCCTTCTGCGCCCCCCTGCGAGCCAAGGTGCGCCCGGCTCCGCGCTAGGGCGCTTCTCCTAAGCACCCCCGCTCGCACGGGCAAAGCCCGGCCCCGTGGGCCTAGTGCAACGCGGGCGCGGGCGCAGGGGGGCCTGTGCAAAGCTCAATATGTACGAAATCGTTGGGCGGTGGTCAACGTTCGGGGGTCTTACTTTATCGCCCGCCAGACTTTCTCCGGCGTGAGCGGCATGTCCAGATGCTCGAGCCCCAGCGCGTCCAGTACAGCGTTCACCGTGGCAGGCGTGCCCCCGATCGCCCCCGCCTCGCCGATACCCTTGACCCCGAGCGGGTTGGTGGGGGAGACCGTCTCGGTGCGATTCCACTGGGCCCAAGGGACTTCGGCGGCTTTGGGAAAGTTGTACTCGAGGAAATTTCCGGTCAGCATCTGCCCTTCCGGGTCGTAGATTATGCCCTCCCAGAGTGCCTGTCCGATGCCCTGCGTGACCCCGCCCTGCACCTGCCCCTGGGCCAAAAGCGGGTTGACGATGGGTCCCGTATCGTCTACCGAGATGTACTTCAAAACCTGCACGGTCCCGGTATCGCGGTCTACTTCGACCATCGCCAGGTGCGTCCCGAAGGGGTAATTCGCGTCCTTGAGCGAGAAGGTGGCGTGGCCCTCGAGGCCAGGGTCCATACCCGGCGGCAGCTTGCGGTGGCTGAAGGCGGTGCTGACGATTTGCGTCATCGGTATCGCTTTGCCCGTGCCGCGCACGCCCCATGAGTACCGGCTCTGGCCGGGGGCCGATGGCCCTTCACTGCCAAGCCCACTTAGCTCGATGTCCTCGGGGGCGGCCTCGAGCAGATGTGCCGCGATCTTCACGATTTTGTCGCGCACGATGTCCGAAGCCTTGAGAATCGCCGACCCGCCCACCGAGAGGGTGCGGCTGCCCGCCGTGCCCATGCCGTAGGGGATGGCCAGAGTGTCGCCCTGGACGATTTGAATCCGGTTGATTTCAATCCCCAGCCGTTCGGCGACAATCTGTGCGAACCCGGTTCCCGTGCCCTGCCCGTGCGGCGAAGTTCCGGTGAAGATGGTGGCGCTCCCGTCGGCATTAATCCGCACGCCGCCCGAATCCCAGCCATAGCCGGTAATTTCCACGTAGCTGCACAGGCCGATTCCCACGAGACGGCCTTCGGCCCGTGCCCGTGCCTGTTCCTCGCGCAAGGATTTGTAATCGGATACCTCGAGCAGCTTCTCCAGCGCCTCGGTATAGGCACCGCTATCGTACTTAGCGCCGGTCAGGGTTTTGTAGGGGAAGGGCCCCCGGATGAAGTTCTTGTGGCGGAGTTCGGCAGGGTCAATCTTCAGCTCCCGTGCGGCAATATCCATCAGGCGCTCGAGGTAGTAGGTGGCCTCGGGCCGCCCTGCGCCGCGATAGGCACCGGTTGGGGTGGCGTTGGTGTAGACGCAGACCATTTCGGCCTCAATCGCCGGGATGACATAGGGGCCTTGCAGCATCAAAATGGTGCCGGGCGCGTTGCCGAGGGTGGTGTCGAGGATGTAGGCGCCCAAATCGGCTACCACCCGCCCCCGCAGGCCGAGGATTTTGCCGTCCGGGTCGAGGGCCATCTCGAGGTCGGCGACCTGGGCCCGCCCGTGGATCGTCGCCAGGAAGCTTTCGCCGCGCCCCTCCACCCACTTCACCGGTTTGCCCAGCGAGCGTGCTAGGTGCGCGACCAGGATTTCCTCGGGGTAGATGTTGATCTTGGCCCCAAAGGCCCCGCCGACATCGGGAGTAATGGCCCGGACTTGGTTTTCGGATAGCCCCAGCGCATCGGCGACGGCAGTGCGCAGCTCGTGGGGCATCTGCGTCGAGGACCACACGGTCAAACTCTCGCGCATCCCGTCCCAGGCGGCCATCACGCCCCGCGGCTCCATCGCCGCGGGGGCTATTCTTTGCTGGAGAAGCTGTGCGCCCACCACTTTGTATGCGCCCGCAAAGGCTTCTTCGACGTTTCCCGCCGAGGTCTTGCGGGCAAAACTCACGTTTGTTCCAAACTCGGGGTGGACCAAAACCCTGTCCTCCAGTGCCTCGAGCGGGTTTACCACCGCCCCCAGCGGCTCGTAATCTACGCTGATCGCCAGCAGCGCGTCCTCCGCCGCCTCCGCTGAGGTCGCCAGTATCGCTGCCACCGGCTCGCCCGCGTAGCGCACGGTTTCTTTGGCTAAAACCGGGTGCTGGACGACTTTGCTTCCGCTCGAGCCCGAGCCCGGCGCCACCAGTTCGGGCAAATCCGCCGAGGTAAGAACCCGCACCACACCGGGAATCTGAAGGGCTTCGGATGGGTCAACAGAGTTAATCCTGGCGTGGGCATAGGGACTACGGAGCAGGGCCAGATGCAGCGTACCTTCTTGGCTGAGGTCATCGAGGTAAGCGCCTTGGCCGCGCAAAAGCTTGGGGTCTTCCAGCCGCTTGACCGGCTTTCCGATGAGTTTTTCGGGTTGGGCTCGAGTCAGGGTCTCTTCAGGCATAAATCTATGCTACTGGAACGCGGTTATGGAGCTTTTGCGTTGGGCCACGTTTGGGTTAGCGGGCGGCAAAAGCAGACCCCCGACGTTACCGACCACCCCGCAGTTTTGTACGCGGTGAGCATCACGCCGTGCCCCCGCCTGCAGGGGGCGCTAAAGGCAGCAAGGCTACTACCCAATTGCTGACGACCTTGGAGCTGGGGCGGGGTCACCTCTAGCCTCCCGCCTCCTCCTTCCCGCTTCCCGCCTTCTTGCTCATCGCCCAAACCGTGCCCGCGATCAGCGCCGCCAGGACGAACAGCGAGAACTGAGTTTTATCAATCCCCGTGACCCATTCAGGCCGTGCCAGAACCTCCTTGGTGAACTTGTCCCAGCCGCCAATCGCCAGCTTGACCCCGGCGAGTCCTACGATGCCGAAGGCCACCGCCTCAAAGCGCGGGTAGCGCTCCAAAAGCCCCACGAAGAACCCCGCCACGAAGCGCAGCGCCAGAATGCCCACGAACACGCCGGTGAGGATAATCCAGAAGTTGTCCGAGAGGGCCACCGCCACCAAAACGGAGTCCACCGCGAAGGCTAAGTCGGCCAGCTCGATCTGCGCCACGATGGTCCAAAACTGGCGCGGGGTGACGGTCTTGAGCACGCCCTCGGCGGTGAGTTCTTCTTGCTGGAGGGTCTTTTTGGGCTTAGTGAAATGGGCGATGGCGACGTAAAGCAGATATACCGCGCCGAGGGCTTGAATCCACCAGAACTCGATTAGTATCGCGGCAAACAGCAACGCGAGCCCGCGCATCACGTAGGCTCCGGCGATGCCGTAGAACAGGGCGCGGCTTCTCCAGGGTTGGGGCAGCTTGCGCACCATCACTCCCAGAACCATCGCGTTGTCCGCTGAGAGGATGGCCTCGAGGACGATTAGGAAGGATGCCGATGACCACCAACGCTTGACCGATTTCCATCGTATATGTACCTCCTTTAGGTGTAGTCGAACAAAGCCGCTGTCCGGTTCCGGGCAATGGCAGAGGAGAACGAGTTTGGCTAGGGGTTGAGGTGCTGGGAGGACTGGTTGCCGCTGCGCAGCGCCCAGACGGTGCCGATGGCGAGGATGGCAAAGGTTACTCCCAGGAAAAGCTCCTTGGGCAGCGCAAAGACCAAATCGGGGTTGTGCAGCAGCACCTCGGCGCCGTGGTTCCAGCCCTCGAGCCCCAGCTTGATTCCCGCCCAGCCGACCACCGCGTAGGCGACGGCCTCGAGCCTCGGATACCGCTCCATCACCCCAATCATCCAGCCCGCCGCCAAGCGGATCAGCAGGATGCCGATGGCGACGCCCGCAAAGATCACCCAGAAGTTCTTGCTGAAAGCCACCACCACCAGCACCGAGTCAATGGCAAAGGCCAGGTCAATCACGTTGACCATCACCACAATCCGCCAAAACGACTTGGCGGCAGTCTGGGCCACCGCCTCAGGGGCGGTCTCGGTGGCCTCCTCGGCGGGCTTTTTGCTGAAGAAGAACTTTGCCGCCAGGTAGATCAGGTACAGCCCGCCCAGGAGCTGAATCCACCACACGTTGATGATGACCGTGGCGAAAAGCAAGGCCAGCCCGCGCAATATATAAGCCCCGATGATGCCGTATAGCAAGGCCTTTTTGCGTAGCTCGGGCGGCAGCGGGCGCACCATCACGGCGAGCACCATCGCGTTGTCCACCGAGAGGATGGCCTCCAAGGCCACGATGATCAGAATTGCCAAAACCGCTTCGGTAACTCCCACGCCACCTAGCGTAGGCCAAAACGCACATCCAGACTGCGAGGCACGCGCTGGTGACGCAAAGCCAAAAATCTGCTAAAGTAGTAACCGCGCTCAAAAAACGAGAACTGCGGTCTGCGCCACTCTGGGGCAGGGTTTGCTATTTGCTGCGGCGCAGACCCCCCGACGTTGCCGACCTCCTGTTAATCTTGTGGACAGCGACCTTTTCATGGTGCCCTCCTGTGCGCCAGCGCCATAGCCGCCCCGCTCGCACAGGCAAAGCCCGGCCCTAGCGGGCCTAGTGCTCGCACGGGCAAAGCCCGGCCCTAGCGGGCCTAGTGCCTACCCTCTCCCACGCTCAGGGCCACAGGCCCCCCGCTGTGCGGGTACGAGCAAGGGGAGAGGGACCAAATCGTTCCTCTACACCGACCCCCGAGACCCCTAGCGTGAACCGGCGAACGGTGGAGTTGGCGCGGTGGGGTATTTTAGAGCTTATGGTCGAGGTGCACTTCCGCAAGGTCACCTTTACGCCGCCCCCAGACGCGAAATATTTGGTGGGCGATTTCACCGACTGGGACAGGCGGCCCATCCCTGCCGATAAACCCGTCACTTTAGAGTTCCCCCCCAACGCTTACCTCGAGTACGCCTTTCTGGACGCGAACCGCAGACCCTTCCCCGACCCCGATAACCCCCATAAGGCACAAAACCCTTGGTGGACGTATCCGCGAGCCGTAGAGATGCCAGGGTTTCACCACCAATCACCGCAGATGCCGTCGCGGCCGGTCGAAGCCCACCGTCACCGCTTAGAGTCGAAAGCCTTCGGCAAGACCCGGCGCTACTACGTCTACCAGCCGAGCCAGCCGCCGCAAACCACGCTGTACGTCCACGACGGGGTGGCCTACTTCCGCACCGCCAAGTTCGCCGACATCGCCGAGGCGCTATGCGAGACGGGTCAAATCAGCCCCGTGCGGATGGTCTTCATCGAGCCAGAAGATCGCCGCGAGGAGTATTGGTTCAACGAGCGCTACGAGGCGCACGTGCTGGGGGAAATCATCCCCGAGGTGGAAAAACAGTATGGCTCCAGCGTGCAAAAGGGGCTCTGGGGCGCTAGCTTGGGCGGATTGGTCTCGCTGTGGATGGCCTGGCGCAACCCGCAGCTTTTTCAGGTCGTGGGGACGCAATCAGCATGTCTGACCGCAAGCCCAACCGGCGGCGACTCCTTCCGCGACCCGGAGTGGCTCACCGAGCAGTACGCCGCCGCTGAGCGTCTGCCGCTACGGCTCTACTGCGAGACCGGGCAGATCGAGTGGCTTCTGGCCCCGAACCGCCGTTTTGCCGCCGTTTTGGCGGACAAAGGGTATCCTCATGGTTACTTTGAGCGTCCCAGCGGGCACAACTGGATGACCTGGCGGCAGGGTCTGGAGCCGGGGCTCAAGTTTCTACTGGGGGCTTAGGTGGAGTGGGCCGAGGCCATCCCCATCGTCTTGACCATCGTGGCGCTCGAAGCCCTGCTCTCCGCCGACAATGCGATGGTGCTGGCGGTCATTGTAAAGCCGCTCTCCGACAAAGAGCGTCCCAGGGCGATGTTCTGGGGCCTTATGGGGGCCTTGGCCTTGCGGGCTGTCGCCATCGGGCTGGCGGTGTACCTGATCCACCTATGGTGGGTGGAGGTGCTGGGCGGGCTGTACCTGATGTATCTGACGGTCAACCACTTCATTCAGTTGCGTAACCCTCCCCCGGACGAATCCACTCAGACTTCCCAAGCGCCGCGGCGGGTGAGCTTCTGGTCGGTGGTGCTACAACTCAACGTGGTCAACTTGGCCTTCTCGGTGGACTCGATTTTGGTGGTGGTGGCCGTCACCCAGAGCTATCCCCTGATCATCATCGGGGCCTTCCTGGGCATGGCCCTGATCTGGCTGGCGGCGAGCTGGTTGGTGCGGCTCTTGGACCGGTATCCCGCCCTCGAGTCGGTGGCCTACCTGCTCGTCGGCTGGGCCGGGCTCAAGCTGGCCCTAGAGGGTTGGTCGGGCTTTAGCGAATCCATCGCCCACCACGAGGATTGGGCGGTTCACCTCAGCCAGGGCTTTTTCCTGAGCGTCACTGCGGCTATCTTCGTGCTCGGTTTATGGTACGTGGTGCGGCGGGGGCGATAAAAAGAGCGGGAAACTGTGGTGAGCGTGTGGTTTGCAGAGAAAGGCTGTCTTTTGCCGTAAAGGAAGCCGCGAGGCTCAGACACCCTCACCCCAACCTCTCCCCGCCGCGCCGCGGCGGGCGCAGGGAGAGGGGCTAAATCAATGTTGTCGAGCCGACCGGTTGCCCTCCACCACGTCGTAAGGGTAGGGCAGGGGAGCCTCGCTGGCCGTGTTCAGCGTTTCCATGTGTTCCTCACTCAGCTTCCAGCCGGAAGCGCCCAGGTTGGCCTCGAGCTGCTCCATGTTCCGCGCCCCGATGATCGGCGCGGTCACGCCCGGACGCTGGAGCAGCCAGTTGATCGCCACCTGTGCCGGGGTCTTGCCGCTCGCCTCGGCGACCGCGTGCAGCGCGTCCAGCACCCGCCAGGTGCTCTCGTTAGCGTAGTTGCTCCACTTCTCCCCCCAGTTCTTGCGCTCAGCCTCCTCGATGCGGCTGCCCTCCGGCGGTGCGGTCATGCCCCGGCGAAACTTGCCGCTGAGCCAGCCGCCGCGCAGCGGGCTCCAGGGGATCACCCCTATGCCTTCGTTCAGCCACACCGGCATCAACTCCCACTCGGGGCTGCGGCACAGCAGGTTGTACTGCGGCTGCAAACAAGTGAACCCCTCCCAGCCCATTTGCCGCGCTAGGTCGGCGGCTTTTTGCAGTTGCCAGCCGGTGTAATTGCTGGCCCCGATGTAGCGCACCCAGCCCCGCCGCACCAGGTCGTTGAGGGTGGAGAGGGTTTCTTCCAAAGTTGTGCCGTGGTCCCAGCAGTGGACCTGATAGAGGTCAAGGTAATCGGTTCTCAGGCGTTTCAGGCTGGCGGCAACCCCGTCTAGGATGTGCTTGCGCGAGAGGCCTACGTCGTTGGGCCCCTGTCCCATGGGGAAACGCACCTTGGTGGCGATGATCCAGTCCTCGCGCTTTTGGGTCTCGAGCCAGCGGCCCACGATCTCCTCGGAGAGGCCCTGGCTGTAGACATCGGCGGTGTCTATAAAGTTGCCACCCACCTCGCCAAAGCGGTTCATCATCGCCACGCTCTCGGCCTCGGTGGCCTCGCGGCCAAAGGTCATGGCTCCCAGGCACAACTCGCTCACCCTAAGGCCGGTCTTTCCCATGTAGCGCGTGTTCATTTTTCTAGACTAGCCCTTAGAGCGTGCTCAAAGTCAAGGCTTTCTAACAGCCGGTTTGGAAGAACCGGCTAACCTCAGAATCATGGAGCGACCCTTACAGCCCGGTACGCGGCTGCCCAAAGTCACCCTTTTCGATCCTGAGCTGAAACCTGTGGTCCTGAGCGAGTTGGCTCGAGGGCAAACCACCGCGCTCAACTTTTTCCCGGCGGCCTTCAGCAAGTCCTGTACCTCGGAGCTGTGTGCCTTCCGCGATTCGCTAGGCGATTACGCCGCGTCGGGTGCGCAGGTTGTGGGCATCCCCACTGACAGCCCTTTTACCCTGAAAATGTTCGCCCAGAGCTTGGGCTTGGGCTATCCTTTGTTTTCCGACTACAACCGCGAGGCCATTCGGGCCTTTGGGGTGGTGCAGCCTGAGTACCAGGGCTTGCGCGAACTCCCCCGACGCTCGACCTTTGTGGTGGACAGCCTGGGTACGGTGCACTACGCCTGGGTGAGCGACGCAGCCCACCTCGAGCCGCCCTATGCACAACTGCAAAAAGCCGTTGTCAAGCTGGTCAAAGAGGGTTAAGGGTAAACTCTGGAGGTTATGGCGATTTCAACCCCTGCCCGCTTGCCCGATGTCACCGTCTACACCGCCGGGGCCGAGCCCAAACAACTGCCCGAGCTGGCGGGTGGAAAACCCACCGTGCTACTGTTCTTCCCTGCGGCCCATACCCGCGTCTGTGAGCGCGAACTCTGCACCTTTCGCGACGGGCTCTCGCAGTACAATGACCTAGGTGTGCAGGTCTACGGCATCAGCGTGGATACACCCTGGACGCTTGCAGCTTACATGAAGGAGCTGGGTTTGTCGTTCCCGCTCATCTCCGACTATGACAAGGCGGCGACTAGGGCTCTGGGTCTGGAAATCCGCCTGCGTGGGTTGCCTGGCTTTTCCCAGCGGGCGGCTTATGTGGTCGGTGCCGACGGCAAAATCGCTTGGTCCTGGGTAGCCGACGTGCCCTCTCAGGAGCCGCCTTACGAGGAGATAATCAGAGCAGTTCAGGCTTTGGGATAATGGTTTTTGTAGGGGCGCAAAGCTTTGCGCCCCTGCTGCACGAGTCTTTATCAATACATTTGTGGAGTCCGAAACTACCGTCAGAGGGCGTAGGGAAAGGGCCTTGCAGGCTCTCTCCCTCTCGCATGGGCAAAAAGAACTGCGTAGGCAAGTAGCGTTACGCGGAAAGCTGTGCGGTTAAGCCCTTAGCTATTAGCCCTCTATAGCAGCTCGAGCCCCGGCCACCCACTGAGCAAATCCTGCTCAGTCAGGGCTTCGCCGCTTGCTTCGGGAGTCCACGCCAGGTAGGCCGCCAGCATCGTCACCGGGGTGGTTGAAGACAGCGCCATCAGGGCTTGTCTGGCCCCCGCGGCCCGCAGCGGCTTGGGCACGTCCGGGAGGGTTCCGTTGGCCGCGACCACGAAGGTTACTAGGAGGTAGCGTCCGTCGGGTTCGGCCTTGGCTTGATAGCCGGTGTTCTGCTCGACCTTGCCCTCGAACTTGCGGTAGGTCTCTACCGACTCCGAGCGCACCTCGGTCATCCAGCCGTCGAACTGGCCCTCCGCACGCTGTAGTGAGCCGCGCCAGGTCTCGTAGTTGCCGAAGCGCCAGCCCGCCTGGTCGCGCAGCATCAGCACCACCGCGTCGTCCACCAGGTCGGCTAAACCCTTGGTGCTCTCGGTGTCGGCGTTGTTCGCCAGATTGCGCAAGGCGGTTTGGAGCTGCGGCGTGAACAGCGTGGCGATGCGCAGCCTCGAGACCTCGGCTTCCGCCTCACTCCCACCCAGCCCGGCCCCCGTTCCGGCTCGAGCCAGCCCGCGCACGATGGCAAACCCCACCACGATCAGCCCGGCAAACAGCAGGATGCCGACGAGCCCGGTTCCGCCGCCAAACCCCAGGCCAGGGCCGATGATCACGGGGTTAGGGTAATAACCCCCGGTCCCGCCCGGGTAGCTAGGGTAACTGGGGTAGCTGCGCGGGGTAGGAATCGGAAACGAGGGGGAAGGGGAAGGGTTTACCCGCGGGAAAGACGGCGCAGGCGAACTGCGGAAC
>PSMF01000122.1:0-9513 GCA_040290005.1 Meiothermus sp.
GGCTACCGTCGCGTTCTTGTACCGTCTCGTAGGCGATGGCGGTGGTTCCGCCCTTTAGTAGCGCCTTGGTAAGGGGTTCGTCGGCGGCCAGGTGCAAATAGGTGAAGAGGATCAGGTCGGGGCGCAAATATGGATATTCTTGGGCGATAGGCTCTTTGACCTTCACCACCAGTTCGGCGCCCCAGGCTTCCTTGACCGAGACGATCTCGGCCCCGGCTCTCTGGTATTCGGCATCGGATAAGCCGGAGCCTAAGCCTGCTCCCGCCTCGACCAGAACCCTGTGACCGCGTTTGACCAAGCTGGTGACCCCGCCAGGGGTGAGCGCCACGCGGTTCTCGAGCGTTTTAACTTCTTTGGGAACTCCGATTGTCATAAGCCCTCCGTAGTGAGATTACTCCTTGAAGAAGCAATGAGCTATGAGCGGTGAGCAAAAACATGCGGATAGCCGATAGTGAATGGCAGATAGCTAAAGACCTCACGTCCAGTACAGGGATTCTCGAGCCTTGGTTTCACCGTCCTAGACGTAAGCTTGGTTTTGGCTATCGGCTATCCGGGTTCTTGCCTTGGCTCATTGCTCACCGCTCATCGCCTTACTCCCTGAAGACCCGTTTGATTCGCAGCTTGAAGCCGTCGCCCTCGGCCACCGCGACCAGTTTGCGCCCAGGCCCAAGCAAGGCCACCAAACCCTTGGCCGGGATCGGCAGCGGTACGCCCTCCATCACCCGTTTGGCCTCGGCGAAGGAAAGTTCGACGCTGGGGACCGAGAGCGCCTCGAGCACGTCCAGCTCTCGCTTAGGATCTAGTGCTTGGGTATCCTGCGCGGTCTCCAAGCCGATCTTTCCCACCCTAGTCCGCACCAACCCCGATAAGAACGCCTGGGAGCCGAGCCTTTCGCCCAAGTCCCGTGCAAAAGCCCGCACGTAGGTCCCCGAGCCCACCACCAACCGGACCACTGCGGTAGGGTAGCCCCCGAGCGGCTTTGGCAGTTCGATCTCACGCCCCCGCTCGCCGAGCGTCCAGCCGGTCGCCGAGGGCGAGATTTTGTGGGCGATGGGCGCGGGGTCGAGGGCGAGCAGAGTGGCTTCTAGGTACTTTACGGGACGGGCCTCGAGGGCCAGCGCTTCTCCCTTGCGGGCCGCCTCATAGGCCTTGACCCCGCCGACCTTTACCGCCGAATAGGCCGGGGGAACCTGCTCGGTGACGCCAAGGAAGCCTGAGAGGGTCTCCTTGAGTTCGCGCCGGGAAGGCCGCACCGGGGTTTCGGCGGTGATCGGGCCTTCAGCATCCAGGGTCTCGGTGGTCGCCCCGAACGACACCCAGGCCAAATATTCCTTGTCTTCCGCGGATAAAAAGGGGACCAGCTTGGTCGAGACCTCGGTCGCCAGGATCAGCACCCCGGTCGCCAGCGGATCGAGGGTCCCGGTGTGGCCTACCCGCCGCGTATTGAGCCGCTTGCGTAGGAGGTCTACCACGTCGTGCGAGGTGCGGCCCAGTGGTTTGTCTATGGCATACAAGGCCATGCGAAGCGGATTATATGTCAATTAAGGTATGGGAGATGCCAGAAGGCCCTGCGCCAAGCTCGGGGGCGAAGACCACCGCGTTGTCTATTCCCGGCTCTCGAGCCTACCCCACAGGCAGCCCCGTCGCGCCGTCGGGACATAGCCCTCCACCCTGCACAAGCCCTATGGACTACGTTGAGGCTGGGCGGGAGTAGAAACATCACGCCAAATCCACTGTTTCTACACATTCCTCGCCCACAATAAAGACACTTATGAGCACCGTTCAAACCCAACCCAGACGCAGGTCACAGCTCTGGCTGTGGGGGTTGCTGGCTCTGCTGTTGGTAGCCGTGACCAGCGTGTTTTTGGTGCGCCGCCCGGCCTCGTCCTCGGGGCAGGCCAAGGTGGAGACCGCCACCGCCACCCAGGGAATCTTCCGCGTTTCGGTAACGGGGCCAGGAACCTTGGCGGCCCATCAATCGGTAGATTTCAAACCGCAGGTGCAGGGCACCATTCTCTATCTTCCCAAAGTCGGAGACCGCGTGAGCAAGGGCCAGCTCATCGTGCGGATTGACCCCACCTCGTATCAGCGCCAGGTAGCCAACGCCCAGCTCGCGCTTAACAAGGCCAAGGCCCAGCTCGAGAGCATGAGAGCTTCGCAGGTTAGCGCCATCAGCGGTCAGCAACAAACCATCGCCAGCGCCCAGGCTGCCTACAACAACGCCCAGACCGCACTCGCCGCCGCCAAGTCCAACCTCGATTCCGCCAAGCGCATCTTCGCCATCGGGGGTAACGCTCAAGCCGAGGTGAACACCGCCCAGAGCAGCTACGACCAGGCCCAGGCCAACCTCGAGAGCGCGCGGGTGGCGCTTCAGACCGCCCGGCAGTCGCTCCCGCTCAAGCAGTCCAGCAACGCCCAGGACCTGCTCAACCTGCAACTCGCGGTGGACCAGGCTGCCCTGACCCTCAAAAACGCCCAGCAGGACCTCGCCAACACCAAGATTTACGCCACCTTTGACGGCACCGTCTCAGCGGTGAATGGGCAGGTCGGCGGGGTGGGGGTGAGTGCGAGCATAGCGGGTAGCAGTGCCCTGCTGACGGTAATTGACTCCTCGAGCGTAGACCTCCCCGTCCAGATTGATGAGACCGAGATTTCTCAGGTCAAGCTGGGTCAGAAGGCCGAAGTGAGGCTCGATGCCTTTGGCAACGAGACCTTCTCTGGCACCGTCACCGCCATCTCGCCGAGTGCCACGGTGGTCCAAAACATTGCAGTTTTTTACGTCACCGTCAACGTTCCTAACCCTCAGTACCGACTCAAGCCCGGCATGACCGCCGAGGGCGAAATCCTCATCCAAGAAATTCCCGGTACCGTGCAAATCCCCAAGCGGGCCGTGCAGACCGTGCGCAGCCGCTCCTATGTCAAGGTGCGTAAGGCCGACGGAACAGGCGAGGAGCGCCGGGTCACGACCGGGCCGGACGACGGCACCACGGTCGTGATCAAGAGCGGTTTGCAGGCCGGGGAAACGGTGATCCTGCCGACCAAAAGCCCCTCCACTTCCAGCAATTCCGGTTTTGCCGGGCCTCCAGGTGGGCCATGAGCAACCCCGTTGTCCAACTGCGCGACATCCGCAAGATCTACGACCTCGGCGAGACCCGCTTTGAAGCACTCAAGGGCGTGTCGCTGGATATTGGGCAGGGCGAGATGGTGGCCCTGATGGGGCCCTCAGGCTCGGGGAAAACCACCCTGATGCAGATCATCGGCCTGTTAGACCGGCCCAGCAGCGGGCAGTACGGGCTGCGCGGCCAGGACGTGACCGAGCTGACTGAGAACGAACGCGCGGAAATCCGCAACCAGGAGATCGGCTTCGTGTTCCAGGCCTTTCACCTGCTCCCCCGGATGAACGTGCTGGAAAACGTGGAAGTGCCCATGACCTACGCCGGTTTTAGCCCCCTCCAGCAGCGCGAACGCGCCCTCGAGGTGTTGCACAAGGTCGGGCTGGGGGACAAGTGGAAGAACTTTCCCTCGCAGCTCTCGGGCGGGCAAAAACAGCGCGTGGCGCTGGCTCGAGCCCTCACCCTGCAACCTTCCATCCTGCTGGCCGACGAGCCCACCGGCAACTTGGATTCCAAGACCAGCGTGGAGATGATGGGGCTGTTCCAGGAACTCAACGACGAAGGAACCACCGTCATCATCGTCACCCACGAGGCGGACATCGCAAGCTACACCGAGCGGATCGTGCGGATTCGGGACGGGTTGCTCGAGTCCGACGCGCCTAACCCCAACCGTCAACGCGTAGCGGGAGGGGTGGCCTTATGACCCCAGTTCGGCAAATCCCTCAGGTTCAGCCAGGCCGTCCCCGCTCCGGCCTCGGCGGGCTCAACCCCCTGCGGACGGTTTCGATTGCCTGGCGGGCGGTACTGGCAAACCCTCTGAGGTCGGTGCTCACCACCTTGGGAATCATCATCGGGGTGGCCTCGGTGATCGCTCTCACCGCGATAGGGGCGGGCTCGACGGCCAACATCACCAAAAGCCTCGAGGGACTGGGGACCAACCTGCTCACCGTCTCGAGTGGGGTTGTCAACTTATGGGGCGGCCCTATGGGTCTGGTCCGCCAGGGCGGGCCGCAGACCATCACCCTCAAGGACGTAGCAGCCATCCAAGCGCTGGGCTCGGACATCGAGGGCATCGCGCCCACGTTGCAAAGAAACGCCCAGGTTAAATACGAGGCCAACAACACCAACGCCTCGATCACCGGGACCTGGCCCGACTACGCCACCGTGCGCAACTCTCCCGCCGAGTTCGGGACTTACTTCACCGATGCCGATAACACCGGGCGCAAACGGGTAGCCGTGATCGGCTATCAGGTGGCCCAAGACCTCTTCGGCGGCTCGGAGGCCGCGCTCGGCCAGAAAATCCGCATCGCCGGGGTGAGCTTTACCGTGCTGGGGGTGCTCCCCGACAAGGGCAACTCCGGCTTTGCCAGCCCCAACTCCAACATCATCGTGCCGCTCTCGACCTACGTACAGCGGCTGGGCCGCACCGAGAGTGGGGAGGTCAAGGTCTCGGCGGTATTCGTCCAGGCTGCCGACAAAAACCAACTGGCCGACCTCAAAACCCGCATCACCGACCTGCTGGCGACACGTCACAAGAAGACCGACCCCGCCGATTACGACTTCAGCGTGCAGAACCAGGCCGACGCCTTGGCCTCGGTGAACCAGATCACCCAAACCCTGACCCTGTTCCTCGGCGGCATCGCGGCAATTAGCCTGCTGGTGGGCGGGATCGGGATCATGAACATCATGCTGGTGAGCGTGACGGAGCGCACTAAAGAAATCGGCATCCGCAAAGCCCTGGGGGCCAAGCCCAGGGACATTCTGACTCAGTTCCTGGTCGAAGCCTTCGTGCTGTCGGTGGGTGGAGGGATTGTCGGCATCCTGGTGGGCTTTGGGCTGGCCTATCTGGGCGGCGGGGCGCTGAAAATCAGCCCGGTAATCTCGGTGGGGCCTATTGTGCTGGCCTTCGCGTTCTCGGCGATGGTGGGGATTTTCTTCGGGTTGTACCCGGCCCTGCGAGCTTCCCGATTAGACCCGGTGGAGTCGCTGCGGTACGAGTAAACCAGGTTTTTACAAAGCCTCCACAATTCCTACACGTGGCGGGTCAAGGATAGGTATGGAAACTTACCAACCCAGCTTACAAAGAGGAAAACCATGCGTAAACTTTTGATTGCCACGACGGTTCTGGCCCTCGGGATGGGCTTTGCCCAGAACATCATCCTGCCTGCCCCGCCTCCAGGTGGGCAAACCGGCATCACCAACGATATGCGCAAGAAGATGCAGGCGTACCGCCCGGTCTTCGATCTCACCGCCTCGGTGCGGATGATGAGCGAGCTGGACGTGCAAAAAGGCTTAGCATTCACCAAAGCCCAGGCGCAGAAGCTGCTGCCCATCCTCAAGGATTTGGGTGCTCGAGCCGACCTCAAGCCTGCCGATGCGGACAAAATCCTGGGGAACATTGAAAACAACATCCTTAGCGACGCGCAGGTGCAGTGGATGGACACCACCCGTTTGCAGCGCGAGGAACAGATGCGCCAACGGGCACAGCAACAAGGCCGGGAGCAGCAAGGGCAAGCCAGCGCATTGCGAATGCCCGGTGGGCCACCCCTCGGCGCCTTTGGAGGTGGTCAGCGGGATGGGCAGGGTGGGTTCTTCCAAGCCATCCAGGATGGCAAGCCTTTCAACCCGTTCAAAGAAGGGCGGGCCAAGGAGAGTTTGGATGCGCTGGTCGCGTTGATGACGAAGCGGGCAGCGTAAAGGCCCTCAACCGTATCCCTCCCTCGAGGTTGAGGGGGGATTTTTGTTTGGGAGTTGAGATAGAAAGACTTTGAGCTCGTCCACGTTGGCGACGGGGGTGAGCAACTCGAGGTTACTGGGGGGCATCTCGAGGCCCGGTGTCTGGTGCAGGGCTTCCAGCACCCCCATCCAGGCCGAGTGCACCGCGATAGGCTTAAAGGGGCGCGAGTACATCCGCTCGATGAAAGCCACGTTCCAAGCCGCCATCAGTTCGGTGAGGGTTCCGATGCCGCCGGGCAGCACCACGTAAGCCTGGGCTAAGTCCAGCAGGCGCTCGATGCGCACCAGGAGGGTGCTGGCGGGGAGTTCTAAGCCCACATGCTCGTTGGCCCCAGCGCGGTTGGGGAACAAACTCGGTGCAGTCACGCCCAGGACGGTTCCCCCAGCTTCTTTGGCCCCGTACGAAACTGCCTCCATCGAGCCGCTGTACCCGCCCGTCACCGCGCCAAACCCGGCCTCGGCGACGGCGCGACCCCAAGTCCTGGCCTCTTCATATGCCGATGTTCCGGGAGCCGTGCGGGAAGAGCCGAATACGGTGACGAGACGCATGGGGAGAGGATAAAGGATTGAGGCTGAAGGATGAAAGAGAAAAGCGCGGTGCTAAAAGCAGGTTGCGTGTGGGACGGAGATTCTGAGGGTGAGATTTCACTGTCCTGTAACCGCACTGCTTTTCCGCCTTTATCCTTCTACCTTCATTCTTTCAAGCTCCCATCCCCGAAAACTGCCGCAAGCCCTTGCGCCACAGCCAGCGGTTGAGGATGAAAAACAGCACGAACCAACCCGTGAGCACCAAAAATCCCTGAGCGACCCCGCCCGGCACAGGCAACCCCGAGAGCAGCGCGGCGGGGAAATAGACCAGATAAGGGAAAGGCGTATATAGCGCGACCGCTCGCACCGCCTCAGGGAAAATCGTGAGCGGCGCGATTAGCCCCGAGAGGAACAGATAAGCCACGAACCAGAGTTCTTCGATGGCCGCGCCCCGCTCGGTCCAGAAGCACAACAGGGCGAAGGTGTACTGCATCAGAAACCGCAACACGAAACTGGCGACGCAGGCCACCAACCCCAGCAGAACGCCGTCCCAGGTGGGAACGTAGCGGGCTGCCGGATAAATCAGCAGGAACAGCAGCACGATCAGCAGGCCGAAGGGTAGCCGGGTCAGGCGCTCGGCGGTGTGCTGCATCAGGTGGTCCCAGAAGGGGTCTATGGGCTTTAGCAGCCGGAACGACAAACGCCCTTGCACCACGTCTTCCTGGAACTCCCAGATGACCCACACGATGGTGAGCTGTCGGACGATAAACACGCACAGAAAATAGCGGGCGAACTCGGCGCTAGACAACCCGAAGTTCCCGCCCAGCGCGGCCTGGGTCCACACCCCCATCAGGATTAGGGGGAGCGAAGTCGCCAAGGCCCACAGCAGGACCTCGGCGCGGTACTCGAGGAAGTACGCATACCAGGCTGAGAGCAGGGCGTGGAGCTTGCGGGGCATAGGCTCCAAAATAACGCGTTTACATCAGCGTAAGGGCTGGGCTAGCGGCTGCGTAACACCAACACCGGCTTCTCCGAACGGTGCAACACCGCCTCCGTCACCGAGCCGAGCATAAACCGGTCCAGCCCACTTCTCCCATGTGTCCCCATCACGATCAGGTCGTGGCTCTTGGCCTCCTGCAAAATGGTGTCTACCGGCTTCCCCTCTAAAAGCTTGCTCTCCGCTACTACCCCCACCGCCTGCGCTGAGAGCATGGCCTTGTCGAGCGCGTCCTGCCCGACCTTTTTGAGGTCTTCCATCAGCTCGAGGCCATACGGCACGCTCTCCGGGGTGATCCACAAGGCCGAGCCCACGTTCTCCACCGCGTAGAGAAAGGTCACGCTGGCCCCCACGCTCTTCGCCACCTCCAAGCCCTCAGCAATAGCCTTCTGGCTGCACGCGCTGCCGTCGGTGGGCATCAGGATGCGTTTATACATGGCTGCCTCCTATGCCTTCAGTGTATTCCGGTTGGGGCGGGACAGGAGACCCTTTTGTAACGCCGGGCTGGTTCTACGTAACGAGGGACAAAAACGGGCTCGAGGCCGATGCCGATAGCTAAACCGGGGACTCTGACCTGTCAAGCGCAAATGCACAAATTAATATAACTGCCCCCCGTTCATAAAGGGCCTCAGCGCTTCCTCAGACTTCCTACAATCGGCATTAGCTATGACCTTTCCCGAACTGCTCGCCTCTCTCGTCGCCAAAGGTGTTTCCGATGTTCACATTCACGTGGGCCTTCCCATGATGGCCCGCACCGACGGCAAGCTGGCCCCCGTCACCGCTGCGCCCCTTACCCAGCAGTACACCGCCTCGCTGATAGACCTGATGTGCGGCGAGAAGCAGAAGGCCATCTTCGCCGAGCGGCACCAGGTGGATTTGGCGTATTCGCTCCCCGGCGTGGCCCGCTTCCGGGTGAACCTGTTCCGTCAGCGTGGCTCGGTGAGCTGTGTGATGCGGGTGGTAAACTCCGACGAATCCAAGCTCAAGATCGTCAGCCTGCCGCGGGAGACCATCGACTTCTTCCGCGACAAGGAGAAAGGGCTGGTGCTGGTCACTGGGCCGACCGGTTCGGGTAAGAGCACCACGCTGGCGCGGGTGATTGACGAGATCAACCAGGTCCACGCCAAGATGATCGTCACCGTCGAGGACCCCATCGAGTATCTGCACCGGGGCAAGCGCTCGGTGATCGTCCAGCGCGAGCTGGGGCAGGACACGCTGACCTTCAAGGACTCGCTCGTGGCGGCGATGCGCCAGGACCCCGACGTGATCATGATCGGCGAGATTCGCGATTATGCGACCGCGGCGGCGGCCTTGGAAGCGGCACAGACCGGGCACTTGGTCTTCTCCACGCTGCATACCATGGACACCGTGCGCACGGTGAACCGCGTGCTGGACCTGTTCCCGCCCCACGAGCGCGACGTGGCCCGCATCCTCTTCGCCGAGTCGCTGGTGGGCATCGTTTCGCAGCGCCTCCTCCCGGCGCGGCACGGCGGGCGGGTCTGCGCGATGGAGATCATGAAGGGGAACCTGCGCATCCGCGACCTGATCAAAGACCCCGAGCGCACCAATGAAATCTACGAGGCCCTCAAGGATTCCGCGCTGGACGGGATGCAGACCTTTGATGATCACTTGGCCGAACTGTACGCCCAGGACAAGATTGATTTAGAGACCGCCCTTGCCAACGCGACGAGTGCTCAGTACGTGAAGGTCAAGGCGCTGCAAATCAACGCGGCCAAGCAGACCCTGATTGACGAGGCAGCGGCGATGGCGGGGCGGATGAACTGAAGAGAGGGTTCCGGGGGCTCGAGTTTAGGTTCGGGCCCTTTTTGTCTCGAGGTTCGTACGGCAGAATCCCCCCGTCTATCACGGTAGTTCGGGACAACATTTGACCTTTAGCGACCTCGGATGGCCCCCCTTAGCAGGGGGGGGCAAGTCAAAAACCTCCCCTTGGGAACATCATTATCTGCTCCTGCCCAGGACATCATTATCTGTGGGCATCAGGGGAGGTGCCCGTAGGGCGGAGGGGTTGCAGTTACCCCCATGAACGCATGTCGCCTCTACAACGTAAAATCTCAACATCAAAAACTGACCTTCAGTTCTGACATCGGACAAATCCGCGGACCAGGTTCCTGAACCACT
>PSMF01000123.1:0-2482 GCA_040290005.1 Meiothermus sp.
TCTACGGTTGGTGGGTTAGGCTGTGGGCGTGCAGCGATGGGTCAAGGAACAGCTTATGGCGTTTATTTCCTGCCCTTTGCTCTGTGACCGAGGGTGCGAGCCCAAGGTGATTCTTGGAGGTTAGTGTGCCCAACCAAGATGTCGTGTCGGCACTCGAGGCCCGTTTCGGGATGGCCCTCACGGCGTTGGTGGGCGGGGCCGACGGGCGCACCTTTGCCGGGGACGGTCTGGTGTTCAAGGTTTTCGCGCCCCAGACCCCGCAGACCCCGGCCTGGCAGCCCGCCGGTATCTACGCCGCCCGCCTGGAAGCCCTCAACATGACCAAGGCCGGGCTCACCGACTGGGTGGTGGAGGCTTTAGAAATCGCCCAGCACGGGGTTCTCGTCACGCGGCGCTATCCGGGGCAGAACTTCAGACCGGAGCACTTTTCGGAGGCCGCGCTTTTGAGCCTGGCTCAGTTTTTCTGCCGCCTGCACGGCATCGCCGAGCTGGGGGTGGTGAGCCGGAGCCGCCTCGAGGCCCGGCTCGAGCAGTTCGGCGGCACGCTGCACGACCTCCCCGAGGCCCGGCAGTTGATCGGCCTGCTGCGGGGCCACCTGGACGAGATCGCCGGAACCCCCCAGGCCTTTTGCCACCGCGACCCCCACGCCGCCAACGTCTTGCTAAAGAATCCCGGCGTGGACGGCGCTGTCCCCGCCGCCCTTTTGGTGGACTGGCTGCGGGCCTCGCCCGACGACCCGGCGAGAGACCTGGCGATTTTGACCACCGGGACGCTCGTACTGCTGGGCGAACGGGAGGCGGTGGAGGCGCTGCACTTCATGGTGCGCTGCTATCCGGATGGGGCGGCGGTGTGGGCCCGGCTGCGCTTCTGGGTTCCCCTCACCTACCTGCACGACATGCACTGGTTTCGCGCCAAGGAGCCCGCAGGCTTTAGGGCAGCGGTCAAGGACAAAATGCCCAAGGCGCTGCGCTTCTACCACGATTTCGGGCCGCTGTAGCCGGGGATTAACGCTTATAAACTGATTGAGCGCTGTGGGGCGTAGGGGCAGACCTAGGTGTCTGCCCTCAATCTCCGGCGGCAGAAGGGCGAACACACGGGTTCGCCCCTACAACGAGCCATCTTGGACGTACCCGGATGTATCGCCCGATGTATCAGACATCGTCTTAGGCCCCTCTTAGGCCCCTCCGGGGGTGTGGCCCTTGACCCCTTCGGTTTTTCTTTGCAAGTACGCCTCGACGAGTTCCCTAAAAGCCCGCATCAGCGCCCTGGTGTAGGGGCCGACTTGCCCGTTCCCCACGAGCTTGTCCTCGATAAGGGTCACGGGCATCACTTCCCGGGTGGCCCCGGTCAGGATCACCTCGTCAGCGGCGAACAGTTCGTCGAGGGTGAAGGCGCGGTATTGGACGGGGAGCAGCGCTTCGGCCAGGCGCAGCATGTGGATACGCGTGATACCCGGCAGCACGCCCTTTTTGGCGGTGACCAAAACGCCGTTCTTGACGTAACACAAGCTGCTGCGCCCGCCCTCGGTGACGTAGGTGCCGTCGTGGTACACCACCTCGGTGGCCCCCTCAGCCCGCACCCGCTTGCTCAGCTTCACCGCGGTGACGTAGGCGGTGGTCTTGGCCTCGGCCATCTCGCGGAGGTTCTGGTGGAGGATGATCTTGCTGCCCTGGGCGTAGAGGCTCTCGGGAGGCGGCTTGACCTCGACAGGGGCGATGATCAGGTTGGGCACGCCGGGGGTGAAGGCGTCCTCGGAGTAGCCGCCGGTGAGGACCATCTGGACCCCGGCCGCCCTGAGCCTGCTCACCTCGATTAGCTCGGTGATGAAGGCCTCGAGCTGGACCTTGTTGTAGGGCAGTTCCAGCTCGAGCAGCCGGGCCGAGTTCTCTAGCCTCGCCAGGTGGTCTTCGATGAATACCGGAATCCCGCGCAGCACGCGAAAAAATTCAAAGGCCCCATAACCCCGTCTGAGACCCAAATCGCTCACGTGAATCTTGGCTTCTTCGTTTCTTAAGAGTTGTCCGTTGATGTTGACGTAGCTCATGCCAAAGCCCTCAGGTCCTGCGTAGTCTAGCGCATCCGGGGGCCGGGCTCGGTTTAGACTGGGCTTGTGAAGGTGCGCGTGGCCTCCGCCGGGACCGGGAAAACCGCCTCCTTAGTGCTGCGCTACCTTGAGCTCATCTCCGGCGGCACACCCTTACGCCGCATCGCCGGGGTGACCTTCACCCGCAAGGCCGCCGACGGGCTGCGGGTGCGGGTAGGGCAGGCGCTAGACGACGTGCTGAACACCGGGCGGCACCTGAGCTTCAGCCTCGACCCGGTGGCCGAGCTCGTGGGGACGCCAGGCCCCGTCTCCCCGCGGCATTCCCTTAATCAGCCCACAAACGCTGACCTCGAGCCCTTCCTCGAGGCTAAACGCGAGCTGTTTGGCGCGACCATTTCTACAATTCACGGCTTTATGGGCCACTGCCTGCGGCTGGG
>PSMF01000123.1:2596-9394 GCA_040290005.1 Meiothermus sp.
GTGGCGGACGAAGCCCTCACCGAGCCGCTGTTGCACCTGTTCGACCAGCGCTCGCTGGCCGAAGCCTATCAGGCTGCCGAAGGGGAGGCCAACGCGGCGCTGCTCGAGGTCTACAGCGCCGTGTTCGCCGCCTACGAGCGCCGTCTGGGAGCCCGGCTGCTCTCCCCCAGCGAACTCGAGCGCCGGGCGATTGAGCTGAACCGCCGCCCCAAGGCCCTGGAACGGGTGCTCGAGCGGGTGCGGGTGCTATTGGTGGACGAATACCAGGACGTCAACCCCTTGCAGGGCCAGTTCTTCGAGGCCCTGGAGCGGGGCGGTCTGGAGATCGAGGTGGTGGGCGACCCCAAGCAATCCATCTACGCCTTCCGCAACGCCGATATCGCGGTATTCCGCAAGGCCCTGCGCGAAGGGGAGCGGCTGGCCCCTCTCACCCGCTCGTACCGCCACAGCACCACCCTGGTCCGCTTTCTCAACCGGCTCACCACGGCCCTGGTCGGGGGCGGGCTGGGTTTCGGCCCCGAGGAGGCGCCCGAGACGCAGGGGGTCCGGCAGGAGCGGGGCAGGCTCGAGCTGCACTGGGTGGAGGGCGAGGTGGGGATGGACGCCCTGCGCGAGCGGGAAGCCTGGGTGCTGGCCGGGCGGCTCAAGGCCCTGCGGGGCACCACCGACTACTCGCAGATGGCGGTACTGGTGCGCTCGTATGCCAGCGTGCCGTTCCTCGAGACTGCCTTCCGCCAGGCGGGGGTGCCTTACGTACTGCTGCAAGGGCGAGGTTACTATGAGCGCCAGGAGGTGCGCGACCTTTACCACGCGCTGCGGGCGGCGCTGGAGGGGCGTGGCCTCTCGCTGGCGGTGTGGCTGCGCGGACCGTTTGGACAGGTCCGGGGGACAGGAGAAGGTTCTATACCAGACCCGCTCGTTGGCCTCGAGCTCTCGCAGATAGACCGCATCCTGCGGGCCGAGAACCCGGCCCAAGCCCTCGCCACCGAGCTTCCCGAGGTGTACGCCAGGCTGACGAAGATTCAGGCCCAACTGCGGGTCTCCTCGCCCTTGGATTTGCTCAAGTTTGTGGTGCGCGAGCCGCTCATCGAGGGACAGCGCTATCAGGACTTCCTCGACCCCAGGGCCAGGGAAAATGTGGACGCGCTGCTGTTTTACTTCGCGGCTCGCCCTCCGCAGAGCTTGGAGACCCTGCTGGAGCGGCTCGAGCTGCTCTCCAAACAAGCTGACGCGGGCGACGTGCCGCAGTCGGGGGAGGGCGTGCAAATCCTCACCGTTCACCGGGCCAAGGGGCTGGAGTGGCCGCTGGTGGCGGTGTTCGACCTGGGGCGCAAGAGCGTCCACCAGTCCCAGCCGGTGTATTTGGGGTTCGGGGGTCAGGGTTTCGGGGTCAAGGAAGAAACGGAAGTCGTAGAGAGGAGAGAGTGGAGTGTGGGGAGCGAAAATCCTGCTGTTTCTCTCAACTCAAAAGAGGGGAACGCAAAAGATAGGAACGCTTCGCGTCTACTACCCTCTACGCTCCACTCGTATTTCGCCCTGCCCGACACCCCTCAATATGAAACCTTCAAAACCCAGGTGAAGGCCCTGGAGGCCGAGGAAACCTACCGCCTGCTGTATGTAGCGGTCTCGAGGGCCAGAGATACCCTGGTGCTCACCGGCAGCGTGCGCGGGGGCAGACCTGAAGGGTGGGCGGCGGTGTTTAGCGAGATGGGATTGGGGCCAGAGGGCCAGCCTTTTGACCGTCCCGAATATCTGCACAAAACCTGGCCCTACAAGCCCCCCGGGCCGCACCCGTCCCGCCCTTTGCCGCAAGAGCCCCAGACCTCCCCCTGGATTCACACCCGTTTCGAGACCGAGCCCTTCCCGCCGCTGTTTTCACCCTCCGCCCTCAAGCGCGAGGAATCCGAGCCGCTGCCCCTGCCCGACCCCGCAGAGGGCGAGGAAATTCCAGGACGGGCCAGGGCCATCGGGACCTTAGTTCACTACGCCATCGGGCAGAACTGGAGCCCCGAAAACCCCGAGCACCTGCGCAACTTGGAGGCCCAAGAGGTGATGTTCCCCTTTGACCCTGACGAGCGCGAGGGCATTATGGCCGAGGTGAAGGAACTCCTGTGCAACTATCAAAACCTGCTGGGGAAGGAACTTCTTTGGCCCAGGGACGAGGACTACCCCGAGTTCGCTGTCGCGCTGCCCTTGGGAACGACCGTTTGGCAAGGGGTGATGGACCGACTCTACCGGGTGGGGGAGCGGTGGTATTTGGAGGATTACAAGACCGACCAGAGCGTGGTGCCCGAGCGCTATCACTTCCAACTTGGGGTGTATTTGGAGGCTATTCGCCAGGCTTGGGGCGTGGAGCCTGAGGTGCGGCTGGTGTACTTGAGGGTTGGGCAGGTGGTGGAGCTGGAGAAAGCGGTGCTCGAGGCCGCCTTGCACGAGGTCAGATTTTCAACCGGCTGAAGGCTGGAGGCCGAGAAGCTGTACTTAGGAACCTATGTCTGAAACGGAGATTCCTGAGGCCCCCTTTTGCCCTCCAGGTATAGTTTGGGTCAACCTTATTGTTGCTGTTGCAACTGCTGCCCCTGCCAGGGCTCGACAATTGCCTTGGTCTCGATGGGCATGTTCAAGCTGGCTGAGACCGAGCAGTATTTCTCGTGGGAGAGTTGGACGGCCCGCTCCAAGGCTTCCTGAGTCACGTGGGGGCCTGAAGCGTAGTGGGTCACGGTGATGTGGGTGTAACGCTTGGGGTGCTCCTCGGCACGCTCGCCCACGGTCTCCACACGGTAAGTGCTGAGCGGCTGGCGCTTTTTCTCCATGATGTCCACCACATCGTAGGCGGTGCAGCCCGCCAGGGCCGCCAGCAACAGTTCCATTGGACGTAGGCCGGTGGAGGGGCTGTCGCCGTCAATCATCACTTTGTCGCCGCCTTCGTTGGTACCTAGAAATCGGTGCCCGCTGAGCCGGTGGACGGTTACGCGCTTGGTCGCCATGGGTTTAGCTTAAGGGCTCGAGTTTGGGCAGTACGTACGTCTTGTCTCAATCGGCGGGAGGATAATGGATGAGGATAAAGGCAAGAACACAACTCCCACCCTGAACGGTAAAATTACACTCCGGGAATTTCCGTCCCTGACGTGGCTTTGTTCTCGCCTTAGTCTTTACCCATCAATCCAACAGCCCCGACCGCGCCAGAAGCGCTTTGGGGTCGGGGTCGCGGCCCATAAAGCGGCGGAACAGCTCGGCGGGGTCGGCGGAGTTGCCCTTGGAGAGGATGTGCTCTACAAACTCCGCTCCGGTTCGGGGGTTGAAGATACCTTCGGTCTTGAACCTCGAGAACGCGTCGGCGTCCAAGACCTCCGCCCATTTATAGGAGTAGTAGCCCGCTGCGTAGCCCACCGGTGCGCCGAAGAGGTGGCTGAAGCTGGCAATGAAGCTGGGGCTCTCGGGTATGGGGGCTTGGCTGAACGCAGCTTGCAGCCGCTCGAGGTAGGCGACCGGGTCGCCCTGAGAAGGGTCATAGTCCACGTGCAGGCTCAAATCCAACCTGCCAAACCAGAGTTGGCGCATGGCGCTGCCCGCCTCCCAGTAGGTGCGGGCCCGCTGCATTTTCTGGAACAGGACGTCGGGGATGGGCTCTCCGGTCTGGTAGTGGCGGGCGAACAGGTCCAGCGCCTCGCGCTCCCAGACCCAGTTTTCCATGATCTGCGAGGGCAGCTCGACAAAATCCCAGGGCACCTTGGTCCCGGCCAGGCTCCGCACTTCCACGTCGGAAAGGGCCACGTGCAGGAAGTGGCCGAACTCGTGGAACACCGTCTCCACCTCCCTCAAGGTGAGGAGGGCGGGCCGGTCCCCCACCGGCGGGGTGAGGTTGCCGCAGTTGAGGCCCAGGTGCGGCTCCTGCTTCCCGTCGCGGTCGCCCAAGATCAGCCCGTTGGCCCAAGCCCCAGCCCGCTTGCTCGCTCTGGGGAACCAGTCGGTGTAGAAGCGGGCCACATAAGTGTCGCCCCGGTAGACCTCGTACACCCGCACCTCGGGGTGCCAGACCGCGACCCCCTCGATCTCCTTTACCTTTACGCCAAACATCCTTTCGCAGAGGGTGAATAGCCCGCTAAGCACCCTCGGCAGGGCAAAGTAGGGGCGTAGGGCCTCCTCGTCGTAGTCGAACAGGGCCTTGCGCCGCCGCTCTACATAGTAGCGCACGTCCCAGGGCTCAAGAGGGGAGGCTTTCCCCTCGGTCTCCTGCCGGAAGGCTTGCAGCTCGGCCATCTCGCGCTCGAAGTGGGGGCGGGCTTTCTCGCTCAGGTCAGCCTCAAAACCCAGCGCGGTGGCGGCGTTCTTTGCCATTCGCTCCTCGAGCACGTAGTCGGCGAAGTTGGCGTAGCCCAGGAGTGCTGCCTTCTCCCGCCGCAGGGCCAAAATCTCGGCGATCAGCGGGCGGTTGTCGCGGCCCTCCTCGGTGGCGCGGGTCTGGTAGGCGGTGTAGACCTCCCTGCGCAGCGCGCCGTCGTTGAGGTGGGTCAACAGGGCCAAGTAGCTCGGGGCTTGCAGGGTGAAGCGATAGCCCTCCCGGCCCTTGTTTTTGGCACTCTGCCGGGCCGCTTCCAGGGCGCTCTGCGGCAGCCCCGCGACCTGGGTCTCGTCCAGATATAGCTCCCAGTCGGCGGTGGAGTCGGTGACGTTTTGGCGGAAGCGGGTGGTCAGCTCGGAGAGCCGGGCGTTGATGGCTTCCAGGCGCTTCTTTTTGTCCGGCTCGAGACCCGCCCCCTCGCGGCGGTATTTGTCCAGGACGAGCTTTAGATAGCGAGCCTTGGCGGGACTCAAGCTCTGCGCTTCCTCGGTGGCGGCGTATTCCTGAAGTGCTTTATAGAGTTCCTCGGAGAGCTGCAAGCGGGTGTCGAAGGCCGTCACCAGGGGAAGCACGGCGTTGTAGGCAGCCCGCAGCTCGGGCGTGGTGCAGGTGCCCTCGAGGTGGCTCACCACCCCGAAAGTCCGCCTCAAGTTCTCGCCCAAGCGGTCTAAAGCGCCCAAGGTGTTGGCGTAGGTACGTTCACCCTGGACGCTCAGGATGGCCTGGAGTTCGCCTTCAGCTTCCGTGATAAGGGTGCGGATGGCGGGTTCGACGTGCCGTGGCTCGATTTGGTCGAAAGGAATCTCAAAACGGATGGGCAACAACGGGTTATCTAGCATACGGACAAGTATAAGAGGGGAGGGTTAAGACGGCGTTATCGGGGATAACGGGGGTTAGGGAAAGCGATGGATGATGAGCGATGAGCAACTAGCCATGAGCTAGGGCAAGGTCAAGGGCGATCCCCACCCCCCCTGATGCGGGCTTTTTACACATCATGAGTTGCCCGTTCCTATGCCGATGATGACAAAAGGGGGGCTTTGAGCACGGCCTCGCCCATCCATCGGGGCGGCTAAGTTCCCCCCTTTCGTAGCTTGACGGAGCAATCCCTCAGCCATTTACAAAACCCAAAAGACCTCGCTCAAGGGGGGTTAGGGGGCTCGTCTTTGACCCTACCCAAAACTCTGCACCGCCGCGATCACCGCCTCGATTTGGGCGTCCTCGAGGAAAGGGTGCATCGGCAGGCTCAAGACTTCCCTGGCGGCGTTCTCGGCCTCGGGCAGCGAGCCTTCAGGGGCCAGATCGCGGTAGGCCGGTTGCAGATGGGCCGGAAGCGGGTAGTGAACGCTGCTCCCCACCCCTTTGGCCTTGAGATGTTCGGCTAAACGGTCGCGTTCGGGGTGGCGCACGGTGTATTGGTGGAAGATGTGCAGCGCATACGGGGCCTCGCAGGGGGTTGCAACCGCGCCGTTCATCCCCAGGGTGTAGGCCTTGGCGACCTCGCGGCGGCGGGCGTTCCAAGCCTCGAGACGGGGCAGCTTGACCCGCAAAATAGCCGCTTGCAGCGCATCCAAACGCGAGGTATACCCGGCGGCCCGGACGTGGTGGTAGCGTGAGTGTTGCCCGTGCGAGGCGATTAGGCGCGACTCCTCGGCCAGCTTGTCGCTTCCCGTGGCGATGAAACCAGCGTCCCCGTAAGCACCCAGGTTCTTCGTGGGGTACAGGCTAAAAGCCCCCGCGTCGCCGATGGTTCCGGCCTGCGGGTTGCTACAGTTGCAGGCCACCCCGTTGCGCTGGCAGCCTTCGGCGCAGTAGCGGGCGCCGATGGCCTGCGCTGCGTCCTCGAGCACCCCCAAGCCGTGAGCTTTGGCGAACTCCAGAATCTCCCGCATCGGGGCTACCTGGCCGTACAGGTGCACCGGCAGAATCGCTTTGGTGCGTGGGGTTAGGGCACCCTCGAGAAACGCCGGGTTGAGGTTGAAGGTCTGCGGGTCTATATCCACCAGCACCGGTTTGGCCCCCACGTGCTGGATGGCTTCAATTGTGGCGATAAAGGTAAAGGGGGTAGTGATCACCTCGTCCCCCGGCCCCACCCCCATTGCCCGCAGCGCGATAAACAGCGCGTCGGTGCCGGAGCCTAAGGTGACGACGTGGGGAACCTTCAAGTGCGCCGATAGTTCGGCCTCAAGCGCCGCCACCTCGCTCCCGCCCACAAACCCGCCGGAGGCCAGCACCCGCCCAACCGCAACGTCTATCTCTTGTTTTAGCTCCTGATATTCGCGCTTGAGGTCCAAAACTGGAATCATTCAAAAACTCCTGCTCTATAGCTTACCTCTGAGAGGAGCGTACGTTGTTAACCGACAAAAGTTGACCGCAAAGGCGTTGTCGCAGGTCACAGGTCGCATGTCTAGAATCAATAGCGAGGTTTTGACCTGAGACCAACAGCGAGCAGAGCTCCC
>PSMF01000124.1:0-9190 GCA_040290005.1 Meiothermus sp.
GGGGAAGCCCGCTTGGAACGGCTGCGGGCTATCGCTGAGCCGACCCCGCCCACCGAGCCCGAACCCGACGGTTCCACCTGGCAGGGGGACGAAGCCAAGCTGCGGGAACTGGAAGCGGCCATCCGCGCCGAGGAGACCCGGCTACGCACCGCCCAGGGGGCCTTCGAGCGCTACCTCCAGGCCCAAGCCGCGTTCGAGGTGCGGCAGGTTGCATATCAGCAATCCCAAAGCGAGGTCAAAGCCTTGCGGGCCGAGGCGGAGCGGCTGGAAGCCGAGCTGGCCGCCCTTTCCTCAAGCCTCGAGAGCGCCGAAGCCAAAGAGGCCGAGCTGCGCCTCAGGCTCGGCCTCCTGGTCCAACAAGAAGGGGCGCTCGCCAGCGAGGCCAGGGCAGCGGACGCTGAGGCCGGGCGGCTCTCGGCGCTGTTGCGCTCGGGCTCCGATCTGGCCGAGGGGCCACGCAAGGCCAGGGAATCGGGTATCGCGGGGATCATCGGCATCGTGGCGGATTTGCTCGAGGTGCCCCCCCGGCTCGATCTGGCGGTGGAGGTGGTGCTCGCCGGGAGGGTGCAGTGGGTGCTGTGCGAAAGCGAGGCGGCGGCGCAGGCTGCCATCGAGTACCTCAAGCGCCAGGGCGGGCGGGCCACCTTTCTCCCGCGAACCGCGCTCAAGGCCCAGGGCCGCAAACCCCGAGACTGGTCTGCCGAAGCCGGGGTGGTCGGCTTCGCGCGGGAGCTGGTGGGTTTGCCCGCCTGCCCCGGCGCCCTGCCCACCCTGTTTGGTGATGCGCTGGTGCTGGAGAGCTTAGATGCGGCCTTGGCCCTGCGCAAGCGCTCCCCCGACGTGCCGCGGATGGTCACGCTAGAAGGCGAACTGCTCGAGGCCAGCGGGGCCATCACCGGGGGCCGGGTGCAAAAGGGCGGGCAGATGTTGGCCCTGCGCCGCCGTCTTCAGGAGGCCGCGCGGGAGGCCGAGCGGCTCGCGGCACAGGCCCAGGCCGCGGGCGAGGAAGCCCAGCGGGTTCGGGCGGAGCTGGGAGCCCTCGAGCTGGAGTCGGGTCGGCGCAAACGGGCCGAGCTTCAGGCCGAGCTCAGGGCCCTCCAGACCCGGCTGTCCCGACCCTCCCCCTCGCAGCCGCAACCCCCCGAGCCGGTGCCCGCCCCCGACCTCTCCGGTCTGGAGGCCCTACGGGCTGCGCGGGAGGCCCTGAGCACCCAGCTCGCCGGGCGGCGCGAGCTGAGCGCGGGTTGGGCTCGCTACCGCGAAGACCTCAAGCGCTACCGGGAGGCCCAGCTCCAGATCGGTGAACTTGGGGCGCGAGCCCTACAGCTCAGCCGTGAGCAGGCCGAGCTCACCGAGAAGCTCGAGGCGGCGCGGGCGCGAAGGGGTGAGCTCGAGGCGGCGCGGGCCAGCCTCAACCTGGATGCCCTAGAAGCCGCCCTCCAGGCCGCACGGCAGCGCACCCGCGCGCTGGCCGAGGAAGAGTCACGGCTGATCGGTCGTACCAATGCCATCCTCTCCGACTTAGAGGCGCTGCACCTGACCCAGGCTCGGCGCGAAGCCACCGTTGAAACCCTCCAGACCGAGCTATCCGAGCTGCCGCCTGGTCTCGTAGAAGCGGGTTCTTCGCGCAGCCTGGCCCGCACCCTCGCCGAGACCGAAGCGGCGTTGGAAGCGCTGGGGCCGGTGAATCACCTGGCGGAGCGGGAATACGCCGCGCTGGAAGAGGAGGTGGCCCGGCTCGAGGCGGCCCTCGCCGAAGCCCAGGTGGTGGTGGCCCGGCTCGAGGGGGAGCTGCGTGAGGTGGAAGCCGAATACCGCGAGCGACTGGGGGCCAAATATGCGGTGTTTGAGGATAAGTTCGCCCAATATGCCGAAAGTTTGCTGGGGGCTGAGGTGCAGCTCGAGCGCGTGGAAAACGGCCTCAATTTGGTGCTCAAGCCAATGGGCAAGCGCACGGTGAGCCTCGAGCTGCTCTCGATGGGCGAGCGCACCATGGGGGCTTTGGCCTTTTTGTTCGCCTTATCCGAGGTGGGGGAGGGCAAAGGCCTGCCTATTGCCGTGTTGGACGAGGTGGATGCCCCCTTGGATGAGGCCAACATCCAGCGCTTTTGCCGGTTCCTGCGCCACTTCGCTGCGCAGACCCAGTTTATCCTGGTGACCCACCAAAAGCGCACCATGGAGGCCTGCGACGCCTTGTACGGGGTCACTTCGGAAAAGGGCCTTTCAAAGGTTTTTAGCATCAAAGCTGCCGCTGTTTAGCGCTCCAAAAGCAGATCAATAGACGCCGGGAATTGCGGTCCGAACCGGCGGTTGGGGTTGAGCTGGGTGGCCTAGCAGTCATCGTGCGTTTGTATATGGCCACCGAAAGGCGGTCGCCAAGATAGATGCCAAGGGTCTCAAGCTCGAGGTCGCTTCCAAGGGCAGTTGTGGCAATCCGCTGCGGGCCCGGATTGATGACAAAGTCTCCGAAGACCTAGCGGCCCACCTGACGGTAAAGGAGAGCCCCCGGGGGGTAGACCGGGGGCTCCAGGCGGAATCTTCGCTGATGGCCTTGGCCCAAGCGTTTGGGAAGATGACGCCGCCGACAGCAAGGTCGAGGACGCCGACAAAGCCGTGAACAGTGGAAGCTAGAGCCTAAAAACCGCGCTGTACGCGCTGGAGAACACGATCTTTTCAACGCTATATTCCAGGTTATCAAGCTTATAACCATTTCACGAGCAAATTCTATCGTGGAATTTAAACATATACATAGGCTTTCTACCAATCATCTAACGCGTCACATAAATTGTCCGTAGGGAATTAGGAGGGACTCAAGCAAGACGGCAAGCCATCTCAAGACGACAATCCCTTGGGATGGGGCACACTCGAGCCAGATACACCAGCGCCTTCCAACGGGCCGGACCGCTTCGCGGTGCTGACGTTCGCTGTCCGGTAAAGGGTAAGGCCTGAAAAGGCCGCTTCTGACGCTGCATAATTGCCCAGCTTGGTAAGACGTCCGCCCGAGCCCTCGACGAGGGGTAAAGTACCTTGATTTGGGGCTCGAGCCTTACCCAAAGATCGCCGAAGTCTTGATCTCAGCCTTCGACCTCTAACCGCTCGAAGTCCCCCCCACTCCAATTTTGGGCAGTATTTCGCCTAAGTGAGATTAGGCGAAATGTGATATGCTCTAAGAGTGCTAGTTTCGTTAGCCAATTGGACGGATCCCAAGAAGCGGAAGGTTGCCGCTTTGCAGGCGTTGCAGGAACGGGATGAGGGGCGGCTGCTCGAGCTGCACCGCACCTACCTCGCCCTGAAGGGCCGACGGCGGGCATCGGTGAGTGCGAGGACGCTCGAGACCTACGAGATCGGGATACGCGACTTCCTGGCCTGGGTATGGCCGGTTGGGGCGGCTGGCCCCAGAGTGCCGCTGTATGAAGTTGGAGGCGATGAGCTAGATGCCTGGATGCATGCTCTGGAGACTGAAGGTGGGCATTTAGTCGAGGAGGAACAGCGCAGGCCGCTGAGACCGGCAAGCCTTGCGGCTCGTCTGGCGGGGGTACGGAGTCTATACAGGGCCTTGAGCTGGGCTGGGGTAGCTTCTGTTCCGCAGACCCTCTCTCCTGCCGACCCCACCCCAGCCCATGAGCGCCGTCCAGCACTGCCCCAAGCGCTATATAAAAAGTTACTCGAGCACCTCACCGGCGAGGATGCCGAATTGAAGCGTGACCATCTGGCGGCCCGGCTGATGGGCGAGGCCGGGTTGCGGCTCTCCGAGGTGGTGGCCTTGGACGTGGAGCATGTGTTCCTTGGGGAGGAAACCCTCGAGGTCAAACGAGGCAAAGGTGGAAAAGCCAGGAGTTTACCCTTAGGCAGAGGATTGGTAAAGGAGCTCGAGGCATGGCTCAAGCTGCGCCAGGCACACGCTAAAGCCGGTGAAGCGGCGCTGCTGATCAATCTGGGCGGCAGAAAGGCCAGCGGGCAAAGGATGAGCCCTCGGATGCTGCAACTGCGGTTCGCACGGTACTACGACGAGCTCGACTTCCCCACCCGCTATCGGGGGGTACATATGCTGCGCCACACCTCGGGAACCCGCTTGTACCGGGGCTTGAAAGACCTTTACGCCGTAGCCACCCTCTTGGGGCATTCGGACGTGAACACCAGTGCCATCTACGCCAAAATGGACCGCGAAGATCTCAAAGCACGCGTAGAGGGGTTGGAGGAGCCCACCTAGAGCGCAGCTAGGGTTGCCCATCTGTTTCAGGTCCTCGGCGGCCTGGCGCTTCCGCACATCACCTCAGGCTCGGGCTGGACTTGCAGCAGTATCAGGGAAACCCTTATTACTTCCTCGAGGGGTCGCTGGCGCTGGCCCGCGTCCAGCAAGTTCAGGGCGACACCCAAGCGGCCTGGGAAATCCTCGAATCCGCCGAGTGGATCGTCCAAAAGGCCAGCGAACCCCAACTAACGACGCATATCTCGGCGGCTCGAGCCCTGTTAAGCCTCCGCCAAGGTCGTCTGGAGGACAGCCTGCGTTGGCTAAGGGATATATCCGCACCTTTGCCGACGAAGCCGCACCCATGATGGCGCTGATCAGGCGGGCGCTCGAGGCGGCGCAACGCGGGAGCGCCGCGCCTAAAGGTTCGCTGCGCTACCTCAGGGCTTTGCTGGTGGCGGGTGATTTTGTCCAGGGGAGTGGGTCTTCTTCACCCGGTCCCCAATAGCAAAAGGAAGCGTTATGCCAAGGTACGGTTATTGGAGTGGATTACTGGTCGTATTGACCCTGATTCTGACAGCCTGTCCGGTGATTCAGACCCCAGCCAGCAACCCCATGCAACCCGCCGGGCCAGCGGTAAGCCTCAACCTGGGCGGAGCCAGTTTGAATACACCCGCCAGCCTCGAGCTTCCCCTGGACCCAAAGGCCAGCGGCCTGCCTCTGGTCCTCGAGACCAGCAGCGACGGAATCACCCATGTCCACGCGGCGGGGCAGGCGGTAGGTGCGGCCTCGCTGCGGCCCCTGGAAATTGCCAGCACTTACGCCGTACCGCGGGCGGGCAGCCATGGGGTCTTAAAATGTTCTCAAATCGAGTGAGCCCAACTGTCCCAAACAGTGTGATTTCTGCTAGCGGGCAAACCTGCGATTCAGGCTCGAACCAAACCTAACCGTTATCCCTTGGGTCAACCGCGTCCCGCACCGCGCTGCCCAGCAAGTTCCAGCCAAGGCCAAAGAGGATGATGGTGAGGGCGGGATAAAAAGCCACATACCAGTAAGCCAGGCGGCTCTCGGTATTGCCCTGAATCCAGGCCCTGGCAAACGAAACGAGCTGGCCCCAGTCGGCAAAGCCCACTGGAAGGCCAATGCCCAAGAAGGAAAGCCCCGCTGCCGCTAAGGGCAACGCGCCTAAATCGAGTACCGCGATCGCAGTGATGGTGGTGAGGGCGTTAGGGATGATGTGGCGAAAGATCAATCTGAGGTCGGAAACCCCCAGCGCCCTAGCCCCATCTACAAACTCCAGCGCCCGCACCTTCAGTACGTCGCCGCGCACTATACGGGCATAGCCTGCCCAGCCCACCGCGATAAAGGCCGCCATAATATTTCCCAAGCTCGGCCCCAGAATCGCGGTGATCACGATCACTAGCACCAGGCCGGGGAAAGAAAGGATGATCTCGATAAAGCGCTGGATCAGGTTGTCTACCGTGCCACCGAAGTACCCGGAGATGGCTCCCAGCGTGATCCCGATCAGGAGCTGGAAAAACACCACCGTGATGGCAAGCTTGAAGGCGGTGCGGGTCCCCCAGATGATGCCATACCACATGTCGTAGCCGCTGGCCGTGCCTAGGAGCGGGACCACCGGACCGGCCTCGGTCTGGATGGTTTGTAGGGGCGGCGAGGGCTGGGGCTGAAAGTTGATCCGGGTGATCTGATAGCAGGAGGCGGGCGGTGCTAAGATCATGCGCCAGAAGGCCCCCCCTGCCGGGTTATACACCGCTGAGGGCTCGCTTTGCCCTAAATCCCGCAGGCAGTTGTTGCCCACTTTAGGGGGTGGGGCAATGAGCGGGGCAAAGACCGCGACCAGCATAAAAGCCAGCACCAAGACCGCACCTACCCAGGCCAGCTTGTTGCGCCGCAGACGGCGCATGGGCCTCGAGCTCCAGAAGGATTCGCGCTTCTCCCCTGCTCCCTTAGCACCCCTGGCGGCAATGCTCATCAGTCAAACCTCACTCGCGGATCAATCACAGCGTACATGATGTCCACCACCAAATTCATCACCACGGTCACAACCCCCGCCAGCAGGGCAAACCCTAAAATCCCCGGCACATCAAAACGCGCCGCGGCGTCCGCCCCCCAGGAGCCAATCCCCGGCCAGGCGAAGATGCTCTCGGTGATTACCGCACCGCCCAGCAAGCCCGCAACCTGGAAACCGGCAATGGTCGCCACCGGCAGCAGGGCGTTGCGGCGGGCGTGCTTGAGGTTCACCTGGCGCTCGGAGAGGCCTTTGGCCTTGGCCGTGCGCACGTAATCCTGGTTCAGCGCCTCGATCATGCTGCCCCGAGTCACCATGATGAGCCCCGCGTTGAGTACAGTGGTTAGGGTGATGACAGGAAGGATCAGGTGACGAATCACATCCCAGAAGATCGGCCAATTCCCCGCCAGTAAGGCATCTATGCTCAGCATCCCGGTCACCCTGGGCACCGGGTTGACGATGAGATTAACCTGATTCTCAGCGGAGATTTGCCCCGGTCCTGGGGCGATACCCAGCAGCCCGTAAAACAGCACAAGCAAAATAATCCCCATCACGAAGGTGGGGATGTTCCCCGTCACCACCGCAAAAATCCGGGCAAACTGGTCTATAAATTTATTTTTGTTGAGCCCTGCTAGGGTTCCGAACCAAACCCCAAAACCGATAAGCGGAATCAGGGAGTAAAGGGCCAGCTCTAAGGTCGAGGGGAAGCGCTCTTTGATGGTGTCCCAGACAGGTTTGCTCGAGCTTTTAGAAAACCCCAGGTTGCCATGCGCCACCTCCTTGAGCCAGTTCCAGTACTGGACATAGAAAGGCTGGTCAAGGCCATATTGTTTGATGACGGCGGCCATGTTGCGGGCTTGGTTATCGCTACGGATGTAGGCGGCAGCCCGCTGCTCGGGGGACAAAAACTGCAACAAGGCCACGATCAGTACCGACAGCACGAAAATAACCACCGGCAGAAACATCAACCTGCGTACGATAAAAGCGAACACTTTGTTATGCTCCTCAAAAAAAGAGGGTGCGGGTTTTTAGACCCGCACCCTTTATCGGTATTACTTGGAGATATCCTTCCAGTAGTAGCCGCCGCTGAGCATGATGTTGTAGGTTTCCTCAATCCCCTTGATGTTATCGCGGTAGACCAGGAAGCCCACCCCGGCGGGCACGTTGATGTAGGGCGCGGTCTCGTAAGCCCGGTTGCCGACCTGGCTGTAGAGGGCCTTGCGCTTGGCCCGGTCGGTGGTCTTCCGCGCCTGCTCAAGCAGGCTGTCCATGATGCTGTCCTTGTAGCTGCTACGGGGGTAGTAGAAGCCGTTGGAGCTATAGAAGGTGTAGAGGAAGTTGTCCGGGTCGGCGTAGTCGGGAGCCCAGCCTACGAGGATCATCGGCTCCTTACCCTGGTTGGAGTTCTTCAGGAACTCTGACCACTGCTTGGCCTGAAGCTCGATCTTGAACTTGGGGTTGAGCTTCTCCACGTTGGCCTTGAGAATCTCCATCGCGGTCTGAGCAGCGACACTCCCGGCGCGGTAGCTGGCCTTGAGCACAAAGCCGTTTTGCCAGACCTGCCCGCCCCAGGCCCGTTTGAAGAAGGCCTCGGCCAGTTTGGGGTCGTAGCTGTACTGTTTGACGTTGGGGTCGTAGCCGAAGAAGCTGTCGGGCAGCAGCATGGTGCGCTTGGTGCCCTTGCCCTGGAGCACTTCCTTGATGTAGCGGTCGTAGTCAAAGCTGTAGGCAAAGGCTTTGCGCAGGTTCACATCGCTGAAGAAATTAGCCGGGATGCCATTGCCATCCAGCTTGCCGCTACCCAGCACCGCCGGGTCTTTGATGTTCTCCTGCATGAAGATGGCGGGGGCGCCGTTGTTGGGGATGCCGTCATAAACTTTAAGGCCGGGTTGACCCTGAAGCTGCGCCAGCACCGGGCGGGGGCCAGTTTCTACCGTGTCAGCGTCGCCCTTCTTGAGCGCCTCGAGCCGGGCCGCCTGCTCCTTGACGATCTGGAGGATCACGTTCTCGATCTTGGGCTTGCCCCCCCAGTAGCCGTCGAAGGCCTTGAATACGTAGGTCGAGGCATCCTTGCGCACGAACTGGTAGGCGCCGGTGCCACTGGGTTTGTTGGAGAGGGCTGAGTCGTTCAGGTCTTTGCCCACCCAATCCTTCCAGGTCTTCTCAGTACCGTCCCACTCGCCCAGGCTGATCGCCCACTTCTTGTCCACTACGGCCTGGCCGATAAAGGCCAGCTTGACCAGCATCGCCGGGTCGGCGGCGGGCAGGGTCAGGACCAGTTGACCTTGGGCGTTGCACTTCACCGCGTTGGCAATCTTGGCCCAGGTGATGTCGGTGTCGTCGTTAGCGTTGGAGGGGGTGCCGAGCAGCGCGGTGGAGAGGAACCAGTTCCCCGAATCGCCGTTGTTGACCACCAGGTTGCGGCGCAGGCTGTACTCGGCGTCGGCACAGCTCATCACGTTGCCGCTATGGAACTTAACGTTCTGGCGCAGGGTGAAGGTATACACCTTGCCGTCGGGTGAGACCTTCCACTCGGTCGCCAGCATCGGCTCGAGTTCGGAGACGCTTTTGCCTTTGTACTTCACCAGGGTTTCGTAGATGTTCTCCCCCAGCGCTCCCGACGAGGTGTCGTAGATCATGGTAGGGTCGAGGGAAACGATATCCGCTGACTGCATGATCACATGGGTGTTGGCCGGTACGGCAGCTAGCGCGCTGCCTAGCGAGACCGCCAACAGGCTGGTCAAAACTGCTTTCTTCATCGAAGACCTCCAAAAAGGGACTCGAGCCAAAGCGTAGCCTCATTTACCTTTTTGCTCGAACCTGCGGGTACTCTAGCATAGGCCCCTATGAGGTGCAATATTTCCAGTCTGCGCCGCAATATCCGCCAATAGTGCGCCGCAATATCCACCAATAGGTGGATGTTTATTTACATGCATTTTTCACCCTCATCTTCCGCCCTAGTAGAGACTAGT
>PSMF01000125.1:0-9159 GCA_040290005.1 Meiothermus sp.
GGAGGAGTCCTCCCCGAGCTGCGGCTGCGCTACGAGACCTACGGCAGCCTGAGCTTCGAGCGTGACAACGCCGTGCTGGTGTTTCACGCCTGGACCGGCTCGGCGCACCTGGCGGGTTCGTACACCCAGGAGACGCTCTCCGCGCTGCCCAAGCTCGACCAAGCCTTCGGGAGTGAGGGCTGGTGGGACGAGCTGGCCGGGCCAGGGCGGATGCTCGACACCGACAAACATTTCGTGATCTGCGCCAACCACATCGGCAGTTGCTACGGCTCCACCGGCCCGACCTCAATCAACCCCGCGACCGGCTTGCCTTTTGGCCCGGAGTTCCCGCTTATTACCGTACGGGACATGGCGAGGGCTCAGGCCAAGCTGCTCGATTTCCTGGGCATCGAAAAGGTGACGCTGCTGGGCGGCAGCTTGGGTGGGATGGTGGCGATGGAGTTCGCCCTGCTGTTCCCCGAGCGCGTGAATAAACTGGTGATTTTGGCGACCCCCGCGGTGCACGGGCCGTGGGCCAGGGCCTTTAACCGGCTCTCGAGGGAAGCCGTGGAGTCCGACCCGTCCTATCAATCCGGCGATTACGCCGAGCAGCCCATCGGACTGCAACTGGCGCGGGCCATCGCCATGCTCTCCTTCCGCTCGCCGGAGTCGTTTAACCTGCGCTGGGGCCACACCCCTGAACGCGGCGAGAGCTATGTGCTGTACCAGGGCGAGAAATTCGCCCGGCGCTTCGATGCCAACGCCTACTTGACCCTCTCGAGGGCGATGGACACCCACGACATCGGGCGCGGGCGGGGCGGGGTGGACGCGGCCTTAGAGCGACTGCGCGACATCCCCAGCCTCTTCGTGGGGATAAACTCAGACGTGCTCTACACCGCCGCCGAGGTGCGCGAAGCGGCCCGGCTCGCAGGCGGGCGCTACGCGGAAATTCACAGCCCGCACGGCCACGATGCCTTCCTGATCGAGACCGATCAAGTCGAGCGCATCCTCGCCGACTTCGTGTGAGATTTGTCGTACGTCCTACGTCAGACGCAAAATATGGGCCTTGTAGGGGCGCAAAGCTTTGCGCCCCTCGCGGGTCCGTCTCAACGCCATCAATCCAGCCGCTGTCATGTTGAGCCAAGGAGAAACATCCCCCACGCGCATCAGGCGTAGAGTGCTCGTATAAAGAAAGACGTTCTTTTCTACCCGAGAAATCCTGTTTTGGTGCGCGTGGGGGATTCTTCCCCTTCGGCAAAGCGCAGGGCTAAAGGCGCGCTCCGAAGGACAACGAGGGTGGTTTGCTGGCGTTCGGCGTTTGACGTTCAGCACTTTCCGTCGTCGAGCGCACAGCTTTGTCGTATCCTTCCATCAGACTGGGAGTTGAAACCGGTTGTCCTCTCAGCTACGTGTTAGCATGAGCCCAAATCAAATCTGGTTCCAGCCCAAAGCAGCTCTGCCAAAGTTGGGGCCAAAAGGCGGAGAAGATGATACGGAGAGCGGCCCTCTTACTAACCCTGTTCCTGGCCACGGTGGGTCTGGCCCAGGCGGACCCGGTGGTGGCTACGGTGGGTAAGGATTCTATCACCAAAAGCGAGTTCGACTTGCAGTTCAACCTATTCGTGCGGGACGCGCTGCAACGCCAGGGGATGCCCTATTCGCCCGAGGCCGAGCGCGCTTTTGCCTCCTATAAGCCTGAGTTTTTGAAGCGGGTGGCGCGGGAAACCGCCATCACCAAAGCCGGGGAAGCTGCCGGGCTGGCGGCCAAGGACGAGGCTATTCAGGCTGCCCTCGAGGATGTCCAGGGGCAGTTTGAGTCACCCGAAGCCTTAAGCGCTGCTCTGGCAGAGGTGGGAATTCCCGACTTAGAGACCTACAAGCGGCTGGTCTACGAAGCCCTGACCTACAATGCATACTTGGAGAGCCTGGGCGGTAAGTTCCAGGTCAGCGACGCGGCGATAAGGTTGATCTATCTTCTTTCCAAGCGGGAACTCGCCACACCGCAGCGCTACTGCGCGGCCCACATCCTGGTCAAGACCGCCAAGGAAGCCCAGGAGATCATCGGCAAGCTCGGCCAGGGCGAAGGATTCGGGGATTTAGCCAGGGCCCGCTCGCAAGACCCCGGCAGCAAGGACCAGGGCGGCGATTTGGGCTGCGAACCGCGGGGGACTTACGTGGCCCCTTTTGAGGCGGCAATGGTGGCGCTAAAGCCCGGCGAGAGCAGCAAAAAGCCGGTCAAAACCGAGTTTGGCTTTCACGTAATCCTCCTCATCAAGATCGAGCCCGCGGGGGTGCAGCCGCTCGAGGCGGTCAAGGATGACCTGAGCAAAGCGGTTCAGCAGGCGGCCATCCAGAAGTATCTGGATCACGTAGCCGACCATGCCCAAATCCAACTGTTCCCGGAGAACTTAGAGACACCGGCGCAGTAAGCGATGAGCCAAAAACGCTGAGAGCTTAGCGCCCAAAGCCGAAGGCTGAAGGCTAAAGCACTTCACGTCCAGGACAAGGATTCCTGGGGCTTGGTTTTGCCCTTCCAGACGAAGGTTCGTTTTAGCTTTAAGCTTTCGCCCTCCGGCTTTTAGCTCATTGCTGCACTTCCACGCTGGCCCGGACGATTGCGTCCCCGACGGGGGAGTCAGCCAGGGCTAAAGTGCTTCCAGCAGTGTAGATACCGCTGCGTCCCTCGAACTCAAGCTCATACAGTTGGCCGTTCAACATCGGGTTGAGGCCATAGCGCAGGTTCTCCCTTCCCACCAGCTTTTTCGCCAGCCCCTCGCGCAGCCAGACCTCGCCCTCGAGCTGGCTTTTATCCCCCGACCAAGGCCCGTCCCACCGCGCGGCGTTGGCAGAAGGCTGCACCACCAGCCAGGCCCCGGTCCGGTCGGCCTCTTCAATCAGGTTCTCGTGGAAGGCGTCGAGACAGATCAGGTTGGCGAGGGTGCCGATCTGGGTTTTAAGGGTTTGCTGGCCGCTTCTTCCGCCGCTGAGGAGCCCGCTGCGCTCGGAGGCGGTGAGGTTGACCTTGGGAATTCGGCCCAACACCGTCCCCTGCGGCGAAAGGACCAGCGACAGGTTATACACGCCCCAGCCCTCGCGGTGCAGCTCGCGTACGGGCTCCCAGTCCATCAGCGGGCTGAACAAGCTCCCGGCAATCAGATAAGCTCCAGTGGACTTGGCTGCCCTGGCGAAGACCTCCTGGTAGATCGGCCAGACCCTTTCGGCCCGCAGGTGGTAGAACACGCTGGGGCTGGGAATCCCTAGGCGCAGCGCCCGCCGCCACTCCAGCTTGAGGGTTTCCAGCGCAGCTCCCAGGGCACTCTCGGCCTCTCGTACGGAAGCCGGGGTTTCCAACCAGAATAACAGCGGCAAGGCGAACGCCTCGGGGAAGGCCACCACCCGCGGTTCCCCCTCGGGTAGCCCCTCGATGGCTTCGACCGTCAAGTTCCCGACCCTTGCGGCAAACGCCGTCTCCGTCAGGTAATCCCGCATCTCGAGCCGGGCCTGCACCGCAACCAGATGAACCCGCATCCTTTTAGTCTAAGGGTGGTTTGCTTCCTACACTGCGTCCGGGTCTTGGCGTAGGCTACGGAATATGCGCCCTTGGATGTGGATCGCGCTGGGGCTGGTGGTTTTGGCAGTTGGTGCAGGGCTGTTGCTGCGTCCGGCCCCGAGCCAACCGCAGCGTTTGCCCACCCTAAGCCTGCAACAACCCAGCGGAAAGCCCCTCGACCTCGTCGCGTTCAAAGGTAAGCCGCTGGTGCTCAACGCCTGGGCTTCGTGGTGTGCGCCGTGCCGCAGGGAGATGCCGATGCTATTGGACGCGGCCAAGGCTAACCCCAACGTTACTTTTGCCTTTGTCAATCAAGGCGAAGGTCCCGAGGCGGTGAAGGCCTACGAGCGGGAGACCAAGCTCAGCCTGCCCCTGGTTTTGCTCGACCCCGATACAAAGCTTGCCACCCTTTTGGGCTTTCCTGGCTTGCCTGCCACCTTTGTCTTCGATGCCCAGGGTAGGCTCGTTGCCAAACACCTGGGCCAGCTCAACCCTGGACAGCTCGAGGCGTATCTCAAAGAGCTATAAACCGTTTACGGTTGACCGCAACGGCGTTGTCGCGGGTCACAAGTCCTAGGTCGAAGACCTTGTTTCGGCCTGCGACCAACGGCGAGCAGTGGACCCGCAGGGTTCCCCGCTTTTGCCCGCCGACCTGCGACCCGAGACTTGCGATGTTTCTTTACACTCAACGACAATCTGCACAGCGCCCGTACAGTACGATTTCGTGCCCCTGAGTTTGAAACCCTGGCGGAGCCATTGCCGAGAAATCGGAGGTGCAGCCCCCCTCGAGTTCAAAAACTTTGCCGCAGGCGGTGCAGTGGAAGTGGTGGTGGTGGGTTTTGCCCGAGGGTTCATAGCGCGGCGGGTTGCCCGGAAGCTCGACGGCTACGGCGGCCCCCTCTTCTACCAGCCCTTTGAGGGTGCGGTACACGGTGGCGATGCCCAGCCCCGGCACCTTGCTCTGTGCCGCGTCCAAGACCTCCTGGGGCGAGAGCGGGCGGTCCAGCTCGAGGAGCACCTCCCGGATGGCCTGGCGCTGGCGGGTGCTGCGTTCCATAACTCCAGGATAACAAAATCCTACTTGACAAAATGATAATGATTTATCATTATTGATCGCATGAAGCAGCTGATTGGACTTATGATTGGGCTGGGGTTAGGAATTGGCTTCGCGCAGAATGGGCCACTTCCGGTCATAGCCACTACCGGTTTTATCGGTGATATGGTGAAAAACGTTGGAGGCAGGCGGGTTGCACTCACGGTGATCGCCCCCCCTACTGCTGATCCCCATAGCTTCGAGCCCAAACCCTCGGCGCTGGTTGGGGTTTCCAAGGCCAGGGTGGTGTTTGGTAATGGTCTGGGCCTCGAGCCCTTCTTCGCTAAAGTTGCTGCCCAGGCCCCCAAAAATGCTCTAACGGTGCTCTTGGCAGAGGGACAGCCTGACCTGATCAAAATCGGCGAAGGGTCGCCTGACCCCCATCTCTGGCTCGACCCAAGCTACGGGGTGCGGTACGTCGAACGCATCCGTGACACCCTGAGCCGCCTGGACCCAACTGGAAAGGCTGTGTACGAAACCAATGCAGCACGCTATGTCGAGGCTATTCAAAGGGCTGACGCTGGCGTGCTGACTTGTCTGGCGAAGGTGCCCAGGCAAAACCGCAAAATCGTTTCACAGCACGAGGCCCTGGCGTACTTCTCGAGGCATTACGAGATCACTGCCGTGGGCAGCATTGCTGACTTCGCAGGCCAAGAGAAAGGCCCCCGCCGATTCGCCCGGCTGGCCCAGGCCATGAAAGCCCAGGGCATCAAGACCGTCTTCGCCGAGCCGCAGTTCTCCAAAAATGAGGCCAAGGCCCTCGCCGAGGCTACCGGGGCCAAGGTCAGCCTGATCTACTCCGACGCCTTTGACGATACGGTCAACTCGTATCTGAAACTGCTCGCCGCCAACGGCAAGGCGGTTTGCGAATCCTTTCGATAAGTTATCACATCACATTCATACTGCGCCCTTAGAGTCCACGTGTGCGCTGGCTGCTGGTCCTCTGTCTTTCGTTCGCCTTCGGGTTGGCTCAATCGCAAGACTCCCCAGCCAACCCGTCTTCGTCCGCCGTACCGCAACCGCAAGGACAGTATTTTATCGGCAAAATTGTTTCCATCGGAGATAGGACGGCAACGGTGCAGGTGCGTGGGCAGAACCTCGAGGCCCAACTCCCCACCGCCGACCCCAATGCTCAGAGCAATCCGGCAAGCCGCGCTATACCGAAATACCGCGCCGGACAAAATGTAGTCGTTTACGAAAGCGGCGGCACGGCGTATGTTGCTGAGCCGTATCGTCTGAACTACCTGTGGGGCTTGCTGGCTCTGTTCATACTGGTGGTGGGGCTGCTGGGCCGGGGGAAGGGTCTGCGGGGTTTGCTAGGCACGCTCTCCAGCATGGCGGTGCTAGCCTTTTTCGTAGTCCCCGAGATTGCGAGAGGCAACAACCCATTGCTTGTCACCTTCATGGGAGCCTTTGGAATCCTGGTACTCTCGATTTACTTCGTCCACGGGGTCAACCGCAAAACCAGCGCGGCCCTGCTGGGCACGACGGCGGCGGCGCTGGTGGCCCTGGTTTTGGCAGCTATCGCCTCCGAGCTGATGCGCTTCACCGGCCTCAGTTCTGAAGAAGCTTTCCTGGCGCAGTTTGCGCTGGGCAATCTGGATTTGGTCTCGCTCTACCTGGCGAGCGTGGTGGTCGGGGCCTTGGGAGCCCTCAACGATGTCACGGTCACGCAAGCTTCGGTGGTGCAGGCGCTGATACAGGCCAACCCGCGCCTCACGGTACGTGAGCTGTACAACCGGGGCATGAGCGTGGGATTTGACCACATCGGCAGCTTGGTCAACACGCTGATCCTGGCCTACGCCGCCGGGGCATTGCCGCTCCTGCTGCTGGTTCACCTCAGCGATGTCCCGCTACTAATTTTGCTCAATCAGGAAGCCTTCTCCGGCGAGGTGGTCTCGATGCTGCTGGGTTCACTCTCCCTCGTGCTCGCCGTCCCGCTGACCACGCTGATCGCCGCTTGGCTGCTGCGGGGCGGGAAGCTGGATTATGTGGACCGGCGCTGGCCGGAGAAATAGCCATGAGATGTGAGCAATGAGCTAAAGCGTCGTACGTCTTACGCTTTACGTCCAAAACCACCTCACGTCCAGAACAAGACTTCTGATCTCTTGATTTCATCGTCCTAGAGGTGAGCCGGGTTTTTAGCCTTTAGCGTACGACGTTGGACCTAAGCCGTACGACTGCCCTGGAGTCGCTCATTGCTACCTTTGCTGTGCAGCCCGGAACGCCTCCTCGTACTCGAACTGGTTCAGGCTGCGCCCGATAACCACGAGCCTCGAGGGGCCATCGGCCCGTTCCTTGGACTGCTCGAGGCTAAAAATCTCCCGCACCGACTGGAACAGCACCTGCTTGTCGAAGCCCTTCACGTTGAGGAAACCCTTGGCCCGGAAAACCGCGTTGGGCCGTGAGATCAGGTAGCCGTCAATAAACTCGTTGACCTTTTGCCGCTCCAGAGGGCGTTCGGCGGTTAGGGTGAAGGTCTGCACGTTGCTGGCGTGTTGGTGCTCGTAATTCTTGGGCTTCCACTCGAGGTCAAACGCTTTGAGCCCCAATAACGCGTTCGGGTCAGCTTTGGAGTGGTCGGTGCGCTGGATTTCGGCCAGTGGGTTGATGTGGCGGATGAGTTTCTCGGCGTTCTCGACCTGCTCTGGCGTGGCGAGGTCGGTTTTGTTGAGCACAACCGTGCTGGCGTAGGCCAGTTGCACCGCGCCCTCCGGGCCGTCACGCAGGGTCTGCTCCAAGTTTCGCGCGTCCGCTACGCCGACGATGCCGTCTAGCTCGAACTTATTGCGGGCGAAGGGGTCCATTACGGTCTGGGCCACCGGAACCGGGTCGGCCAGGCCGGAAAGCTCGATCAGGAGGTAATCGGGTTTGTCCTTCCGGGACATGATCTTGAACATCGCCGAAACCAGGTCGTCGCGGCCCACGCAGCACAAGCAGCCGTTGGAAAGCTCGGCGATGCCGTCGGTGTCTACATTTTCAATCAGGCTGCCATCAATCCCGGTCTCGCCGAACTCATTGACGATGATGCCGAACTTGCGTCCGGCGGTGCTCACCAGATGGTTAACGAGGGTGGTCTTGCCCGCGCCCAGAAAGCCGCCGATGACGCTCACGGGAGTGCGCTTTTGGAACTGCATAGCCATCACGATACCCCACGCGACGCTTTCCACCGCGCGGAGGTTTACATTTGCGGTAGCGTAAGGCGATGAAGATTCAGCAGCACTTCGTGATTCGCCTCGAGTACACCTTACGCATAAACGGGGAAATCGTAGATTATACCGAGCGCCCTATGACTATCCTGACCGGTTTTGCTCGAGATTTGCCGAAGGGCCTCGAGGCCGAACTCATCGGCAAGATTCCGGGGGAATACAAAGTCACCGTTCCACCCGAGCGGGCTTACGGGCCATACGACCCGAAGTTACGCCTCGAGGCCAAGGTTTCCGACCTTCCAGAAACGCCCAAGGTCGGCGATGCGTTCACGGCTGACGCGCCGAATGGTGAATCTCTGCTGTACCGCGTGATTTTGGTAGATGGGGAAGATGTGGTGCTGGACGGGAATCCGCAGTGGGCGGGGAAGGTTTTGGAGTACGACTTCACCATCCATAGCGTCCGCCCCGCCGAACCGGAGGAAGCCGCGCACGGGCACGTCCACGGTGAAGGCGGAGTCCATCACTGATGGGCAGAGGGCGGGTTTGTATGATTTGGGTGTGCATGTGTTTCGCTTGAAGGGGGATTTCGAGACCCTGGATGCTTATTCGCCGCTGCTGTTCGACCTAGGTGCAAGGGGCCTCGAGGAGCGCCCCGGTGAAGTCTGGGCCTACTTCCCGCAGCGCACCGAGCTGCCCTTACCGGGCGAGTGGGCCGAGTTGCCCGACACCGACTGGCTCGAGGCCTGGCGGCGCGACCTCAAACCCGTGGTGGCCGGGCCTTTCGTGGTGGTGGCTCCGTGGCACGAGTGGAACGGGGAAGAAAAAAGAATCGTGCTCGAGCCCGGCATGGCCTTTGGCACGGGCCATCACGAGACCACCCGGATGGCGCTCGAGACTTTAGCTAAGCGAGTCGAACCCGACATGCGCGTGCTGGATTTAGGCACAGGCTCGGGGATTCTGGCGATTGGCGCGGCGATGCTGGGCGCGGATGTGGTCGGGGTGGATATTGATGAAGCGGTGATTCCACTGGCCCAAGAAAACGCTGCTGTCAACGGGGTAAATCCGCAGTTCTTTGTTGGCAGCCTGACCGATGCCAAAGGCCCCTTCGATGTCGTGGTCGCCAACCTCTACGCCGAGCTACATGCCTACTTCGCGCCCCAGTACCGTGAGGCTTTTGGCATCTGCGGAACCCTCATCTTGACCGGGATTCTGTCCCAGCGCGAAGAACTCGTGCGGCAGGCGATTGAGTCGCATAGTTTTGGGTTGCTGGAGCGCCGTCAGGAGGGGGAATGGCTGTGCCTGACGTATGCGAAGAAAAGTTAACCGTCAACCGTTGACCGTTAACCGAAAGAGCAGTTGCGGTGAACGGTAAACTGTAAACGGTCAAC
>PSMF01000126.1:0-9101 GCA_040290005.1 Meiothermus sp.
AGAGGGCATAGCCGATGTGCGAGACGTAGTCCACCCCTTGGGCCCGGTAGTGCATGTGGAACAGGCCCTGGTGCTGCACCACGGCGCAGTTAAACACGTTCAGAGCTTCCCAGGGCTTGAGAGGGTCAGGGCGGAGGATAGGGTTAGCGGGATGGCGTTTGAGCATGGTGTTTACCTCGTGGCTTGCTCCAGCGTCAGGGCGAAGAGGTGCAGGTTGTCGCGGTAGGGCAGGACGATGGCGGAGAGTTCTCTGGCGGGGTCGAGGGGGAGGACCTGGGCGAAGATCCGGCACTCGAGGGGTTCTAGCGTGCCTTGGTTGCTGCGGCGAAAGGGGGTGCTGAGAGCCACCTTCTCGCCGAACTGGGGCGACTGGCACCAGTCGGACAGGCCCAGCGGCACCGACTGGGCAGTACCGTCCCTGTACTCCAGGCGCACCTCCTCGCGGTAGCTGCCCTGCTCGGCAGCCCCCAACAGGTGCAGGGCCCGGTAGCGCCCCGGAGGCACCTCGAGCCGCTGGCCTCGCAGGGTGAGCATGTTGCGGGGGGTGTTGGTGGGAGGGAAGCGGAAGGACACGCCGCCGGAGCGCAAGATGCTGCCGGGAGGGCTCAGGCGCTCAGCGGGGTAGGTGGCGCCGCGGGGTCCGCCGGGGTTGTCGAAGTTGCCCCGCAGGGGCTCGAGCGAGGTGGAGAAGGCGTCGCCGTCGAAGAGCGGATCCAGGTCGAGTAACAGGTAGGGGTCTTCCGAGGCGGCCACCCGGACCTCGAAGCGCCCGCCGGCGGACCCGGCCGCCCTGGCGGGGAGCGGCTCGTCGGTCCTCCAGCGCAGCAGGGCGAAGCCGTAGGGTGGCAGGCGCGTGGGGTCCTGGATGCGCCCCAATCGGTCGAAGACTCGTACCTGCGCACCTGGGGCAGGGGAGGGGGGCAGGGCCTCGGGGGCCTCGCTCCAGCTTTTGAGCAGCAGCAGCCGCTCACCGGGCCTTCCCAGCAGCAGCCGCTCCACTGCCGGGAACAGCCACAGGGCGTCGGCCTCGAGCGGCCCCTCGGCCACGCCCAGGGTGAGGGAGAGGGGCTCTTGGCCCAGGCGGAGGCGGCCTAGGGGGCGCACCTCGAGGTGCGGCTCACCCGGCCTGCGCAGAGTGGCCTGGCCCACCCGCTCCTGCCCGGCGAAAAGGGTGGCCCGCCCGGCCCCCGGCCCGGTCCGGGCGACGAGGTGGATCAGGTAGTCCCCTGGAGGCCCAGCGAACGGCAGGCTGAGGGCTGTACCCTCGCTCAGGAGCGCTACCCTTCCCCCACTGGCCCGGTCCAGGGTACGGGTTTCAGGCGGAGCGCCGAAATCGGTCCCGGCCTCGGCCTCGAGCACCTGGTCGGCCCGGCGCTCCAGCAGCCCCCAGCCCAGCGCATCCTGGGCTGGGGGGAACTTCTGCGCGCCCAACAGGGCCAGCAGGCCGCTCACCGTGGACTCAGCCCCGGCGTTGCGGTTGAGGTTGCGCCGCTCGAGGCCGTCGTAGACACGCCCGGTGGCGGGATCGTAGAGGGGCAGCCCCAGGGGGTTGAGCCCGAAGAGCCAGCCCGTGAAGAGCCCCCCGAGCTCGGCCCACACCCCTTCGCCGCTGATCTCGGCCAGGGCGTAGAACCCGGAGGCTAAGGATTCCATGCCGTAGGCGATCTGGGGATAGGGGTCGGGGGCGGGGGTGAAGCCCTCGACTAAGCCAGAGGCCAGAAGGTGCACCAGCATGTGCCCGGCTGCCGCGCGGGCCGAGTCGATGTAGCCGGGGTTGTTCAGGAGCCTACCTGCTAGGGCGAGGGCCTGCACCTGGCGGCTGGCCCAGGCGTGCCAGGCCCAGGGGTCTTTAGCATCGGGGAGATGAAGCAGGAAGGGGAAGACGCCCAAAGCGCCCGGCTGGTAGTCCACCAGGCCGTCGCAGAGCTGGGTGAGCAGGGTGCGGGCGGTGGTGTCTTGGGGGCGGTAGGCCAGGTAGCGGGAGAGCCCCACCGCCAGGATCGAGGCGATGTCGGCCCCGTCCTGGGGGAACCAGGCCGGGACGCGCTGGCCTTGCACCTCGCGGTACTGGCCATAGCGCGGGCCGACTTGGCGCGAGAAAGCCCGGATAGCCCTGGACAAAGCCCACTCGAGCCGACGGGTAAACTCCTCCTCAGCACTGAAGACCGGCAGCGCTTCGGCCAGGGCCCACACCGCCCTAGCCGCCCAGAACCCCGCGCTCTTGCGCGAGGTGGCCCCGTAGTCGTTGATACGCCCGTCGGGGAAGACGAAGTTGTAGAACTCTCCGTCCTCAGCCTGTAGGCGCAGCACCAGCTCCAGCAGTGCGCGGGCGTTGTCCAGGCTTCGGGCGCGGCGGTTTTGTGCCCAGTCCCGCACATAGACCACTACCGCGCGCGCCACGTCGTCCAGAGCGGTAAGGCCCTCGTTGGGAGCGTCCTTGATGCGGTAGCGTCTGGGGTCGGCGGGGTCAGGTTCGGCGTAGATGGCCAGGCCAGTGTAGCGCCTACCGTCCATCTCCAGAGGCACCAGCAGCGAGTCCAGATGGGCCAGATTTGGAGACGAGGGGGCTTGGGCCAGGGCCGCCTGCCCGAAGGCGAAGGCGGCCAAGGCGGGGAGGAGGACCCTCATCGGCTCAAGCGGATGCTGGCCAGGTCGGCAGCGCGGCGCTCGAGGTAGGTGATCGCCGCCTCAGCGTTGGGAGCGCGGTAGACGTCGTAGAGGAAGCGCCAGCTAAGGGAGTCACCGGGGTAGAAGTGCGAGACCCAGGGGTTGGGGTTATCGAAAAGGGCTTTGGTTGCTTCTACGCTCTTGAGTTCGTCGGGAAGCCATTTGAAGATGCCGGTGCGGAACTCCTGCGACTCGAACTGCCACTGGTTGCCAGCCACGAAGGTGTTGTAGTCGGGGGCCAGCGGGGGCGTGCCGTAGGCGACCTCAGCCACGCCGAGCTGGAGCTTGGCCGAGTAGTTGGTGCGCCAGGGCTCTGGCGAGGCGAAGATGTAGGTCGCGCCCCAGAAGGAGGGCTTGAGGTTGTCGGTGGCCTTGAAGGCGATGTAGGATTTCCCGCCCAGGCTCTTGAGCGCCCCCCGCTCCGTGAAGTATTGCGCGGGGGTCTGCTTGGCGTAGTCGGCCAGGGCTACGCGGCGGAACAGCGGGGCGATGTGCAGGGCATCGGGGTCGGCTTCGACCACTAGGCGGGTGGCCTGGTGCTCGAGCTTCATCATGTCGGAGTAGCCGCGGAAGGTCACGGTGTTGCTTACCTCCACCGCGCCGGAGGCATAGACCCTCGAGACCACCATCTGCTCGAGGCCCACCCACAAGGGCGAGGCGTAGCGGGCCACCACCGCCACCCTTGCGGGCCCCGCCGGGAGCACCCTAAGACTTTGCAGGATCATGCCGTCAAGAGTGGTCTTCTCCTCGTGGGGGCCCAGGTTCTTGTCCTTCCAAAAGGTGCTCCCTGGGAAACCCGACATCCGCAGGTTACCCAGCTCATCGGCCAGCAGCGCCCGGACGTTGCTCATCCCGGTGATACGCACCAGGCCCTGCTTGCTCACCTCGGCGCTGAAGCCAGTCTGGCTCTTCGAACGGATCACCGTCGCGCCGTCGGTGCCGGGGGCAGTCTCAAGCGCTGCCGGGTAGCTGGGCGCGGTGCCCGCCTGGTCGCTTACCGTTATGGTTACTGGACCACTGGCGAGGAAGGAGAGCTCGTCGCCCGCGGAGATGCGCCCGTTGCCGTCGAGGTCGTCGATCTGGTAAGGCACCTCGGTCCCTCCCGAGCGCACCCGCAAGCTGGTCCACTGGGTAGCGAACTCCGCACCGATGGCGTCGCGCAGTTGCAGCAGCGAGAGCGAGACGGGTACCGCAGCCCCGGCAGTGTTGCTGAGGTTGACCGTGACCGTGCGGGTCTGGCCCTGGGCCAAGACCAAGCCGCCCAACATCCCCAACGCTAAAACGCCGAACCAAGCTTTCATGTCTCCTCCTTGTCCGAAACACATGGCTTCTGATTGTCTAGAGGCGCGACTTTTTTTACCGGAACCCGCTGATCACGTCGCGCGCGGTTTGTGCGGCTTTCTTGATACCTTCCTCGGGGCTGATGCGGCCCTGCACCACCGCCGCGTCGTACTGGCGGGAGATGGCGTCGTAGATCTCGATAAGGTGCGGGGTGTCGTCTACCCCCACCGCGCGTGGCACCATCTCCACAAACTTTTTGAGGTAGGGGTCGGCGCTGATGATGCTGCGGAAGGCGGGGTTGCTGAGCAGGTCCTTGCGGTAGGGGATTTGGCCGGTGATCTTGAGGAAGAGGGCATCGTTCTCCGGGTTCAAGATAAACTTGGCGAACTCCCAGGCCGCCTGGGGGTTTTTGGAGGTGCTGAAAATGCCGATGTTCTTGGGGTCTCCATAGGTGTAGACCGGCTTGCCCTGGAGGCTGTCGGGGACCGGAGGCGGGATGAGGTCGAAGCGGAAGCCCTTGGGGGCGTTGCGCTTGTAGAAGGGCATGGTGAAGGGCCCGGCGGGCTCCACCAGCGTGACCCCCTCGAAGAAGCGGTTGGAAGCGCTCTGGCCTTTGGGCGCGAGCCCCTCCTTGAAGAGCGTGGCGAGGAAGGCAAAGACCTGGGTACCGGCGGCGTTGTCGAAGATCACCTGGCCCTTTTTGTCCAGCAGGGTCTTGCCCGAGGAGGCGGCAACGTAGAGGGTGTAGAAGTCGAAAAAGCGCTGCCACCAGGTCACGTCCACGGTGGGGGTGTAGAGGTATTTTTTGCCGCCCCACTTGGCCTTGACCTTGCGGGCGGCCTCGAGGAAGCCCGAGTAGGTGGCGAGCTCCTCCGGCTGGATGCCCGCTTCTTTAAGCAGTGCGACATTGTAGGCGAACATCACCGGGTTGGCCTTCCAGGGGATCTGGTAGACGTTGCCGTCGGCGGAGGTGTAGAGCTCAAGCACCTCCTCGCCCGAACGCGCGAGCATAAAACTTCGGAAGTCGGGCAGCTTGTTGTGGGCCAAAAGCCCCCCTGCGGCCACAAACTGCGAGATGGCCCCAGGATAGATGTTGGCGCAGATGTCGGGGGTAGTGCGGGCGGCGATGGCGGCCAGCAGCACCTCCTCCGTCGAGCGCGAGGCGGGGAGGGGTTGCATCTTCACCGGGATGTCGGGCCGTACCTTCTGCCACTGGGCCACCACCTGTCGGGCAAACTCGATCTCCTCAGGGTTAGAGGAGGGCCAAAAGGTGATGCCCTGGCCCAACCCCCACCCCCCGAGCAAGCTCAGACATAACAAAACCTTTTTAAGTCCGATCACGTCAGTCCCCTCCTTTTCAAAAACGTTTTTGTAATGCCCAGGCTAGCACTCTTCCTCCCTTCTCACAAGCCCTGCACTAACCCTTGATCCCGCTCGAGATCAACCCTTGTAGGTAGTACTTTTGAAACACCACGTAGATCAGCACCATGGGGATCACCGCGATCAGGCTCGAGGCCATCACCGCCCCGAACTGCCCTCCGGCTTGCCCGCCGATGGCGTAGAGAGTGACCATTTGGGTCAGGGTCATCAGGTGCTGCTCGCGGATCACAATAGCCGGCCAGAGAAAGTCATTCCAGCCGCCCATGAAGGTGAAGATGCCGACGGTGATTACCGTAGGCATGGACACCGGTACCAGAATACGAAAGACGATGGTGAGATCACCCGCCCCGTCGATTCGTGCAGCGTCGATGAGGTCCTGAGGGATGGTCTTGAAGGTCTGGCGAAACATGAAGATGCCGAAGGCGCTCATCATACCGGGGACGATAAGGCCCAAGTAGCTGTCGGTCCAGCCCAGCCACACGATGAGCAGGTAAAGGGGTATCAGCAAGAGCTGTCCCGGGATCATCATGGTCAGCAGGATCACGTTGAAGATGAACTCCCGCCCCCAGAACTGCAAACGCGACAGGGCATAGCCCACGATGCTCGAAAACACCAGCACCGAGAGGGTGATGGTGCCGTAGACCAGCACCGAGTTCAGCAGCGCTTGGCCGATGGGGATCTGCGAGAACACGGCTTGAAAGTTGGCGAGGGTGGGCTCGGCAGGGACCAGGTTGAGCCGGAACTGCTCGCGGGGGCCTTTGAAGGCGGTAGAGAGCATAAACAAGAAGGGATAAATGAAGGAGAGCGCCCCCAGCAGGAGCAGGCCCCAGAACAGTGCTCTGCGGCCGACCGGACCCAGCCGCTCGAGCCTCATCAGTAGCTCACCTCCTGCTCCACCACCCGGCGCTGGAAGTACGTCACCGCGAAGATGATCGAGGCCAGCACCACCCCGATGGTGGCGGCGTAGCCCATCCGCAGATACTGAAAGGCCTCGCGGTACAGCAGCAGCACCACCGACAAGGTCGAGTCAAGCGGGCCGCCCCCGGTCATCACGAAGGGTTCGACGAAGAGGCTGAAAGCGGCAATGGTGCAAAGCACCATTACCAGCACAATAGCCGGGTTCAACAGAGGCAGGGTGATGTAGCGGAAGCGTTGCCAGGGACTCGCCCCGGCCAGCACAGCGTCTTCATAGAGGGTAGTGGGGATGGCCTGCAGGGCGGCTAGGAAGATCATCATGTAGTAGCCGACGTTCTTCCACGCGGCCATGATGGCGATAGAGAACATCGCCAGCTCGGGGCTCGAGATCCAGCCCACCGGCCCCAGCCCCACTGTCCCCAGCAGCTGGTTGAGCGCTCCGTCATCGGCGTAGAGCCTGCTCCAAATTACCGAGATAATGGCCCCCGAGGTCACAAAGGGCAGGAAAAAAGCCGTGCGGAAGAGGGCTCGCATGGGTAGGCGCTCGTTGAGCACCACCGCCAGCAGCAGCGCCAAGCCGATCTGCAAGGGGATGTACATCACGATAAAGCGAAAGGTGTTGCGCAGGGCGGTCCAGAACAGTTCGTCGTTCACCAGCCGCGCGTAGTTGCGCACGCCGACGAAAGGCTTCTCGGGGCTGACGATGTTCCACTGGTGAACGGTGAGGAAAAATGCAAAACCTACCGGGAAGGCCACGAACACCAGGAAATAAACCGCGTAGGGCGCAACGAAAAGGTAGCCGGTCAGGTTGACTGGCCGTTTGTAACGTGATCGGGAGGCCAATGTTGCCATCATCGCCCTTTCAAAAACGTTTTTGATCCCTGCTCGAGCCTAACATACTGCGTTCGGACGGTCAAACCCCCTCAAGTGTTAGGCCTGTCAGGTTGTGCCGCGCTCGATCAGGTGGACCGGGAGCACCACCGAGGGAGGCGATTCTCCCGCTATACGGCGTAACAGCAGCTGTGCTCCCAGCTCGCCCATCTGCAGGCGCGGGACGTGCACGGTGGACAGCGGAGGGTGGACGTAGCGAGCCAGCTCCAGGTCATCGAAGCCCACCACCGCGATGTCCTCCGGTATCCGCAGGCCAGCTTCGCGCAAAGCCCGCATGGCCGATAGGGCGGCGGCGTCGTTGGCTGCCACGATGCCGTCGGGAAGGCACCGCGCCAGCAGCCGCCGGGCGGCCAGGTAGCCGCCTTCACTCTCCGGGGCGCCCTCGGCCACCAGGCCGCGGTCCCGCGGGAGCCCAGCTTCGCGCAAAGCCCGCTCGTAGCCCCGCTTGCGCAGGGCGAAGTTGCGGTCGGAGAGGCTTTCGGCGATAAAGGCCACCCGCCGCCGTCCCCGCCCCAGCAGGTGCCGGGTGGCGGCGTAGGCTCCGGCTTCGTTGTCCACCGTCACCGAGGGCACCGAGGCCCAGCCCGGTTGGTCCACCAGCACCAGTGGAAGGCTCGAGCGTTGGAGCGTCCGGACGAAAGCCAGGGGGATGTCGCAGCCGAGCGCTACCACCCCGTCCACCCGGCCCCGACTAGTGAGCCGCCGCTGTACATCGAGGCTTTGCAGGGTGACCAAGACCAGGCTCAGCCCGTTGGCCTCGAGCACCGCTTCGATCCCCCCGAGCACCTCGGCGTAGAAGCGATCTAGGAGTGCTGGGCTGTGCCGCCGGGAGAAGAGCACCGCCACATACCCGCTGCGCCCCAGCACTAGGCCCTGTCCAATAGGGTTGGGGCTATAGCCCAAGGCCGCCGCCACCTCCTGCACCCGCTGGCGAGTTTGGGGATTGACATCGTGGTAGCCGCGTAGAGCCCGCGAGACCGTGGAGATCGAGACCCCCGCGGCCTTAGCCACCGCGCGGATGCCGTGGCTGCGGTTACAGTTGCGCTTGGGGCGGGTGGATGCGGCCATCATGGGCGAGTATAGCGCGGCTGGCGATAATTTTGCCCCTAGCCTAGGGCTGCCGCCAGGTGGCGAGGGCCACCACCCGATCACCCCCGCCATAGTAAAGCCGCCACAGGCCCTCCCGGACCACCAAACCCTCGGCGAAGACCACGTTGGGGACGGTTCCCTCTTGCTCGTAAGGCGCTTCTACCTTCAGGATTGGGGTTTCGCTGCGGGCGAGGAGCTGCGAGGGGTCGCCTGCACTGAAGAGGGCTGCCCCTACTGCGTAGATGTTGTGGCGGTTGCGGCCGTTGTAGATGAGCAGGATTCCCCTGGGGGTCAGAAGCGGGGGTGGACCGGGCTCCACCCCGCCCTCGTCCCACATCCCTGGACGGGGTTTGAGCACCGCCCCCGTCTCTACCTGCCAGCGCCGAAGGTCGCTCGAGGTGGCGAGCTGGATCTCCCGGTCTCCAAAGTACATGAAGTACAGCCCGTTCAGCGGCTGCTCGAGGATGGCCCCGGCCTTGTTCCAGGGGGTGTCGATGATCGCGCCTAGCTTCTGCCAGTTGCGTAGGTTCTCGGATACTGCTAACCGGGTCTGTGCAATCCGGCGGCCATCGTAGCCGGTGTAGGTCAGGTAGTAGAGCCCGCCGATCCTGACCAGCCGGGGATCCTCGATGCCGCCTGCCTCGCCAGGGTCGGTGGGGGAGAGCACCGGCTGGCTTTCCCGCGTAAAGTGCACTCCATCACTTGAGGTGGCCAACCCCAGCCTGGAGATTCCTCGGCGGTCCTGGGCCCGGTAGAGCATCCAGTAACGTCCACCCTCGTAGACCACGGCAGGATTGAACACCGCCAGCGCCTCCCACCCCTCGCCCCTGGGCTCGAGCAGGGGGTTCTCGGGCACCCGTACGAAGGGACCGGGGAGG
>PSMF01000127.1:0-9096 GCA_040290005.1 Meiothermus sp.
ATAACCTCAAGGCATGCCCCAAGGCTACCCCAGCGACCTAAGTGATGTTGCCACACCGTTGGGTGGTGGAACCAACCTTTGCTTGGTTGATGTTTCAGCGGCGTTTAGCTCGGGATTATGAGTTGCTTGAGTCGAGGACGGAGAACCTCGTGTACGTCGCTATGATTCGCCTAATGCTCAAAAGGCTGGCCTTCTAGACGCAGTTCAGACGGCCTCTAGAATCACCTCGTCCCCAAGACTTCCCCTTTCGCTCCCAAACCTTTAGCCTTGAGCCGTGTACGTTGCGATTGAAGGCGTGATCGGTGTAGGCAAAACCACCCTCACCCGGCTGTTAGCGAGACGTCTGGGGGCCGAGAGCCTGCTCGAGGTGGTCGAGGAGAACCCCTTTCTGCCGCTGTTTTATCAAAACCCAGCGCAGTACGCCTTCAAGGTGCAGGTGTTCTTTCTGCTCTCGCGCTACAAACAACTCCTGCCGCTGTCGCAGCCCAGCCTGTTCGCGGGCGGAGTGGTGGCCGATTACCTGTTTGATAAGGACGCGATTTTCGCCGCGATGAACTTGGAGGGCGATGAGTGGGACCTCTACTCCGACCTCTACAAAAACCTCGCCCCCAAGATTCCCGTCCCCGACCTCACCATCTACCTGCGGGCGCCGCTGCCGGTGATCTTAGAGCGTATCCGCCGCCGGGGCCGGGTGTTCGAGAAAAGCATTGACCCCGAATACTTGGAGCGTCTCTCCCAGTCCTACGAGCGCCACTTCACCACCTACCCGCACCCGCTATGGATCATCAACACCGCCGAGTTCAACTTCGCCGACGAACCTGACCACCAGGACTGGATCGTGGGGCAGGTGGAGAAACGGCTGAGCGTGGGCGCACGATGACTTTTGTTTGCTTTCGGCCTTCAGCGTTTGGCGTTTGGCGTTTGGCGTTTGGCGTCTAGCGTTATGTACGTCGCCATCGCGGGGAACATCGGCTCGGGGAAATCCACCCTGACCGGGCTTTTGTCCGAGCGGTACGGGTTACAGCCGGTGTACGAGGCGGTGGACGAGAACCCTTACCTGGCCGACTTCTACGCCAACATGGGGCGGTGGGCGTTCCAGTCACAAGTATTCTTCCTGGCAAAACGGCTGAAACAGCACCTAGAGCAGATCAACCCCGCCGTACACGTGGTCCAAGACCGCACCGTCTTTGAGGACGCCTACATCTTCGCGCAAAACCTGCGACTTGAAGGGCATTTGTCCGAGCGTGACTGGAACACCTACCTCTCGCTCTACGAGGGCATCGCCCCCGCGCTGCGCAAACCCGACCTGCTGATCTACGTGCGGGCCAGCCTCCCTACCCTGCAAGCCCACATCGCCCGTCGGGGGCGGGACTACGAACAGAAGATTCCCGCAGAGTATCTGGCCTCGCTTAACCGGCTGTATGAAGCTTGGGTCGGGGCGTACAACCTTTCGCCAGTGCTAGTGATTTCCTCGGACACAGTGAACTACGCCGACGACGACGAAGCCCGTGAGTTGATGTTTCGGATGCTGGAAGGCTACGGCCTCAGTACACCGTTGGTATAACCGCGTAACCACGCTAACCCCTGTAGACTGGCTGGGTTTGGGAAGATACCGCCTAAATCGAACTCGAGGTGCGTCATGAAAACGTTCCAACCATTACTTGTGCTCTTTTTAGGATTGATGCTCGCGGCCTGCGGAGGAGGTAGCAGTGGGTCTTCGGCGGGTTCAGGAAGCAATATTCAGCTCGTCGGCTGGCCTAGCACCACCGGCACCTACATTTTCGCAACCGCTAGCTCCGGACAAACGCTCGCTACCGGCCCCATCAGTAACACGGGAACTTTCGGCTACACCCTTGCAACCCCTTCCCCGCTTGCACCCGCCTTCCCCTAGATCACATGATCGGCTCGAGCCGCCCCCGCCGGGGCGGTTTTTTGTGCCTCAGGGCTCTAAACTAAAGCTCGATGACCCTGGATCAACTTTTCGCCCGCTTCGGTCAAACCGCACCCGACGTCTCCATGACCGGAGTAACGCACGACTCCCGATTGGTACAGCCCGGCTTCGTCTTTGTCGCCGTTCCCGGCGTGCCGTTACCCTCGAGGAAGCCGCTCGATGGACACGATTACATCCCGCAGGCCCTTGAGCGCGGCGCACTCGCCGTCGTGGGAACTAAAGACTTAGATTTGTCCGTTCCCTACCTGAAAGTGAAGGATGCCAGGGCTGCCCTCGCCGACCTGAGCGCGGCGTTTTGGGAGTATCCGGCGAAAAAGCTGAACCTCATCGGGGTTACGGGCTCGAAGGGCAAAACTACCGTCACCGTGCTGATTCATCACCTGTTGCAGTCGGCGAATCCACCCGCCGGGCGGCTCTCCACGGTGGGCATCAAAATCGGCGACGAGGAATTGCTGCTGCCCGGTCACTTCACCACGCCGGAAGCGCCGCAGGTGCAGGAAATCTTGCATAAGTTTGTGGAAGCCAAGTGTGAATGGGCGGCGCTCGAGGTCAGCAGCCACGCGCTGGCCCTGGAGCGGGTGCGCGGGCTGGAGTACGAAGTCGGGGTGTTCACCAACCTCTACGAAGACCACCTCGACTTTCACGGCACGATGGAGAACTATTTCCTCGAGAAGCGGAAACTTTTAGAGCGCTCGAAGTTCCGCGTGATCAACGCGGACAACGAGTGGACCAAAACCCTGGTGGGCTCGGCGAACAGTTGGAGCTATGGTGAAAAGGGTGACTGGCGGGCTGAAGATGTGGTTGAGGATGCCGGGGGCCTAAGCTTCAGGGTCAAGTCCCCGCTTGGCAGCACGAAAGTTTGGGTGCCGATGATTGGGCAGTTCAACGTCTCCAACGTGCTAGCTGCGATGGCCGCCCTGACTGCGAAAGCTTTAGAACTGCAAGATTTGGCGGGCTTCCTGGAAACCTTCCCCGGTGTTCCGGGCCGAATGCAGCTCGTCCAGGCCGAGCCTTTTCGCGCCATCGTGGACTTTGCCCACACCGGGGCCAGCCTGCGGGCGGCTTTGGAGACCCTGCGCCCCACCACCAAAGGCCGACTCATCGTGGTCATCGGCGCGGCGGGGAACCAAGACCCTTCGCGGCGCACCGGCATCGGGCAGGTCGCGGCAAAACTGGCGGATTTCGCCGTGTTCACCGAGGAAGACCACCGTGCGGAGAGCGTGGAGGCCATCCTGCACGCCATGTCCGAAGCCCACGGCGACCCAAAGCGTCACATTCTCATCCCAGACCGGCGGGAGGCCATCCGCTGGGCCGCCCAGCACGCGAATCCGGGTGACACGGTGCTCTTTAGCGGCAAGGGCCACGAGCAAACCCTCGAGCGAACCCATGAAACCCTCGTCTGGAACGAGCTCGAGGAAGTGCGGCGGGCATTGAAGCTGTAGCTCCCACCCCCAATACCCAGGGAGGGGGGTTTGAGCGAAACGAAAACGGGGGAGGGAACCTACTCCGCGCTCGAGACCTTCTTCATGCACAAGCCGTAGGGCGTGCTGGTCGCCGCGGTGCCCACACTCACCGAGAAGGTCCACAGGCCGTTTACCGCCTGGCCACCCGCGAGCCTCGAGCTGACCACCGCCGTCGCCCGGTGGCTGGTTTTGCCCAGCCGCTCGACCTTAACCTGCGTGTAGTACGTCACCGCGCTGAGGTCGCTGCCGGTTTTGGCTTGAGCGCTGCCCAGACAGTAAAGGCCCAGATTATCGTGACCCTGCTGGTAGTTCTCGCGCAAAAAGATAGAAACAAAGTCAATGATTTGGGCCTCGAGAGCTCTTCTTTGCGCTTCCGCCGTGTTTTGCGCCACGGCCAGCGAGGATATCAGCAGTAGACTCAGGAGCAACCGCGCCATAATCTCCTCCAGGGGTTACGGGTAGACTCCTATTATGCACCGCGACGTGTTAGTAGAATGGTTGAACGAGTTCTTGAAGATTTCAGATTTCAAAGACCCCTCGATGAACGGGCTTCAGGTCGAGGGAAAGGAGACCGTGACGAAAGTCGGCGCGGCGGTGGACGCGGCGCAGGCCACCTTCGAAAAAGCCCGTGAGGAAGGGGTGGATTTTCTGATTACTCATCACGGGCTGTGGTGGGGACAGCCTTTCCCCATCGTGGGGTATCAAAAGCGGCGGATGGAAACCTTGTTCGCGGGCGGTATCAGCCTCTACACCGCGCACCTGCCGCTCGATGCCCACCCCGAGGTGGGGAACAACGCCGTGATTGCCAGTGAGTTGGGGCTGATTGACCTCGAGCCTTTCGTCGTCCCCAAATACGGCCCGGTCGGGTTTATCGGGCGATTGGAACCCGCGCAAACTTTATCAGCAGTGGGCGATAAGCTGGGGCAGCTCACCGGGATGCAGGTTTTGGTGCATCAGGGCGGGCCGGAGGAGGTCTCGAGGGTGGGGGTGATCTCGGGCGGCGCGGCGGGCGATATCGGCAACGCTAAAGCCCAGGGCTGCGATCTGTTCATCACCGGGGAGCCGTCCCATGCGCATTTCCACGAAGCGTTCGAGATGGGCATGAACGTGATCTACGCCGGGCATTACGACACCGAGACCTTCGGGGTGAAGGCGCTGGCGGCGCGGATTGAGCTCGAGTTCGGTCTCCCCTGGGTCTTCCTCGACCACCCCACCGGCCTATAGCCTTGTAGGGGCGGCCCCCCGTGGCCGCCCATCCATTGCCGGAGATTGATCTACAAAACGATATGAATGGTCTATTTCTAACCTTTGAAGGCCCCGAGGGCGCGGGCAAATCCACTCAAGTTATGTTGTTGAAGGAGTGGCTCGAGGCCGCCGAACACCCCGTCCTCACCACCCGCGAGCCCGGCGGTACCGAGCTAGGCAAGGGCATCCGCCAGCTCGTGCTGCACCAGGGGGCGATGAGCCCCGAGGCCGAATACCTGCTCTACTCCGCCGACCGCGCCGAGCACATGGCGAGCGTGATTCGGTCCGCGCTCGAGGCAGGCAAAATCGTGCTGTGCGACCGCTGGCTCGATTCCTCGCTGGCCTACCAGGGCTATGGGCGGGGCCTGAGCTTGGATTGGCTGCGGGACGTAGCCAAAGGTGCAGTGAAAAACACTGTTCCAGACCGCACCTTCCTTTTCGACTTGCCGCCGGAAGTCGGTCTGTCACGGTTCGGGGGGCACGACCGCCTCGAGCGCGAGCCCATCGAGTTCCACCAGCGGGTGCGGGCAGGCTATCTCGAGCTGGCGCGAGCCGAGCCCCAGCGTTTTGTGGTGCTGGACGCGACCCATACCCCAGAACAGCTCCAGGCAGCCCTGCGGGAAAACCTGGCTTCACTGCTGTCTCACCCGCCCCGAACCGCGTAGGATAACGTAGAGCTATGCGCCCTCTCCCGATTTTGTTCGCCCTCCTGCTGGGCTCGGCGTTCGCACAGACCGCCGAAAGCGTCCCGGTCCTCTCCTTCAAGGTGATCAACAGCTATCCGCACGACACCGAGGCGTTTACCGAGGGCCTGTTTTATTCCGGCGGCTTTCTGTACGAGGGAACCGGGCTCAACGGGAAATCGGAGATTCGCAAGGTCGAACTCAAGACGGGCAAGGTGGTGCAGCGCCGGGCCCTCGAGCCCAAATACTTCGGCGAGGGGATCGCGCTATTCCAGGGGCGCTTCTATCAGATGACCTGGCAGAGCGGGGTGGGCTTCCTCTACGACGCCGCGTTCAAACCCGTAGGCGGCTTCACCTACGACACCGAGGGCTGGGGCCTCACCACCGACGGCAAAACCCTCATCCAAAGCGACGGCTCGGCCAAACTCTACTTCCGCGACGCCAAGTTCAAACTGGTCAAAACCGTGACGGTGACGGCGGATGGGGCTCCGGTGGAGCGGCTCAATGAGCTCGAGTACATCAAGGGCAAAATCTACGCCAACGTCTGGCAGACGAACCGCATCGCCATCATTGATCCTTCGAGCGGCAAGGTCGAAGCCTGGCTAGACCTCACCGGCCTGGCCCTGCTGGTCCGCGCCCCCGACCCCAACGCGGTCCTCAACGGCATCGCCTACGACGCCCAGAACGACCGGTTGTTCGTGACGGGCAAGCTGTGGCCGTACGTGTTTGAAATTCAGGGGGCGCGGAAGTGAGGGTAAGAGAGGATACTGGATGAAGGCAAAGCCTCAAATCAGGCCTCCATCCTAAACGATAAACTTGCGCTTCAATTATTCTCGTTCCTGACAACCCAAACTTTATCCTCCCCCCTTTATCCTTTATCGCTTTCTATGAGACGCTATGCTCTCGGTCTGCTCGCGCTGCTGGTGGCCGTCGCCACCGCAGGGTATTTCTACGCCGGACGCACCCTCAACCCAGGACCAACCCCTCTGCCCAAGCGCACGGTGAAGATTGAAAGCAGGGGGCGCTCGCTCGAGCTCCCCGTGGGCCTCGTTCTCACCCCGCAACAGTGGTACGTGAGTCACCGCAACGATCTATTGCGCGTGGAGGGACTTTTTCACCAGTTCCCCGAGGTGCGCGATACCACCTGGAGCACGGCGGGGTTCCGCTACGCGGTCTCGGTGGCCTTTCTCGACGGGAATGGCAATATCCTCAAGATCATAGACATGGAGCCCTGCCCCGGCTCCCGCCCCTCGGCCTGCCCGGCCTACGCCCCCGACGTGGCCTACCGGATGGCCCTCGAGGTGCGCCGGGGCTGGTTCGCCGAGCACAAGATTGGGGTGGGCGACACCGTGACCTTGCAGCGCTGAGATTATTTCGACCTGGAGGGGAACCTACATCTTCGCTCTGACTAAGCCGCAGGGGCTTTATCCATCAGTTGCGACAGGCGGTAGCTGCCCAGCAAATCCCGCATTCGCAGGCTGCTCTCCAGCCACACCGGCTTGAGACGGCAAAAACCCTGGCGCTGCTCGGTGGCGCAACGCGGCTTGGTCTGGCAAGTGTCCATCACCAGCGGCCCGGAAAGCGCCTCGATCACCGTGAGCAGCGAGATATCTTCCGGTCTGGCCTGGAGCCAGACCCCGCCGCGCCGCCCTTGGCGGCTCACGATCAGCCCAGCTTTGCCCAGCTTCGCCAAGACCTTTGCCAGAAACGCGGGAGGCACCTGAAGCCGCGCGGCCATCTCCGCTGCGCCGATACCGGGGGTGTTGGCGGCAGCGAGCAGGGCGTGAACGGCATAGCTTTCCTCCCGTTTCATTAGGGTGCGTAAGGGTTTCATCGCTATCTACTCTCCCCTTCGGGACGTTTTTCCCAAGGACACCTGTCCCACTAGGCTAGAGTTATATTTTACTCGGATAAAGAGGTCCGAGTAAAGACCTCGAGAGGAGTCCTAAGATGATCAGCAACAAACGCCCCCAATCCAACAACTTCGCTGTCGCCGGGCTCGCCGCTGCTTTTGTCGGTCTAGGCGCCTTCGCCCTGTGGGGCTGGCTGGGCCGGGAGGCCGCACCGGTGGCTCCCGAGCATGTCATGGCCCCCACGCCTCAAACCGTGCAACTGGAAGCTGCCCCGGCCAAACTGCCGATCATCGCCTACGACCCCACCCACCTCCCGGCCCCCTTGCCCCGCCGGGCCCCCCAGCTCGTGCGGGTGGACCTCGAGGCGGTCGAGGTGGAAGGCCGCTTGGGCGAAGGCACCAGCTACACCTACTTCACCTTCGGCGGCCACGTCCCCGGTCCCTTTGTCCGGGTGCGGGTGGGCGACACCGTGGAGGTACACCTCACTAACCCCAAGACCAACACCATGATGCACTCGGTGGACTTCCACGCCGCGACCGGGATGGGCGGCGGCGGGGCGGCGAGCCAGGCCATGCCCGGTGAGACCAAGGTCTTCCGCTTCAAGGCAAGCCACGCTGGCCTCTTCGTCTACCACTGCGCCAGCCCGCTGCCCGCGCAGCACATCAGCAACGGCCAGTACGGGCTGATCCTGGTCGAGCCAGAAGAAGGCTTGCCCAAAGTGGACCGTGAGTTCTACGTGATGCAGGGCGAGCTCTACACCACCGCCGCCTTTGGCACCCAGGGCCGCCAGCAGTTCGACGCCACCAAGCTGCTCAAAGAGACCCCCGAATACTTCGTTTTCAACGGCGCCACCGACGCGCTCACCAAGACCCATCCGCTCAAGGCTAAGGTCGGCGAGACGGTGCGAATCTTCTTCGGCGTGGGCGGCCCCAACTTTATCTCTACCTTCCACGTGATCGGCGAAGTGTTTGACCGGGTGTATTCCCAGGGCGACCTGACCCAGCCGCTGCGCAACACCCAGAGTGCGCTCACCGGCCCCGGCAGCGCCAGCGTGGTGGAGATGAAACTCGAGTACCCCGGCAAGTTCCCCCTGGTAGACCACGCCCTCTCCCGCGCCGCCAAAGGCCTCACTGGAACCCTGATTGTGGAGGGTAAACCCGATAACACCGTCTTCCAGGCCCTCACCCCCATCACCAACGCCAGCGGCCACTAAGCCCTCTTCCCTCCCGTACCGGGAGGGATTTTTTATTTGTGGTGAACCCTATGACCCTGAGTTATCCCCGGCTCTTCGACCTCCGGCAAGCCACCTTCGACCCCGGTGAGAAACCCGCCAGCCGCATCCTGTGTAGCGAAGAGGGGACCAGGGTGGTGCTCCTGAGCTTTGGGGCCGGGCAGGAGCTGGCCGAACACAGCGCGCCCCGTCCGGCAATCTTGCAGATCGTGGACGGCGAAGGCTGGTTCGAGCTGGGAGACGAGCAGATCGGAGCCCACCCCGGCACCTGGCTCCGTCTGCCCGCCTACACCCGCCACGCGGTAAGGGCCAAAACCCCCATGACCCTCCTCCTCACGCTGCTCCCGAAGCCTTAGCCGCGAGGCCAAAGGTTTTCGTAAGGGCGGGCCCAGGACCCGCCCCTACGACCTCCACAGGCCAAACCACCGTACCCGGACGCAGCCCAAGGCAAAACCCGTTCGGCTCGAGAGCGCTGTAGGACGAGTTTTTCAAAAGAGCTGATTTATCCGCTCCGCACCCATAAATCTCTCCCGGAGCCTACCGCTCAGCGGGTAGGTTAGGCTAGGCTTGAGGAGATGGACTCATGTAAAAAAGTCGGTTGACCCTTCTATCCTCCCCACCAGGAGCCTCCACCAGCATTCTGGGGAAAGAGTTCCCGTAAGCCTTTCCC
>PSMF01000128.1:0-1206 GCA_040290005.1 Meiothermus sp.
TTCTGCAAGGCGGCGAAGTCGGTCTGGGTTGGGGAGTAAGGGCTTAGCAGTGGGGCCAGCAGCGCCATGAGCACCATTCCCAGCAGGATCCCTATCCCTACCACCGCCAGCCGATGGGATAACAGGTGGCGAAAGACCCGGGTGCGTCTCATGTGTAGCGAATCCTGGGATCGATGGCCGCATAGAGCAGGTCCACCAGAACGTTGACCAAAAAGACGGCCAGCGCTGCCAACAAAACCACCGCCTGGAGCACTGGAAAGTCCCGGTTGAGCACCGCGTCTACCACCAAGCGCCCAAAGCCGGGGATAGAGAAGATCTGTTCGGTCACCACAGCCCCCCCAAGCAAGCCCCCCAGCTGTAGCCCCATCACCGTGACCACCGGGATGGCCGCGTTGCGCAGGGCGTGCTTGAAGATCACCACCCGTTCGGCCAGCCCTTTGGCCCGCGCGGTGCGCACGTAATCCTGCGAGAGCACCTCCAGCAGGCTGTTGCGGACGAAGCGGGTGAGCGCCCCGGCCAGAGCCGTGCCCAGGGTGATGGCGGGTAGCAGCAGTAAAAGCAGGTTCTTGCGCAGGTCCACCCAGGGCTCCACATAGCCTGAGGGAGGGATCCAGCCCAGGCGGATGCTGAAGGCGTAGATCAGCAGGATGCCCAGGAAGAAGTTGGGGAGCGAGATTCCGGTGAGGGCTAAGGCGGTGATCCCTCCGTCCCACCAACTCCCGCGCCGCAAGGCAGCAAATACCCCTGTAGGGACGGAGATGCCCACCGCCACGAGCATGGCCAGGAAGCTGAGCTGAACCGTGGTGGGCAGTTTCTCGAGGATCACCGATCCCACCGGGAGGTTGTTTTTGAGCGAGCGGCCAAAGTCTCCCTGGAGCAGTCCTCCCAGCCAGCCCAGGTACTGGACCAGTACTGGCCGGTCCAGCCCCAGTTGCCGACGCAGATCGGCGGCAAGCTGGGGGTTGGCCTCCTCGCCCAGCAGCAGCCGGATGGGGTCACCGGGCAGCAGATGGGTCAGGGTGAACACCAGGAGCGTGACCGCGAGCAGGGTAGGCAGGCCAGCGATCAGCCGTCTCAAGAGAAAAGGGATCATGCTGGCCCTGCGGGGCTTACTCGAGCCCCACCCCCCTGAAGCGCAGGATGCCATCGGGAATGAGCGATAGGCCGCTCAACCTCCGGGACGCGCCTACCGTGACCTGGGGGTGG
>PSMF01000128.1:1292-8947 GCA_040290005.1 Meiothermus sp.
CGCGGGGGTTACAAACCCCGCCGCGGTTGTTGGGGCCCTTGCAGCGCAGGAAATCGTAGATGTTGCCATCGGGGTCGGGCCGGCCGCTCCAGCCTAGAATGGCCGCGTCAAAGTCGCGTTTGGCTGGGTCGGTTTTGTCCAGTAGGGCGCCGAACTCGATTTGCTCGATCTTAATTTGGATGCCCGCCTCGGCGGCCATGGCCTGGTAGACCTGGGCTAGCTGGGCCCCCACCGGGCCTGGAGCAGTGAGCAGGGTGAAACTAAAACCTCCGGGGCGCCCACCCTCCTCGAGCTTCTTTTTGGCCAGCGCCAGATCTCGTCTAGGCACCGCGATTCCCGCATCATAAGCCGGGGTGCCGGGGGGGAAGGGTCCGTTGGCTGGCGTGGCGGTGCCTAGAAACACCACTCGGTCCACTGCCTCGCGGTCTATGGTCGCAGCGAACGCCTGGCGCAGGGCCTTGTTGTTGAAGGGAGGGCGGGTGAGATTGAGGTAGATGCCCTGGAAGCCCAGGCTGGGGAAAGCATAAAGCGCGAGGTTGGGGCTATTCTTGACCGTATTGAGATCCTTGGGGGCCACCGGGGTGACCACCGTGGCCGCCCCCGATTGCAGGTTGGCCATGCGCACGTCGTCGTCGGGGAACGGGCGGTAGATGAGTTCATCGACCTTGGGAAACCCTTTGAGCCAGTAATCCTCGTTCTTGGTCAGGACGATGCGGTCTTGCACCTTGCGCTCGACGAAGCGGAACGGTCCGCTGCCCACTGGGCTGTTGCCAAAATCCTTGCCCAGCTTGCGCACCGCCGCCGGGCTCACCATCATGCCGGCCCGGTCGGTAAGAACCGCCAGGAAGGGGGCGAAAGGGTACTTGAGCTTTACCTGAACGGTGTAGCGGTCTACCACTCTGACCTCTTGCACCGGTGCGAGCTCGCCCTTGCGCCGCGAGGCGGGGTCGTTGAGGTAGCGCTCGAGGTTGAACTTGACGGCTTCGGCGTCGAAGTCAGTGCCGTCGTGGAACTTCACCCCCTGGCGCAGCTTGAAGGTGTACTGGGTGGCGTTTTGCTCCACTGTCCAGCTTGTCGCCAGCATGGGCACGATCTTCAAGTTAGCGTCGAGGTCTACAAGCTTATCGTAGATCTGGTTTTGCACCTGGCGGTCGACCAGGGCGGTCGAGAGCAGGGGGTCGAGGTTGGGAGGATCCGCGTCCAAACCCACCGTAATGGTCTTGCCCCAGGCCAGCCCCGCTAGAACTAAAACCGCGATTGCCCACTGCCTCATACCTTCTCCTCCCCTTGAGTACCGGCACTGGCCGGGGGCCCGGCGGCCCTTCGCTGGTGCTCGGTGGCGACACGGCTGACGTCAGAGGTGCTCCTTTCCCCGTAGGGCGGGATAGATGCGCCCCGTTCCACTGTACGCAGATGCTCCAGCATGGCTTGTTCGGCCTCTTCCGCATTCCCCTGCTTTACTGCTTCGAGGATGCGCCAGTGCTCCTCTAAGGTGATCTCCGGCTGGAACCGCTGGGCGGTGGCGGAGAGGCGCAGCTCCCCACCCAGTAGCCGCAACACTTCGCACAAAGCAGTGTTGTGGCTGGCCTCGGCCAGCGCCCAGTGAAAATCCAGGTCGAGCTCGACGAATGTGTAGCGATCGTCCCGAGCTTCGCGCTGGTGCAGTAGAAGCTCCTCGAGCCCGGCGAACTCCTCGGCCCCGGCGCGCTGGGCGGCCAGCGCAGCAGCAGCGGGCTCGAGGATTCGGCGCAGTTCGAAAAGTTCGGCTATGAAGGCTGGATCGTGCAAACGCGAGAGCAGGCGACGCCCGAAACCCTCCGCGGGTTGGGCCACTCGGGTCCCGTCGCCTTGGCGGATCTCCACCCAACCCGCCAGCTCCAGCATGCGCAACGCATCTCGCACCGAGGCCCGGCTCACCCGAAAGCGAGCGGCTAGCTTGCGTTCGGGGGGTAGCTGTTCGCCCGGGTGCCAGACCCCGCGCTGGATGAGCTGCTCGAGGTCACGGGCGAGTTTTTCGGGGATTCGCATACGTCGCAACATGTCACGCTCGGTTATTGGTCAGACCACTAGACCATTGCTGGATGCTGACAGGTTACCAGGCCGGGCCGGATTTGTACAGGGGTGAGCATAGCCTGTACCACCTGGGGTCGCTGACCGAATGGGGAAGTGTCGCTATCAAGCAGGACGCCAGTGGTGGCCTGGGCCATCCCCCCTGGCTCCACCCTACCCGGCGCAGATTTGGTTGCACATAGAGCAAATAATATTGCTCATAGATCAAAAGAGTGCTAGACTGCCTCCACCGTTAACACGGTGCAAGCCAGGAGGAAACTATGCGCAAATGGTTTACTGTGATGGTCTTGGTGGGGATTTTAGGGGCCTCGAGCACCCTGGCCCAAAGCTGTTTGGCCAGCGCCAAGACCAATGGTCTGACCGTAGGCACCAGCCCCGACTACCCGCCCTTTGAGTCGCTGGACAAAGATAATAAGATCATCGGCTTTGACGTGGACCTGATCAACGCCATCGCGGCGGAGTTGGGCTTCAAGGTCAACATCGTAGGGCAGAGCTTCGACGGGCTGATCCCGGCCTTGCTCTCCAAGAAAATTGACGTGATCGCCGCTGGGCTTACCATCACCGAAGAGCGCAAGAAGTCGGTGGACTTCACCCGGCCTTATATCTCTGGACCCAACGTGATCATCACCCGCAAGGAGACCAGCGGGATCAGCAAGCTCGAGGATCTGGCCGGTAAAAAAGTGGCGGTACAGATCGGCAGCGCCCAGGAGAAGATCGCCAGTGGGGTCAAGGGAGCTGAGGTCAAGTCCTACAACCTCTACACCGACGCTGCTCTGGCGGTGAACACCCGCCAGGCCGACGCCCTCATCGTGCATCGCTTCGTGGGACGGGCCTTCCTCAAGCAATACCCCGACCTCAAGATCGTGGCTGAACTCAACCAGGTGGACACCGGGCTGGCCCTACGCAAAGACTGCGGGGATTTGCGCCAGGCCATCGACGCGGCTATCGAGAAGCTGGAGAAGAGCGGGAAAATGGATGAACTGGCGGCCAAGTGGTTCAAATAAGGAAAACCTCGCATTTCCTCTGAGCTGAGCTAACCGGTATGGATTTCGGCCTGATCCATGATAGCCTGCCCTTCTTGCTCCAGGGGGCCTGGGTAACCCTTCGCATCACCGCGCTCTCACTGGCCTTTGGGATCCTGCTGGGGACTTTGGTGGCCTTGGCCCGCATGTCCCCGGTGCGCTGGCTTTCCAGGCTGACCCTTGGCTATATCGAGTTGTTGCGCGGTACGCCGCTGTTGGTGCAGATTTTCCTGATCTTCTTCGGCATTCCCCAGCTCACCCAGCGGCAGATCAACGAGTTTGTGGCCGGGGTGATCGCCTTTAGCATCAACTCCAGCGCTTACGTGGCCGAAATCCTGCGCGCAGGCATCCAAAGCATCCCCAAAGGCCAGCGCGAGGCGTCGCTCGCGCTGGGTCTTAGTCCCACCCAGACCCTGCGCTACATCATCCTGCCGCAGGCGTTTATCAGGGTGATTCCTCCATTGGTCAACGAGGGCATCGCCTTGCTCAAGAACTCCTCGCTGCTGTCGGCCATCGCGGTGGTGGAGCTGACCCGAGCCGGGCAGCTCATTTCGGCCCGCACCTTCAAACCCTTCGAGATGTATCTGGCGGTCTCGGTGATCTACCTGGCCATGACCCTGATCCTGAGCTGGATCGCCCGGCAGCTCGAGGCCCGCTGGCAGGTGCGCTGATATGGCCCGCGCCGGCCCCCCCTCCTTGCCCATCGGTCCGCGGCTGCGGGCCATCCGATTGGCCAAGGGGTTCACCCTGGAGCAAATCGCCAGGCGCAGCGGATTGGACAAGTCCTTTATCAGCCGCCTCGAGCGGGATGCCACGGCGGCCTCGGTGGCCTCGCTGCTCAAGGTCTGCGGGGCGCTGTGCATCCAGCCGGGTTCGCTCTTCGACCCGCCAAGAACCAACCTGGTCCGGGCCACGGAGGCCCCCATCGCCAACTTTGGCGGGCAGGGGGTGCGGGACTTCATCCTCTCGCGGGGCTTGCGGGGGGAGATTATGGTCTTGCGCACCGAGATCGAGCCCGGTGGCCACGGAGGAAAAGAGCTCTATATCTTCCCTGCTGATACCGATTTCGTCACGGTGCTCGAGGGCAGCCTGGAGTTTACCGTAGGCGATATCCGCTACACCCTGCACCCCGGCGACAGCCTGACCTTCAGCGGGCAGGAGCCCCATACCTGGCGCAATCTGGGCAAGGGCCAGGCGGTAGTGCTGTGGGTGCTGAGTCCAGCCCCCTGAAGAGGAAACCATGAACTACCAGCCTGCCAATTCCCTCGAGTCCCCCCGCTTTGCCGGGGTACGCACCTTCATGCGGCTACCCCACGTGCGCACCTTGGAGAACGTAGACTTTGTGGTGCTGGGCATCCCCTGGGACGATGCCACTACCCACCGACCCGGAGCCCGCTTTGGCCCCGAGGGCATCCGCCGGGCCTCGATCATGCTCCGGCCCTGGAACCCCTATTGGGACGTGAAGATCTTCGACCACCTCTCCGGCGTGGATTATGGGGACGTGCCGGTGGTACCGGGCTATATTGAGGACACCTACGCCCGCATCGAATCGGAGTTCGAAAAGATCGCCCGATCCGGGGTCACGCCCTTCGCCATGGGCGGCGATCACTCCGTTACCCTGGGCGAACTGCGCGGCCTAGCCCGGGTGCACGGCCCGCTGGCCTTGGTGCACATCGATGCCCACCTGGACACGCTAGACCAGTATTTCGGGCGCAAGTACAACCACGGTACCCCCTTTCGCCGGGCGGTCGAGGAAGGGCTGGTGGACCCCTATAGATCCATCCAGGTGGGGATCCGGGGTTCCAACTATGGCCCCGGGGACTACCAGGGCACCCGCGACCTCGGCTACGAGCTCATCACTATGTACGAACTCCAGGAGATCGGGCTGGAGGCGGCCCTCGAGCGCATCCACCGCCGGGTGGGGGCTACCCCCTGCTTTATCAGCATCGACATCGACGCGGTGGATCCGGCCTATGCACCTGGCACCGGCACCCCCGAGGTGGACGGCTTCACCAGCCGCGAGATCCTCAAGTTGGTGCGGGGGCTACGGGGGTTGAGCTTCAAAGCCGCCGATGTGGTGGAGGTTCTGCCAGCCCTTGACCCTGGGGAGATTACCGCCTATTTAGGGGGCAACCTGATCTACGAGCTGATCTCGCTGCTGGCCCTACGCAAAAAGGAGGACGGATGAACGGGGCCATCATCCAGATCCAGGGGCTCAACAAGTGGTTTGGCCGGTTGCACGTGCTGCGGGAAGTGAACCTCGAGATAGCCGCGGGCGAAAAGGTGGTGATCGTAGGGCCTTCGGGCTCGGGCAAGTCCACCTTGATCCGCTGCATCAATCGGCTCGAGGACTTTCAGCAGGGCGAGGTGATTGTAGACGGCATCCCTTTGAGTTCGGCTAAGAACCTCGAGGCTGTCCGACGCGAGGTGGGAATGGTGTTCCAGCAGTTCAATCTCTTCCCCCACATGACCGTGCTGCACAACATCACCCTGGCCCCCCGCAAGGTGCGGGAGTGGAGCCTCGAGCGGGCCGAGCAAAAGGCCATGGAGTTGCTCGATCGCGTGGGTATTGCCGACCAAGCCCACAAACACCCGGCCCAGCTCTCGGGCGGGCAGCAGCAACGGGTGGCGATCGCGCGGGCGTTGGCCATGGAGCCTAAGATCATGCTCTTTGACGAGCCTACCAGCGCGCTCGACCCCGAGATGGTCGGCGAGGTGCTGGACGTGATGCGCGGCCTGGCCGAAAGTGGCATGACCATGCTGGTGGTGACCCACGAGATGGGTTTCGCCAAGGACGTGGCCGATCGAGTGATCGTGATGGATCAGGGACAAATCCTCGAGCAGGCCCCCCCCAGCGTGATCTTCCAAAACCCCACTCAAGAGCGTACCCGGACCTTTTTGCAGCGGGTATTGCACCACTAGAAGCACCCATGCTCGACGTTACGCAGACCCGCATCCCGGAAGGGGTTATCGACCTTGGGGTAGGACATCCCAGCCTGGGGCTCCTGCCGCTGGAGGAACTCCGCCAGGCCGCCCTACACCGCCTGTCTCAGGGCGACCCCTCGTTTTTGCAGTACGGGGCCGAACTCGGGGATGGCCGCTTCCAGGCCGAGCTGGCCCAGTTTCTCACCCGTCACTATCATTTCGCGGTCGAGCCGGATTCGCTGTTCATCAGCGCTGGCGTTTCGCAGGCCCTAGACCTGATCTGCACCGCCTTCACCCGGCCCGGCCAGGTGATTTTCGTCGAGGAGCCCACCTACTTTTTGGGGTTGAGGATCTTCAAGGATCACCACCTCGAGGTCGTGGCCCTGCCTATCGACGAAGAAGGGCTTGATACAGAGGCCCTCGAGGCTGCCCTCAGCCAGTACCAGCCCGCGCTGGTCTATACCATTCCCACCTTCCAAAACCCCAGCGGGACCACCCTCAGCCAGCGGCGGCGGGTACGGCTGGTGGAGCTGAGTGAGCAGCACGGCTTTCTGATCGTCGCTGATGAGGTCTACCAGCTCCTCAGCTACGGGGAATCCCCACCCCTATCCCTGGCGCGCTACCTGAGCACAGGGACCGTGCTGAGCCTGGGTTCGTTCTCCAAGATCCTGGCCCCTGGGCTGCGCCTGGGCTGGATCCTGGCTGCTCCAGGGTTGCTGCAATCCCTCACCCAAAGCGGCCTGGTGGCCAGCGGAGGCGGGCTAAACCCCTTCACCTCCGCCATCGTGCGCAGCGCCCTGGAGCTAGGTGTGCAGGAGCAGCACCTGCACAAACTCCGCAATACCTACCGGGGCCGATTGGAGGCGATGCTGGAAGCCCTGAGCCAAAGCGGACTCCAGCCCCGTTACCGTCCGGAGGGGGGGTACTTCGTCTGGCTCGAGCTAGAACCTTCCGTCAACCCCCAGGCCTTGTTGGAGCAGGCCATCGAGGCCGGGGTCCGCTACCAGCCAGGCGTCAAGTTCTCCAGTCGAGGCCACTTTGCCCACGCACTCCGGCTGTGCTTTGCCCATTACGATCCCCCGGACTTGCGAGAAGGCATCCGACGTCTGGCAATGGTTCTACGCTCGAGCCCAGAGTTCTGAGGGCCAGCCCTACGCCCCTCTCTGAGCCTGCACCTCCTTCGTGGGCGCGGCTTTGCCACCTGCCGCAGACAGTTCTGCACACGGGCAAAGCAGAGCTGCTACATCCCCAATGGCCGGTTGCCCGCCGGTAGTGCTCTCGGTGGTGGCTTCATGCGGTATAACCGTCAAACCCGACGTCAGAGACTGTCTGAAAGCTCTGCCGAAGAAAGCCGCTACCCAACTGATCTTTCGGACCAGGAATGGGCGGTGCCAGAGCCGCACTGGAAAACGCTGTATCCCTATCTCCGTAGCCCTGGAGGAGGCGGAGAGGCTGCTCTTTGGCCCCTGGCAGACCTTGCCAGACTTTATCCCCGGACTGGTGCCAAGTGAGACGGCCTGAACGGTGTCCAGGATGTGCTCTGACAGAGGTTGCCAAATTCCGAGATACACCTTTTCGGCCTAAATGGGGGAGCTTCACAACGCAGGGACCCCCAAAGCTTGAGGGAAGCAGGGTGTG
>PSMF01000129.1:0-8918 GCA_040290005.1 Meiothermus sp.
GGTTGAGGCTAGAAAAGGGGTCCTGGAAGACCATCTGCACCCGGCGGTTGTACCGTCACGTGCCCGACCCCCGCTCGGTGGAGCGCGACCTTCTACCGGTGCTCGAGCGCATCCGCGAGGGCAAAGCCGCCCTGGCCGCGGGGGATTAGAGGGGGAGACGGATGAAGATTTCCGAGATGAACTGGATGGGGGTCGAGGAGTATCTGAAGGCTGACGACCGCTGCGTATTGCCACTCGGCAGTACCGAGCAGCACGCGTATTTGAGCCTGAGCGTGGACACCATCCTGGCCGAACGGGTGGCGGTAGAAGCTGCAGCGCCGAGCGGGGTGCTGGTGTTCCCGGTGCTTCCCTATGGCATCACCCCGTACTTTAGGGCCTATCCGGGTAGCATCACCCTGCGGGTCGAGACCTATTTAAGCGCGGTGCGGGATGTGCTGGACGGGCTCTACGAGCAGGGCTTCCGGCGCGTGCTGATCGTAAACGGGCACGGGGGCAACTCCCCTGCGCAGGGCTTCGTGGGAGAGTGGATGGCCGACCATACGGACGCCCAGGTGCTGTTTCACAACTGGTGGAACGCGCCCAAGACCTGGGCCAAGGTGCAGGAGATTGACCCGGTAGCCTCCCACGCAAGCTGGATGGAAAACTTCCCCTGGACCCGCCTCGAGGGGGTGGCGCTTCCGCCGGAGGGAAAGCCGATGGCCGACTTTGCCAAGCTGCGGCTGCTCTCCCCTGCCAAGCTGCGGGAGTACCTCGGCGACGGGAACTACGGCGGGGTTTACCAGCGGCCCGACGCCCAGATGCAGGCGGTCTGGCAAGTGGCAGTCGAGGAGACTCGAGACCTGCTCGAGAAAGGCTGGGCCTGAGCCTTGGAACTGAGCGAGCCTATCCTGATTTGGGGTGCCGGGGCCATCGGCGGGACTTTGGGAGCTTATTTCATCCGGGCTGGGCACAGGGTTATTTTCGTGGATAGCGCGGGAGAACACGTCAACGCCATCAACCAGCGAGGCTTGAACATCACCGGCCCCGTCGCAGAATTTGCCGTACAGGCAGAAGCCTTCACGCCCGAGAGACTCAACGGGCGCTTTTCCACCACCTTTCTCTGCGTAAAAGCGCACCATACGAAAGCGGCGATTGCCGAGTTAGCAAAGCACCTCGAGCCAGAAGGTTTCGTGGTCAGCGCCCAAAACGGCCTCAACGAGATCGAAATCGCCGAGGGGGTGGGCAAAGAGCGCACGGTGGGCTGTTTCGTCAACTTCGGTGCGGATTATCTCGAGCCGGGCTGCATCCACTACGGTGGGCGCGGCGCGGTGGTGGTAGGCGAGTTGGACGGGGAACTCAGCCCCCGGCTAAACGCCCTGCACCGGCTGATGAAGGAGTTCGATGACCAAGCCCTCGCCACCGACAACATCTGGGGCTACTTGTGGGGCAAGATGGCCTACGGCGCCCAGCTTTTCGCCACCGCCCTCACCGACGCCTCCATCGCCGAGGCCCTGGCCGCGCCCGAACACCACCGGCTCTTTGCCGAGCTGGCTCGAGAGGTCTTGAGGGTCGCCGCAGCACGTCACGTGCGGCCAGAGGGTTTCAACGGTTTTGATCCTCAGGCTTTTATGCCGGATACGCCGCCCGAAGCGGCCCGGCGGTCGCTGGAGGGAATGGCAGCCCACAACCGCAAATCGGCCAAAAGCCACTCTGGCATCTGGCGCGACCTGGCGGTGCGCAAGCGCAAAACCGAGGTGGATGCCCAGCTCGGCCCGGTGGTGAGCATCGGCAGGCAGTTGGGGGTGGCTACCCCGATCACCGCGAGGTTAATCGAGATGATTCACCAGATCGAGAATGGGAGCCGCAAGCTGGACTGGGGCAACTTGGCTGAGCTCGAGCGGGTGTTGCTATGAGCCTCCGCCAGGTGAGCGAGTTGCCCCTAGATATCCCTGCTGGGACCGTGGCAAAGGGCTATGTAAATCCTGAGCTGAGCGTGCCGCTCTCGCTACCCTTTACAGTGGTGCGCGGAGCCCAACCGGGGCCCAGACTGCTGGTGACGGCGGGGGCCAGGGTACACCCCGGACAGGACACCGGCTACATTACCGACCCCTTCGGCAAGGTCTTACAGCCGGTGGTCGCACCCATCGCGGGGGTCGTCCTCTTCGCCGTGACCAGCCTCGCCATCAATCGCGGCGATCCCCTCTACGGCATCGGAGCCTGAGATGCCGGAGATGCGGCTTACCCCTAAACTCATCGCCGAGAGTGCGCGTCTGGCCGGGCTGAACCTGAGCCTAGAGCGAGCCGCAGAGCTGCTTCCCGTACTCGAGGACCTCCTCGCGGGCGACGCAAAAATCGCTGGGCTGGGGCTGGGCAACCTCCCCGCGGTGGGCCCGACTTGGGCGGAGGCCGAGGGTGAGTGACTTAGGGTTGCTCACCCGGTCCATCGCGGAGATTGGCCGGTTATTCCGCTCCGGTCAGCTCTCCCCGGTCGAACTCACCGCCCTTACTTTGCGGCGCATCGAAACGCTCAACCCCGTCCTCAACGCCTTTATCACCGTGACCCAGGATAAGGCTCTCGAGGCCGCCCGCCGCGCCGAAGCGGAGCTCCGTTCGGGAAAGGATAGAGGGCCGCTGCACGGCATCCCCATCGCCCTCAAAGACCTGATCGACACCGCCGGGGTTCGCACCACCTGCGCCTCGCGCATCCTCAAAGACCATGTGCCCCAGCGGGACGCTCCGATGGTGCGAATCCTCGAGGCCGCAGGTGCGGTGGTGGTGGGCAAAACCAACCTCTTGGAATTCGCCTATGGCATCGTCCACCCCGACTACGGCCAGACCAACAACCCTTGGGACACCGGGCGCACCTCGGGCGGCTCGAGCGGGGGCTCTGCCGCCGCCGTAGGGGCAGGGCTGTGCTTTGCGGCGGTGGGAACCGACACCGGCGGCTCAATCCGTATCCCCGCGAGTTACTGCGGCGTGGCGGGGCTCAAGCCCACGTATGGAACGGTGAGCCTCGAGGGGGTCTTCCCGCTCTCCTGGTCGCTCGACCACGCCGGGCCGATAGCCCGTACAAGCGAGGATGCCCGGCTGTTGCTTGAGGCCATGACGGGAAAATCGCTGGCCTCGAGCGCGAGCTTACAGGGCCTTCGCTTGGGGGTGATCCAGCGTGGCGGGAGCGAAGTCCAGGCCGAAGTCACCCAGGTATTCGACGCAGCCTGCCACGCCCTCGAGGGCGCGGGCGCCGAGATACAGGAGGTCAAAATTCCCGACCTGGCGCTCGCCGATACCGCCCTGCTCAACGTGCTGTTGCCCGAGGCCAGCGCGGTGCATCAGGGCTGGATCAGCCGGCGGCCCGAGGATTACGCACCCTTCACCCGCTTTCAGATCGAGCTGGGCTTTGCCCTCCCCGCCGTAGCCCACGTGCGGGCGCAGCAGTTCCGCCGCCATCTCACCCGGCAGTTCCTGAAGGTTTTAGAGACGGTGGACCTGCTGATCTCGCCCAGCGTGGCCTGGGTCGCCCCACCAGAAGACCCGGTGGTGGCGGGCGACGAAGGCTCGGCAGAAGGGCGGCGTTCGGCCCCCCACAACCTGACCGGTTTACCTGCGCTTTCCATCAACGCGGGTTTTGGGGCACTGGGTCTGCCGGTCGGGCTGCAAATCGTCGGCAAGCCACACCAGGACGGCTTTGTGTTGGCGGTGGGGGGCGCGCTCGAGGCCCTCCTTCCCGCAGCCCAGAAGCTTGCCCCCATAGCCCTGACCTGAGACTCAGGTCTACGCTCCAGCACGCCACAATTGCGATGCCATGAAATACCGTCCGGGACCCAACTCCGCCTGAGGACATCTATGAACCTACGTTTCGACCAAAAGACCGTCATCGTCACCGGGGCTGCCCACGGCTTCGGGCGCTCCATCGCACACAGCTTTTCCCGCCTGGGGGCGCGGGTTTGGGCCTGGGACTTAAACGAGCGGGAACTCCAGGAAACCAGCGCCACCGCCGAGGGTCACTGCGAGGGCCGCAGGGTGGACGTGACCGACCCCCAGGCCGTGCAAAAGGGGGCTCAGGAGGCCGGGACGGTAGACATCCTGGTCAACAACGCGGGCGGGGTGCTGGGGCAGGTGGGAAAACCGCTGGAGACTGTCACCCCAAAGGAGTGGAACGACATCCTGGCGGTCAACCTGAGCGCCGCCTTCTACACCGCGCAGGCCGTAGCACCCGGCATGAAAGCGCGGCGCTGGGGGCGCATCGTGAACATCTCGAGCGGAGCCGGTTTAGGGCCGAGCTTGACCGGGATTCAGGCTTATGCCTCGGCAAAAGCGGGGCTGATCAACCTCACACGCCAGCTCTGCCACGAGCTAGGACCGTACAACATCACCGTCAACTGCATCGCCCCCGGCTTCGTCCGCTCCAACCCCACCACCGAGCGGCAGTGGCAGTCCTACGGCGAGGAAGGCCAGCGCCGCTTGGTCGAGAACATCGCGCTCAAGCGGCTGGGCGAGGCCCAGAACATCGCCGATGGGGTGCTGTTCTTCGCCTCGGAGTTGGCGGACTGGGTGAGCGGACAGGTTTTGAGCGTGGACGGGGGCAAATAGTGAGCTTGCAGGCCGTTTTAGCCCGCCTAGAAAGCCACTTCGACCCCTTTTTGGCGGAGCTGATCGAGTTCGCCCGCATCCCCAGCATCTCCACCGACCCGGCTTATGGAGCCGAGGTGGCTCGAGCCGCGCAGTGGGTGGCGGGGCGGCTGCGAAAAGCAGGCCTGCCGGAGGTCGAGGCGCTCGAGACCCCAGGTCATCCGGCGGTCTATGGCGAGTGGATGACCGATTCAACCCTGCCCACCCTGCTGATCTATGGGCACTACGACGTGCAACCGCCCGACCCGCTCGAGCTCTGGGAAACGCCACCTTTCGCGCCCGAGGTCAGGGAAGTGAAGGGCGAACGGCGGCTGTATGCCCGTGGTGTATCCGACGATAAAGGCCCGATGCTCATCCCCATTCTGGTGGCCGAAGCGTTCAAAACCGTGTTGGGGACTCCTCCGATCAACCTCAAGTTCCTCTTTGAGGGCGAGGAGGAAATCGGCAGCCAGCACCTGGAGAGCATCGTTTTGGACCACCGGGACCGGCTAAAGGCCGATTTCATCCTCTCCGCTGACGGCGCGATGTGGCGGCCTGGGGTCTCCTCGCTTAACCTCTCCTCCAGGGGCTTGGTGAGCCTCGAGTTTAGCCTCAACGGCCCGGCCAAAGACCTGCACTCCGGGCGACATGGGGGCGGGATTTTGAATCCCCTAGTGGCAATGGCGCGTCTGGTAGCCAGCTTTCACGAGGCCGACGGTCGGGTGGCGGTGGAGGGCTTCTATGACCGGGTACGCGAACTCTCCAGCGATGAGCGAAGGGCCCTCGAATCCGTTCCTTGGAGCGACGAAAGCTACCTCGCCGAAATCGGGGCCGAGGCCACCTACGGCGAAGCAGGCTACAGCACCCTAGAGCGCCAGTGGACGCGCCCGACGTTGGAACCCAACGGCCTGTGGGGCGGCTACACCGGTCCGGGCGGCAAGACGGTCCTCCCCAGCCAGGCCCACGCCAAGATTAGCTGCCGCCTGGTCCCGGACCAAGAGCCCGACGAAATCCGCGAGCTGTTGATAAAGCATCTGGGACGCCGCTGCCCGCCAGGGATGAAACTCGAGATCAAACCCGAGCCCCACGGGGCGCGACCCTATGCGATTTCCAGCAGCCACTTAGGCCTTCACATCGCCCGGCAAGTGCTGCACAAGGTGGACGGGAGGGAGCCGCTCGAGGCCCGCATGGGCGGTACTTTGCCCATCGCCGACACTTTCAAGCAGGTACTGGGGCTCGACACGGTATTTTTTTCCTTCTCCACCGGAGACGAGGATTTCCACGCCCCCAATGAGTTCTTTCGTCTGAGCCGGTTCAAGGCGGGGCTCGAGGCTTGGGCGCGGTACTGGTGGGCACTGGCCCGCCTTGGGCATTGATACGCCACGTATAAACCAGCTATTGCAACCACCTTTTATGGCGCTCTTCGTCTGTGCTACCCCTTGGTCTGCTCATCCAAAACCATCGCCGAGACCGGCTACTGTCTGACCATAAAAGGAGCCGCCCAGGCAGCCTGTGACATTACACGAAACACAATCCTGAGCGGCTTTTCTTTTGGTCGGGGCGAGAGGATTTGAACCTCCGACCACACCCACCCCAAGGGTGTGCGCTATCCAAGCTGCGCTACGCCCCGACACTTATGCAGGCGACTATAGTCAACCACGCACAGACAAGTTTAGCGACGAAAGGCAGTCCCGTCAACATTTCGGCGGCTCGCACTTGCGAGCCGCTTAGGGCACGCCTGATAAGCGTAAGGTCGGAGATCACCGAGGCCGTGCTAAAAGCACTTTAAGGTGATACACTGGGTTTGGTGTTGACCGGGAAGAGTAGGTTTCTCAGGCCCAAAAGAGAGAGCGTTCCACGGGCTGAAAGAGCGCTCAGGACACCGGGAAACCGAACGTCACCCGAGAGCCATACGGAAGAAAGGGATTATCCCGATTAGAACCGTCCGGGTTCGCCCGATATAGCGAGTACGAGCGCCTGCGGCGCGTTCACCGTCAACCGTTGACCGGCAACCGCAATTGCGTTTTTTCGGTCAACGAGTCGGAGGCTTCCGACTTCAACGGTAAACGTTCTCAGGAAGCGCGGTGGTACCGCGGGGAAACTCCTCGTCCGTGCAAGGTGTTTGTGCGGGCGTTTTTATTTTGGAGAAGGGGTTTGAGGATGAGTGAACGAAACCGGGTGGTCTGCTACATAACCAGGGGCAAAGAGTTGCTTGTCTTCGAGCACGATGACCCCGGTCTGGAAGCCGGGATTCAGGTTGTGGGGGGCGGTGTGGAACCGGGCGAGACCTTCGAGCAGGCAGCAGTGCGGGAAACCTGGGAGGAAGCTGGGCTGAGGCTTGAGAACCCTGTCATCTCGGCTCGAAAAGCAAAGCGGTTCCGCCCGAACTTTCTCTCCCTTCACGGTATGGCATCAGCATTTCGTCTGGTTGCAAGCCCCTAAAGACACCCTGACGCCTGGCAACACGCCGTCAGCAACGGCGAAGCGGACAGCGGCATGGTTTACCGGCAACGCTTCGTCCCCCTCAATCAAACTTCCCTAATCGCCGAACAGGACGCTTTTTTACACGAACTCGAGGAGCGACTATGACCAACAACAAGCAGAGCCCGCCGACCGAAAATAAAGAACTCGCCGACCAACAGCAAGCAGAGCTCGCCAAAACCTACGACCCGCAGGCTGTGGAAGGCCGCTGGGCCAAGCTCTGGGCCGAACAACCCTTCGTCGCGGATGCCCACAGCCCTAAACCACCCTTTACCATCGTGATCCCCCCGCCCAACGTGACCGGCAGCCTGCACCTGGGGCACGCGCTGGATAACACGATTATTGACACCCTGACCCGCTATAAGCGGATGCAGGGCTTCGAGGCGCTGTATCTACCGGGTACCGACCACGCCTCGATTGCCGTGCACGTGCTGCTCGAGCGCCAGCTCAAAAAAGAAGGCGTGTCACGTCACGACCTGGGCCGCGAACGTTTCATGGAGCGGGCTTGGCAGTGGAAAAACGAGTCGGGCGGGCAGATTACTAAGCAACTCACGCGCCTCGGGGTGTCCGCCGACTGGAGCCGCGAGCGCTTCACCTTAAGCCCGGACCTCTCCAAAGCGGTGCGCTATCAGTTCGTGCAGCTTTACGCTCAGGGGCTCGCGTATCGCGGCAACCGCATCGTGAACTGGGACCCAGTGGGGCAGACGGTGGTGAGCGACTTGGAGGTGGACCGCGAGGAGCGCAAGAGCCAGCTCTACGTGCTCGAGTATGGGTTCGAGGACGGGAACGGCGGCATCCAGATTGCCACCCAGCGCCCCGAAACTATCTTTGCCGATGTGGCGGTGGCGGTGCATCCCGAGGACGAGCGCTTCGCCGGGCTCATCGGCAAGCGGGTGCGCATCCCGCTCACCGACAGATTAATCCCCATCATCGCAGACAGCGCCGTGGAGCGGGATTTCGGCACGGGGGCCCTGAAGATTACGCCCGCCCACGACCCCGCCGACTTTGAAGTGGGGACGCGGCACGGCCTCGAGATGCCCAGCGTGATTGACCTGCACGCCAAGATGACCGGCGACTTAGTTCCCGAGAAGTATCGCGGCCTCGACCGGTTCGACGCGCGGAAAATCGTGGTGGAGGACTTGGAGGCCGCCGGTTTCCTCAAGGAGACCCAGACCCACACCGTGCAACTGCCGATGTCCGAGCGCACCAAAGCCCCCATCGAGCCGATGCTGATGGAGCAGTGGTTCGTGCGGATGCGCGAGATGGCCGACAAGGTGCTGGCGGGTCTAGACAGAGGTGAAATTAAATTCGTGCCCGAGCGCTACGCCAAGGTGAACCGGGATTGGTTGGAAAACATCCGCGACTGGAATATCTCGCGCCAACTGTGGTGGGGCCACCAAATCCCGGCCTGGTACGACGACGAGGGCAACATCTACGTGCCCTCCCCGGAGAACCCCGACCTGGACTGCGACCAAGACCCGCGCTACGCCCACCTGAAGCTGCGCCGCGATGGGGACGTGTTCGACACCTGGTTCAGTTCGAACCTGTGGCCTTTTTCCACGATGGGCTGGCCCGAAGAAACCGAGGATTACAAGAAGTTCTACCCTACCGACGCGCTGGTGACCGGTTACGACATCATCTTCTTCTGGGTGGCGCGGATGGAACTGGCGGGCTACCACTTCACCGGCAAAGCGCCGTTTCACACGGTGGTTCTGCACGGGATGTACCTAGACTCCAAGGGCCAGAAGATGTCGAAGTCGAAGGGCAACGGGATTGACCCTTTAGAGCTCATCGAGCAGTACGGCGCCGACGCCTGCCGCTTCGCCTGGGACTACCTGGCCACCGGCGGG
>PSMF01000130.1:0-8822 GCA_040290005.1 Meiothermus sp.
TGAAGCGCAACCCCGAAGAGCCAGAAGAAGTTGATGGCGACAAGGATGAGAACTAGGCGATGGCCTCGAGCCGTTCTCTCACGGCCTGGGCATAAGGCAACTCGGCGTAGAAAGCCCGCATCTCGTCAAAACACTCGTCGGCATGGACGGTCAACTCCGCGATTCGGCCTAGAACGATGAAATCTGCATCGTTCAGCTTCTCCTCGGGTTTGCTAATCAGCTCGTGCCAGGCATCAGGCCCCACCAGCTCGACCTTGTTGAGCGCGTCCAGATCGTGCAACAGGGCATAGCGGACCATCGGCAAGCCCACATCTGTTGGGCTATCGGCAAAGGTGTCCGGGTCTATGCAACCTGCCCGGCAGAGCTGCCAAGCTTCCCCAGCAAGATAGAACGGTGCGTCAGGGCGCATGTCCAGCGGGTTGAACTCGAGGTTCAAAATGTTTCGCTGCACCTCGTCGAGCTGCGGGTCTACGAGCACCCACCGGCTCCCATCCCAGAACTCGGCGATGCGGTGATCCCAATATCTGCTACGCGGATTAAAGTACCCGGCGAAACCGACGCGCAGGCGCGCTGGTACGCCCTGATGCCGCAGCATCGAGACCAGCATTACTCCGAAGTCCCGGCAGAGGCTTACCAGCCCCCGTTCAGGAGCGCGGGGTGCAGTGAGCGGCCCAGCTTGCAGGTCTTGAATCTTTGCCAACATCGCCTGAACCGGGCGCAGGTACATCTCCTCCTGATAGCGCTCCTCGGGCAACTCGAGGCCATATGCCCCCAACCAGCCCGCGTGTGTCAACACGTTCTGAACAACTTTCACCAGCGAAGGAATGTCCCTGGGTAAACCCCGATACAAGCGGGCATACTCCTTAGGGTCAGTGAGCGGGCTTTGCTGGCGATAGAACTTGAGCACTCTCTCCAAAGCCATACGTTCGCCTCCCCTCGACATTCTATCCCTGTGGTGAAAAATCGCGGTGGCGGAGAGGATGGTATTTTTCGGGTATAATCGGGATACTTTCAAAGCACGCATTCAATCCCCGTTCAGCACGCGTTTGACGTTCGCCGTTGGACGTTAGGCACCCCTCGAGCCGCCCTCCATCACAATCTCCTCCGCCGAAATACGTTATGTTTCTACCAGAACAGGTATGATAAAGACTGTGGAAAGCGACCTCACTCAACGCCCGCGCCGCCTGGACGACTACGTAGGCCAGAAGCGGCTCAAAGAAAAGCTCCTGGTCTATCTGCAGGCCGCTAAAGGCCGCGAGGAGCCGCTTGACCACATGCTCCTGTTTGGCCCGCCAGGACTGGGGAAAACCACCTTAGCCCACGTAATCGCCAACGAGCTGGGGGTGAACATCCGCGTCACCAGCGGCCCCGCTATCGAAAAGCCGGGCGACTTGGCCGCCATCGTGACAAACTCTCTAGAAGAGGGCGATATCCTCTTCATAGACGAGATTCACCGCCTCTCCACCGCCGCCGAGGAGCACCTCTACCCGGCGATGGAGGATTTCAAGATTGATATCGTGATCGGGCAAGGCCCGGCGGCCCGCACCCTGCGCTTAGACCTGCCCCGCTTCACCCTGATCGGCGCGACCACCCGGCCTGGACTCATTTCCAGCCCGCTTCGTAGCCGCTTCGGGATTCTCGAGCACTTAGAGTTTTACACCGAGGACGAGCTGGCTCTGGGCATCCAGCGCGACGCCCGGCTGGCCGAGGTGGATATCACCCCGGAGGCCGCTTTAGAGATCGGGCACCGCTCGAGGGGCACCATGCGCATCGCTAAACGGCTGTTCCGCCGGGTGCGCGACTTCGCTGAGGTCGCGGGCGAGAACTGCATCAGCGCTGAGCGGGCGCAGGAGGCGATGGACGCGCTGGGGCTGGATCCGATGGGCCTCGAGCGCCGCGACCGGATCATCCTCCAGACCATGATCGAGCGCTTCGCGGGCGGCCCAGTAGGCCTCGACACCCTCGCCACCGCGCTCGCCGAGGACTCCCAAACCCTCGAGGAAGTCCACGAGCCCTACCTGATCCAACTCGGCCTGCTGAAACGCACCCCCAGGGGCCGCCAGGTCACCGAGCGGGCCTACGAACATCTTGGGTATCCCCTGCCGGAGCAGCCGAGGCTGCTCGAGGAGTGGGCGAAGGCCCTCAAAAATAGGTAAGGGCGAGAAAAGCTGAAAGCTAAACCGGCTCGTGTCCTGAACAGTGATTCGGGGCTCGAGATTTCCCAGTCCTGGACCAGACCGGCCCTCTTCGCTCTTATAAACCCCTTCCGATCATGGCCTTGGCATAAGATGGTAAAGCTGCCAAGGCTATTTCTATGATTCGTGCGCAGATTGGCGAAATTGAGCTGGGGGACTTGTTGCGCAGCCTCGAGAGCAACAAGCGCAACGCCATCATCAGCATTACTGCGCCGAACACCCGCGGGCGAATCCACCTGCGCGACGGGCGAATGGCCTACGTCCAAACCACGCCAGGGCCGCACCTGGGCGAGTATCTGGTGCGCTTTGATTACCTGACCCTCGAGCAGGTTCAAACTTTAGTACGTTCACAACAGCAAGAAAATCCCGGTACGCCCTTGGGGTATCTGGCGCTCAAACAGGGCTTCATCACCGAGGAGGAGCTGGGTGACGTGTTGCACGCGCAAATCCTCGAGGCCCTGGCAACCCTGCTGGGGCTACGCGAGGGCGAGCTGGTGCTCGAGCCGATTCCGGTGAACGCCTCGCAGGTGCTGCTCCCCGGCGCGGCCGACACCAGCACCATGATCATCGAGTCGGTGCGGCGGCTGGACGAGTGGATGCGCGGCAGGGTCGAGCCTGAGGCGGTTCTCCAACTCGTGGGCGACCCCACCCGCCACCCCCTTTCGCCCGATGCCTGGAGCGTCCTGGAGCGGGTAGACGGGCTTAAGCGGGCACGATCAATCGCGCTGGAGTGCGACCTGCCCGAAGAACAGGTCTATCACGTGCTCTACGAACTCACCAGCCGCGGCCTATTGAGCGAAGCCGAAATCCGCCCACAGGACCCGCTGATCCTGGTACTGAGCGACAGCATGTTGGTGCGGCGGCTCTTGCTGGTGACGCTGGAGCGCGCCCGCTACCGCGTGCTGCTGCCGCAAGACTTGAGCAGCGCTAAGCGGATGCTGGAAAATCTCAAGCCGCAGGGGATTTTGCTCGAGGGCGAAGCCTTCGCCGATAAGGCCCGGCAGCTGCGGGCCCTCCCCAACGGACGTTTCCCCCCGCTCTGGGTGCTGTCCGACACACCGCCCAGAGGCTTGTGGGTGCGCACCCAGCGCATCGGTCACATCGCCAAGCCCTTCTCTGAGGGAACGGTGCTGGACGCCCTTTCGGTGGTCAAGCGGGTGACGTGAGTGGCCGAATATAGTTGACAAAACTTGTAATCTATAGCTAAGATTGGGCTACACCCGGAGAGGGTGTGACCAACTGGTTCTCTTATCGAGAGCGGCGGAGGGACTGGCCCGAAACTCCACACAGAAAGATGCCGCAGCAACCAGGCGAGGAAACCATGCCCCTAACCTCACGACACATCCTGCAACCCCGAATGATTGGGTGTTGTCGGCGTTGTCGCTGAGGTTTGGCAAGTTTTCCGAACCCAGGTGCTAAGTCCAGCTACAGCGAAAGCTGTGGGCAGATAAGAGAAGGGGAACGTTAAACCTTTACCCCTTCTCTACCGAAAGAGAGGGGGTTTATGATTCACCGGAATCCAGCAAACAGGCGATGTAGGCCCAGGCCAAGCTAGTCCTGGTCAGCTCGGCAAATCTCGAGGCTCTTGCACCCTGCAAAAGCGCGGTGAGGTATTGCCGCAAACTCAAAACCCCTCGCCTAACTCTGATCTTGCAAAGGAAGAACATGTCCCACACCAACGGTCAAATCCATCATCCCAACGTTTCCGGTTCACCCCCGAAAGCCGGTCTCGAGCTCGCCTCTCTCCTCTCCCCCAACGCCCACCCGTTCTACGCGCGACTCGCGGAGCACCTGAGCGAAACGGGCCTGCCCGTCACCTTCCGCGCCGACCTGCCTTGGCGGGAGGCGCTTGCCAGCCTCGAGCGCGGCCAAATCCAAGCCGCATTCCTCTGCGGCCTGCTCCTCACCCAGAACGCTGACTTGCTGGAACCTTTGGTCGCTCCGGTTCCCAAACCCCGGCGCTACCTCAGCACGCCGGTCTACTTCGCCGACCTCGTGGTCCGCTCGGACAGCCCCTACAGAAGCTGGAACAGCCTGCGCGGGGCACGGTTGGCCTATAACGAGCCGAACTCCTTCTCGGGCTACCTGGCGGTGCTGGCCCAGTTGGTAAAAGAGGACGAGGACACCTGGTTCTTCGGAAGTTTGAGCCAGACCGGCTCGCACCTGGACTCGCTCGAGTGGGTGCTCGAAAATAGCGCGGATGTGGCGGCGATAGACAGCACGGTGCTTGAGGCCGAGTTATCTTCACGTCCCGAACTCGAAAACAGGATTCGCACGGTACGCAGCCTCGGTCCCTACCCTATCCCCCCCTTGGCCGTCCGCCGCGACTTGCCGGTCGAGGTCAAGCACGCTCTGCGCCAGGCGCTGCTCGAGTTGCACCGAGGGGAGCGAGGCCGAGCGCTGCTCGAGGACAGCCCCTTCCTCGGCTTCGTCCCGGTGGCAGACCGGGACTATGACCCCATCCGTGAGGCTGCTCGGCAGGCCCAGGGGCTTGCCCAACTTGAGAGGAGCGTTCTTACCTATGTCTGATTCCGTTTCCCCTTCATCATCGCGCGGCCCCAAGCTTCTCGCCGGGGAGCGAATCCCTGAGCGGCCTTTCACCGACCCCGAACACTCCGTACAAGACCTCGAGCACCTCACTTACATGCTCCATCAGGTGCGCGAGGCTGTGGAGACCGGGGTTCTGTTCGACCAGCTCGAGGAAACTGGCAGTAAAGGTCACGTAATCCGGGTCTACGACGCGAACACTTTGAGACAGAGCAAAGCTTTTCACTTCGTAGGCTTTCGCGGCTTTAAACGCGAACAGCCCGACCTGAGCCTGATCGAGCAGGTGCAAGGGGCTGATAAACGGCTGTCCGGCGAGCTTTCTGGGCACACCGTCCTGGCCTATAGCTCGCTCGAGCTGGAGAACAATAACTGGATTAACTTGGTATTACTGCGCTTCGGCGACGACAAAACCCGCTTTCACGGCAACCCAACCCATCAGTACGCCGCCCGAGAATTAGCCCCCCAGTTTTACCGGCACATCCGCCTGCACAGCGGCAGTTTGAACGGGTTGTACGGCGAGGTAAGACTCGAGCGCACCCAGTACCACGACTTCGGTGAAGATGACCCTTGGTTCGCCCTGCGGGTCTACGATTCAGCCGTTTCCCGGCCAATCCACGATGTCGCAGAGCCCAGTGTTCTGATTGAACGGGCTTGAGTTGCGACCTTGGTGCTCGAGCCGCTTTCGGTGGTCGTGGTGGTGACGTGAAACACCGCAGAAAGCAGAGGGCAAAGAGCCGAGAGCTGGAAGCATATTTTTGCGCTCTGCTCTCTGCTGCCTAGTTCTCGGCCCTCGCCGCCGCACTCACCCGCGTAATCTTCGTCCGGCGAATCTCCCGGCTGATGGCCCCTTCCATCAGCAAATCTAGAAACTTCATCATCTCTTCCTTGAGGCTGCGGCCCGGTACGTAACTCGCCCAGCGCAGGAAGGAGAGCAGGTACACGTCTGCTAGCGAGCGGGAAATGCGCTCCAAGGACATATCCTCGCGCAGCCGTTTGCGCAGCTTGAGAGGGCGCAATATATCGGCCACCAAATCCCCCAGCAACAGTGCTTCAAACGCCGCTTTAGCCCGCTCTGGGTCCGGGTTCAAAAACTCGTAGGCTAGCGGTGAGAGCAGGGTCCGCTCGCGCTCGCTCACCTCGGCCAGACGCTCCCATAAGCGGTGTAGCACGTCCAAAGGCGGCTCCCCCTGGGCCAGCTCGGCCATCGCCGCCTCGCGCAGCTCGGCCAGCATCTGTGCGCCGAAGTCGAGCAGCACCGCCTCTTTGTAAGGGTAGTAGTTGAAGAAAGTCCCGCGGCTCACGTGCGAGGCCTTGGCGATATCGGTGGCGGTGGTCTCCTGAAACCCCTTCTCGCGGAACAAGGTGATGGCGGTGCGGAAGATGCGGTCCCGGCGGCGCTGCTTTTGCCGCTCCCGAAGGCTGAGCATGGGAGGAATTGTACCGAAGTCCGTGTTGTTATGCCAGTCACTATTTGAACGGGGTGTATGGGGCAAGGAAAGCGCTGAGCTAGAGGCAGACCCCCCCGAAGCTGCCGAGCCCTTCGGTGATTTCGTATACAGCGACCCGCTCACAGCCCCCCCCTACATGCAGGGGGGGGCTAAAGGCAGCAGGGCCATCACGAAATTGCTGACAGCCTCGGAGCTTGTGGGGGGTCGCCTTTGACCTTAGCTCATCGCTCATTGCTAAGATAGAACCGTGGATTTAGCCCCTTATATAGACCAAACCTTGCTCAAACCTACGGCCACCCCCGCGGAGATCAGCAAGCTGTGCGCTGAGGCTGCTCAGCACGGCTTTTTCGGGGTGTGTGTACAGCCCTCTTACATCCCACAGGCTAGGCTCGAGCTGCAAAACTCCGCCGTCAAAGTCGTCACCGTCATCGGCTTTCCGCAGGGGGTTTCCTTGAGCGCCACGAAAGCGGTTGAGGCCGCCCAAGCGGTGGCGCTGGGCGCCGATGAGCTGGACATGGTGATCCACTTAGGGTTCGCCAAAGCCCACGACTGGAAGGCCGTCGAGGCCGATGTCCGTGCGGTGCGGGAGGCCGCCCCTGGGCGCATCCTCAAGACCATTCTGGAGACAGGGTTTCTCGACGAGGCCGAGATTCGTTCCGCAGCGGAGGCCGCTATTGCCGGAGGGACAGATTTCCTCAAAACCTCCACCGGGTTCGGCCCGCGCGGGGCCACGCTGGAGGACTTGAGGCTCCTGAGCAAAGTCGCGCGGGGACGGGCCAAAGTGAAGGCGGCGGGCGGGGTACGGGACGCTGTCACGGCCTGCGCCATGATCGAGGCCGGGGCCACCCGGCTGGGCACCTCGAGTGGGGTGGCCTTGGTCAAAGGACAAACCTCGAGCGGCTACTGACCGGCGGAACCCCGTCGGGGTAGAGTAATGTGTTGGGTTGGGGGTGGGTTCATCCATCCTCACCCCCGATTCGGTAGGTTTTGAGAGCCAAAATGAGCATTCACGCCCCTATAAACACCCTGGAGGCCCGGTGAACCCGCCTCCCGACTCACCCTTTGGCAACCTCCCGACCCTGGTGCTGGCCTCGCAGAGCCCCCGGCGGGCGGAGCTATTGGAGCGGCTGGGCCTCCCCTTCATCTCTCGGCCCGCCAACATAGACGAGGAGGCTTTGGGTCATCTCCCCCCAGCGCAGATGGCTCGAGCCCTGTCGCAGGAGAAAGCCAAGGCGGTCTGGCAGGGCGGCTGGGTGCTGGCCGCCGACACCGTGGTCGCTCTGGGCAGTAGAGTGCTGGGCAAGCCAGGGGATACCGAGGAGAACAAGGCCTTTCTGCAAACCCTTTCGGCCCGCACTCACACCGTGTTCACCGGGGTCTCGATCATCACCCCCAAGGGTGAACTCCACTCCGCCGTAGCCGAGGCCGAGGTCACCTTTCGCAGGCTCTCCGACTGGGAAATTGGCTGGTACGCCCGGAGCGGCGAGGGGCTGGACAAGGCTGGGGGCTACGGTGCGCAGGGCCTGGGGATGGTGCTTTTGGAGGGCATCAACGGTGACTTTTACACCGTGATGGGTCTGCCGGTAAGCCGGGTCTGGGAGCGGCTAAAAGAGCTGGGCTATTTTGGGGAGGCGAGATGAGCGAGACCCTCCTGCGCCGGGCGATGCTCTTGGGGCTGCTGCTGCTGGGGGTGCTGCTCTCGACCCTGACCCGGCAGAACGCGCCCACCCTGCCAGGGGAGTTTGCCGCTCGCACCGCGCCCCTCTTCGGGTATTCCTACCGCTTCGGCCAGAACTTTCGCGGGGCGGTGGCAGCACTCTTTGACCGGCGCAACCTGCGCGAGACCCAGCGCCAGATGCTCGCCGAGCTGCAAAGCCTCAAGGCGGAAAACCAACGGCTGACGCTGGAAAACCGCCGCTTACAGTCCACCCTGCGGGTGCAAAACGCACAGGGCGTGGGGGTGGCTTACGTGGCTGCCGTCCTCGACGACGACCCGTCGGGGTTTTACCACCGGCTCTATCTGGGCGCGGGCAGCAAACAAGGTTTGCGGGTGGGGATGCCCGTCACCACCGCGGGCGGCCTGGTCGGGGTGATTACCGACGTGACCCCCAGCGGCTCGGTGGTGCGCACCCTCTTAGACCCGGAGTCCAGGGTAGGGGTGCGGCTGAGCAACAGCCCCGGACGCGGCATCGCCTACGGAGCCCCGCCCTGGATGCTGCGGGTCGAGCTTTCGCCCGCGGCCAAGGTCAAGGTGGGCGACCGAATCGTCTCTGGGGCCTTACAAGGGCTGTACCCGGCGGGTCTCACGGTAGGCACGGTAACTGAGGTACAGCCAATGGCTCCCGGAGCCCTCAAGCAAATCGTGATGGTACGGCCCGCGGTGGAGTTCTCGCTTCTAGAAGAAGTCCAGGTGCTCAAACCACTATGAGCGCCGGAGTCTGGGCTCCCGCCTCCGAGGTCAGGGAAAGGCCGGAAGCTGGGGGCGGGAAGCAGGAAGCCAAAGCTTTTCTCTCAACATCTCCGGTCAGGGACGGTATGACTTTTTCTGTAAACCCACCGCTCTGGACACAAGCTGATTCTTCGCAGCATTCGTGCGGCTCCTTTCCAACCCCCGACCCCCGACCCCCGACCC
>PSMF01000131.1:0-8732 GCA_040290005.1 Meiothermus sp.
GACAAGGTTTGCCCGGCGAAAAAGCTTTGGCGGCTGTGGTACGTGCATACGTTGAGTTTGCCGAGTCGCGTCCGGCACAGTACCACTTGCTGATGGGCTCAACCGAGCTGAACGACAAACCCAAATCAGAGTCGAACCCCAGGTTATGGTCGTTGTTGGCGCGATTAATAGGAGAAATCAACCCCAACGCCGATGTCGCGGGAACCGTGACTGCCGCGTGGTCGCTGGTACACGGTTATGTGAGCCTGTGTCAGAGCGGGCTTCTGCCAAGCGAGGGGTTTGAAAAACGCCTAAACCGTGAACGCCTCAGGCGGCAGCGGGCAGCCCAGGGGCTCGAGTAAGGTCGCCAGGTAAAAGCGTAAAAACTCCTCGGGCGCGACGTAATCTCCCACCAGTCGGAGCGCATCGTTAGGTACAGCCTTGAGGGCAATTAAGGTGTGATAGGGTTGCAACAGGGCGAGGGGTAAGGTCCCGCCCGCGTAAATCACCACGTCGGCCTGCCGCGCCACCACCTCAGACTGCACCTCGGCCACGCCCACCACGCCCCGCTGGGGGCCAGGCAGCAGGCTTAGAAACCCCTCACCCTCGGGGTAGTTGCGGCTCAATACCGAGACCTTGCTGAGGCCCCGCATCCCCTGGGCCAGTTCGGCCCGCACCGGCCCGACCCACACGCCCCGGTCCCCAAAGGCGTAGCGGCGCAGCAGCGCCGCGAGGGCGATGGGCTCTAAGTAAAATCCCCGTGTCCCGGTGCTCTCCGGCAGCACCAAATCCACCCGCCGCGCCGATTGGGCTTCACCCTCGAGGTTTTCCACCGCGTCTAAGGTCAAAGCTTGCAGACCGGGGTCCTCGAGGACGGCTCCGGCCAAGTTCAGCGCTTGCAAAGCGGATAGCGCCGCCCCCAGACCGCTTCCCGGCGTGGCTGCATGGACGAAGAGGGGTAGGTCGTGGTTCACCGCTGCCGCCAGCAAGGGCGAGAACAATCGGCTCTGACCATGATGCAAAACCACCAGCGGGCGCGTCGGGGAGTAGGCGCGGGACATTTGCTTTCACTCTATTCGAGCGATGAGTCATGAGCAATGAGCAATGAGCTAAAAGCGTCCTACGTCGTACGTTTTACGCGCTACGCCCAAAACCACTTCATGTCCAGCAGTGTCCAGCAGAGGATTCTTGCCACAGTGATCTCCACTGTACTAGAGGTGAGCTAGGTTTCAGCTTTTGGCGTACGACGTTGGACCTAAGACCTACGACCGCCCTGGCTTATCGCTAGCTGCTCATTGCTAAACTACTCACCGTGAACAGCTTCCCCATCCGCACCCCCATCGAAGTGCGCTTCCGTGACCTAGACCCACTCGGGCACGTCAACAACGCGGTGTATCTCACCTACGCCGAACTCGGACGGATGCACTATTTCCGGGCCATCGGCTCCGACGGCGGCGGCGGGAACTTCATCCTGGCAAGGGCCGAGGTGGATTTTCTGCGCCCAGTGCATTTGGGGGAGCGGCTCGAGGTCGGAACGCGGGTGAACAGGGTTGGCAACAGCAGCTTTCAGACCCTGAGCGAAGTGTGGGCCCAAGGCCAACTCGCAGCAAAGGTGAGCGCAGTGGTGGTGTGGCTGGAGGAAGGCCGTCCAGCGCGAATCCCGGACCGTTTGCGCGAGGCGATCCGGGGTCTAGAAACCCAACCGGTCGAAGGGCTGTAGGTGGGTCGCGTCCTGGAGAAGATTTCAAAAAGGACTTTTTGCCCTTCTGGACGTGAGATGTCAAATCTTTGCGTTGATGCCCTCGAGACGAAAGGGGCGGGTCTCAGACCCGCCCCTACAGAATCTTGTTTTATGGCTTTTGCGCTCCGCTGTCGGCGGTTAGGAGTTGGACAGCCCGCTCCAGCAGCAAATCCCGCCCTTCGGCCAGCGCCTTGAAATCATCGGTCAGCAGCACGTTGGGGGTCACGTGGTCGGGGTAGGGGGTGCCGTCCTGGCGCTGGGCCTGGGCGGTGGTGATCTGAATGCCCGAGCCGTCGCTCAAGGGCAATACCTGGGTGGCGGTGTTGCCCACTCCGGCGGTGGGCCGCCCGATCACGGTGGCTCCCAGGCGGTCTTGCAGGTCGAAGGCGAAGTATTCCGCGCAGGAGGCGGTTTTGCTGTCCACCAGCACGTTCACCGGACCGGTCCAGGTGGCGGGCCTGACCCGGTAGCTGCGGAAGGCCCCGTTGAAATAGGCCCCGTTCCGGTAGCCCTCCTCGCTCTCGTAGTTGGGGCCTTTGAGCCGCCGGAAGGTGTCGCCTACGAAGGCCCCGGCCCCCACCAAGCACTCGCTCAGCAGGCCGCCGCCGTTGCCGCGCAGGTCTACCACCATCTCCTTGGCCCCTTTGGCCTGGGCCTCGCGCACCAGGTCGTGGATACGCGGCCCCACCTGGTTGTAGCCGGTGAAGCTGGGGATGCGCAACACCGCCACCCCATCGGGGCGCACCTTCAGGTAAGGCAGTTGCAGCAGCGAAATCTGCTGGCCCTGGACGCTCACCTCGAGGGTGGTCTGCCCGCGCTGAATCTGTAAACGCACCGCCGAGCCCGTCCCCACCTTCTCCCGCAGAAACGGCACCCGGTCATCTTCGGTTGGCGGGAAGGGCTGCCCATCCACGCTCAGGATGCGGTCCCAGCGCTGTAAACCGGCCATGTCGGCGGGGCTACCCAGGGTGACCTCATTGATCAGCAGGCCGTCCAGACCGGGCACGGTTTGGAGTTGCACCCCGATCTGCGGGCGGTTGGAGTTGCCGCCGCGCAGTCTGGCCTGAAAGTCGGCGTAGTCGGGCGGGGTGAAGTAGCGGGTGTGGCGGTCGCCCAACTCGGCGATGAGGTTTTGGATCACCGGCACGGCCTTGTTGGTAGGGCAAGCCGTGTCCTGGGCGCACACCTTGTCCAACTCGGGTTGATACTTCTGCTTCAGCTCGGAGAGGTTGGCCTGCGAGAAGCCGCCGTAGCGCTGCTGGAGCACGCTGTTAACTTCGTTGTAGAGGTCTTGGGCTGGGCTCGCGAGGGAGAAGCTGGATAAGGCCAGCACCAAGGCAAAAAGCCATGCACGAATGGGCATAGACCCATTGTGTCGGGATTTGGGTGAGAATGGCGAGCCCACCAAGGGGTTTGAAACCGGGTGAGTTTTTCCGTTGCACACGCGCTAAGAATATCTGGTTTGAGACGCTGACGGGGGGTATTTGACCTGGGTATTTAGGATTCTCAGCAGCAATCAGGTTCTTAGTCCGAGCCAAACACAGCCGTCCTCACGGCATCTTCCAGACCGACTCGCCCAATACCGGATTCACCTTGGCTTCGCGCACCTTGGCCTCGGCGAATAGGGTTCCGCCGCTGTAGATTCGCGCTTGGAAGGGGATTAATATCCCGCTCACCGGCCTCAAGTCGCCGTAGACCACGGTGCTGCGCCCCTGGCTGCTCTCGAAGCGCTCGGCCAGGAGTTGGTTCTTCGCGTTGAAGAGATAGGTGGTTTTGGCCCCCTTGGTGCTCACCTCGAGGGTCTGCCCCCTGGCATCGGCGAAGGCCCGCACCCCGCCTAGCCGCGCGGTTTCCCGCCCGGTTCCGCCCAGCCGCAGCCCATACCAGTTCTGGTAAAATCCGTCGCGCAGGTCCTTTGCCAGCTCGGGGTTCAGGGCTTTGAGCCCGGTTTGGGCGCTCCAGCTCTGCGATTGCCGCGGGGTGCACTGGATCACCTGGATCAAGGTGTCGCCATCGCGATACTCGATGCGCAGCCGCTCAGCCCGGAAGTCCACGTAGGAGACGGCGATGAGGGTGTTTTCAGGCTGGCCGGTGGCGTAGGTGGTGAGGGTGGCGGTTTCCCGGTAGGTGCGCAGGTTGGCGAGCGCCGCGCCGCCGTGGGCGGCTAAGGCCGCGTCCAGGAGCCGGGTCGCCTCTGGGGTGGCGAGGGCTGCTGCTAAGACGACCAGGGGAGAAGCCAGAAAGACCGGTAGAAAGCGCTTCACCTCTACAGGCTACAGGACGCGGGTGAGATTAGCCTGGCCCTGCGAGACTCTGCCCCAGTGCGAAGACCAAGGCGATGCCCAGCCCCACAAGTGTCAGGAAAAGCGGAATTGAGCGCTCGGGGCGCGCGGGAGCGGGCTCGGCGGGCAGGGGGTTGCGGCGGAAATACACGTAGGTCAGCAGCACGGCGATTCCTAAAAAGGGCAGGGCCGTCAGGGGCTGGAGCCGCATGTCCACCCCGGTGGGGCTTGGTCTGTTCCCATCCAGCAGCAGAAAAAGGAAGGGCATGGAATTGGTGACGGCATGGGCAAAAACCGTAGCCCAGAGGCTCCCGCCCTTGGCGACGTATCGCCCCCAGATCAACCCGCCGCCAAAGGCGAAGAGGGCCACCGCGGGCAGCACGTGGGCCAGCCCGAAGACCAGTGCGCTCAGCCAGACCGCGGCAACCCGCCCGTCGTTCAGGCGAAAACCGCGCAGCAGCCAGCCGCGAAAGATGGCCTCCTCGACGAGGGGCACCACCACCGCCAGCGCGATCCAGAAGGGGAAAAGCTCTACGGGTTTTAAGCCCGAGGGAATATCCACGTTGCCTTCTGCACCTGGCAGTAGGGCGAAGCCCGCGACGGCGAAGCCCCAGGAAACCGGCACGCTCCATAGCGGCAGGCCGAGCAGCTCGAGCGGTCGAGGGCGGCGGAACAGTTCTGGGGCTTCCTTATGTAAGCGGGCTAGTAGCACGAGGGCGAGGGTCAACAAAAAGATGGAGAGCAAAGCCTCGCTGGCCCAGGGATACCGGCTGCACACCTGTCCGGTGCACAGCAAGGTTCCCAGCCCAAACCCCGCCAGCGCCACCAGGTAATAGAGCCAAAGGAAAAAAACCGCGCGGCTGACCATACCGGTTATCCCAATCGGAAGGGGGTTCTTTGCCCCGCCAGCGCAATCTCTCTGGCCTCTTGAGGGGCCCAGCTCAGGGCCAAAACCGCTTGATAAGCCCGCAGGGCCTTGTCGCGCTGATCCATGATGTCGGCCAACTGCCCGTAACGGGCCAGAGTGTAGCCCGGCAGGTACTCGGGAAAACCAAAATCACTGTGGGTCAGGCTTTCCAGCAACTCGAGCGCGTCCTGGGGCTGTCCCGCCGCCAGGTAAATTTGCGCCGCGCAGTACTGGGCCTCGGGGCCTTCGACCTCCCCGAGTTGGGCCAGCAGCGCGCCCCAGTCATCGGATTCCTCCAGCCGCCAAGCCCGGTCCAAGACGCTGCGCTGACGTTCGGCTTCGTTTGGGGTGTCGGGGATTGGGGGGTGGGGGTTGGGTAAAAGTTCCTGGAGAACGGCATAGTCCAGCAAGTCTACGAGAACGACAAGGTTTTCGGCATTCGACGTTTGTCGTCTGACGTTCGACGCGACGCGCTCCATCCGCTCCCGCCGGAATCCCGTCGCTGGGCCTTCGCCGAAGTGCTGTGCGTAGCCCCCAAGATAGCCTCGTAGAGCGACGAGCGTCTCCTCGGCGAAGAAATCTCGAGGGGTTTTGGGTGTGGTGAGCAGGGTTTGCAGACGGGTCTCGAGGGGTTGAGCCGCTTCCAGCACCGCTTTGCCCTTGGGAAACTGTGCCAGGGCTTCACGAAAGCGCTCCACTTCAGCTTTTAGAGGGGCCGATTCGTCGAGCGCTTCCACCGCCACGCCTGTCCTCTGTGCCCAAGGCAGGACGTGAAAAAAGGAGAGCTCGTTCCCGTCGCGCCAAGTGCCGAGGTGCAAATCCTCAGGGCTGTACGAAGCCAACAGGATACGCTCAGGGCGGTGTTGCCTGACCAACTCCAAGACGCTCACCGCGTTGTAGCGTGGATGCAGGATGTGGAAGGGGCCGAGGGTGGGAAGGAGTAGGGGCGACACGGATACCTCCTGACGATTATCGGCCTTCGGTCGGCGGGGCAACTTGAGCCCGCTTTCATTCCGGGTGGACACCGCCTTCGGAAGACCCCACCTATCCAAAGTATTTGCTGGCCCTTAAGGGCTTTTGAACGATCCGCTATCGGCTATAAGCTATCTGCAACGATCAGGATTTTCCTATGACCCAGACCGAAGTCACACCCGAACCCGAAGCCCAACCTCAGCGCAAAAGCATCCTCGACCTCTCCGACCACAACTACCGCGTGGCGATGATCAACGGCTGGCTGGCCTCGCTGGGCGACGCCTTTTTCAACGGCGGCATCGTGCTGGCCTCCTTCGCCGCCAAGCTAGGAGCCCCCAACACCGTGGTGGGGCTGCTGCCCTCGCTGCTGGGCGCGGGCTCGATGGTGCCTCAGGTCTTCGTGGTCCCCTACGTGTCGCGGTTGCCGCGCAAGCTCGAGCTCTACCAGCGGGTGGCCTGGCTGCGCGCCGGAAGTTTGTGGCTGGTGGTGGTGGCTACCTTCTTGCTGGGGCAACACCCCCAGTGGCTGCTGCCGGTGTTCATCTTTGGGCTGGCCGCTAACGGGCTGTTCAGCGGCTTCTCCTCACTGCCGTTTTGGGAGGTGATCGCTAAGACCGTCCCGATGGAGCGCCGAAGCGGGCTCTTCTCCGCTCGCAGTCTGGTCGGGGGAGCGTTGGGCTTCCTGACAGGCTTTCTGGTGCGGTTTATCCTGGGTGCACCGCTGCCCTTTCCCTACACCTACGGGATTATTTTTCTGTTGGGGACGGTTTTCTATAGCGCCTGCTGGTACGTCTTCGGTCAGGCCCAGGAGCCCTCCGACCCGCCGGTCCAAGCCGAGAAGATCTCGCTCGCCCTGCCCTTCCGCGACTTCTACTTCCGCCGCTTTTTGCGGGTGCGGGTGTTGCTGGCAGTGGCCGGGATGGTCGAGCCCTTCTACGCGGCCTTCGCGGTGCGCCAGCTCAAACAGACCGGGGAGATCGGGTTGTACCTGACCATCTTCACCCTCTCCTCGGTGCTCGCCAACCTGGTGTGGGTGCAGATTTCCAGGGCCTTTGGCTCCAAAGCCCTGCTGCTGATCGGGGCTGCACTGGGCAGCTTGACCCCACTGATGGCCCTATTGCTGCCGCCGGGCAGCTATTGGATGGTGTTTGTGCTCCAAGGTTCGTATCTGGCGGCCATCGGGGTGAGCACCTCGACCTATCTGATCAACCTGGCCCCGGACGACCGCCGCAGCTCGTACATCGGCCTGTCCAATACCCTCGTGGGGCTGCTGTCGTTCTCCCCGGTGCTGGGTGGGTTCCTGGCCGACCGCATCGGCTACATCGGGCCGATGCTCCTGGCCTCGATCTGCTACGGCTGGGCTCTATACGCTGGGCGCAGGTTACGGCAGTTGGAAACCCTGACCAAGAGCGCCTAATTGCTGAGGTATCCGCGCGGGAAGAGCGCTTGGGATTGCTAGCATTTCTATGCACTGAGTAGCCAGAAAACGAAAAAAAATAAGGAGGCATTTGCCTTCCTTATTTTTTGAATATTTGTTAGGGTCTAGCCTGCCCAGAGTTCGCCTTTGTCGCGACCAGCCCAGAGCTCGCCCTTGTCCCGACCAGCCCAGAGTTCGCCCTTGTCAGAGTTATACATAACGAGCCTCCTTTACTGCCTACAGGCGTAACGATACACCGCCCGGTTACGGTTGTCTAGACTTGACTTTTATTCTAGAAAATTGTAGACCCTAACCTGCAGATTTGACGGGCCTCTTTGCCTTGCGCTACACTCATTTCCAAGATGTTTGGCCTGACTACTAAGCACCGGGAGGACTTCTAGCCGCAAGGCAGAGAGGTTCTCCCGGCTCGCATAGTGTGCGGGCCGTTTTTTTTACACTCCCAAAGCTTGCACACGGCAATCCCAGCACAGTACAGTTCATCCGTTTGAACACCGAAGCCCCTGAGAGAAAGGAAATATCAAATCTATGAACGTCTCCCTGCCCGACGGAAAACAACTCGATCTACCCGCCCACGCGACGGCCTCCGATGCCGCGAAAGCGATTGGGCCGGGCCTCGCAAAAGCCGCCATCGGAGCCATCGTGGGCGGGGATTTATACGACCTGATGAAGCCGCTCCCCGACGGGGCCGAGCTGCGCATCCTGACCGAGAAAGACCCCGAGTACCAACAGCTTTTCCGCCACACCCTGGCCCACGTGATGGCGCAGGCGGTGAAGGAGCTGTTCAAAGAGCGCGATTACAACCCCGAGAGCGTCAAGCTCGCCATCGGTCCGGTGATCGAGAACGGGTTTTATTACGACATAGACGCCCCCGAGCCGATTCGCGAGGAGGATTTGCCGACTATCGAAGAGAAGATGCGCCGCATCATCGGCGAGAACCTGCCTCTGCACCGCTTCGTGCTGCCCAGGGACGAGGCCTTAGAGCGCTACAAGGGCATTGACCCCTATAAAACCGAGCTCATCGAAAGCCTGCCGCTCGGCGAAGAGATCAGCTTCTACCAGCAGGGCGACGAGGGGAACGGCTTCACCGACCTCTGCCGGGGGCCGCACGTCCCCAGCACGGGCCGCATCCCGCCCTACTTCAAGCTCACCAGCATCGCCGGGGCCTACTGGCGCGGGGACTCGAGCCGCCCCATGCTCCAGCGCATCTACGGCATCGCTTTCAGGACCAAGGAGGAGCTCGAGCACTACCTCTGGCAGCAGGAGGAGGCCAAGCGCCGCGACCACCGCAAGCTGGGCGCGGAACTGGATTTGTTCACCATCTCCGAAGAGGTCGGGAAGGGGCTCCCGCTATGGCTGCCTAAGGGGGCGTTTATCCGGCGGCAGCTCGAGCAGTACATGTACGAGAAGGAGCTC
>PSMF01000132.1:0-8723 GCA_040290005.1 Meiothermus sp.
GGCCAGGGCCGCATAAGCTGGAGGAGGGGACTTTTACAACAGTTTCTTAGACAGGGAAGTGACGGTAAAGTCAATGACTGTACTGTCATAGCGTACGTTTTTTCGGAATCGGAACAGAAACGACAGGCTTAACTCGAATACCAGGCTACATAGTTGTTACTTCTGAAAGTGGTGGACCTTTTTGCTTTAACAGTGTTCCTGTCATTGCAGGAAAGAGGTTCATTGCTAGAATAGGCACCAACCTCGATGATTGCCAGATTGAAGGTATAGCAAATCCCTATTTCATGAGCAGTAGATTTAACGTTGCGCCAACTCCTACTTCTGGTCAGGCTGTACTCCTAAGGACTCTGTATTCACGGTAAAATCACGCCTAAGTTTTCCGAAAGAAATCAGCCGCCTGAAATTTCAGGCGGCTGATCAAATTGATTGAGAACAATCAGCCCTTGTTCTTCTTCTTCTCTTCGCGCTCCATCTTCCTCCGCTCCTGGCGACTCATCTTCCCGGCGGTGCTGGTCGGGCGCGAGTTCCGCACGGTGAAGGGGTCGAAGGTGGTGCTGGCGTTGGCCGGAAGCGGCTGGGAGGCGGGCTCCATCGGCACCGGCTCGGGCTCGGCGGCCTGCACCGGCTGCGGGTTCAGCTCGACCTGGAGACGGAACAGGTACTTGGTCACCTCGGATTTGATGTTCCCGATCATCTCGTTGAAGAAGCGGGTGCCCTCGAGCTTGTACTCCTGGAAGGGGTCGCGCTGCCCATACCCGCGTAGGAAGATGCCCTGTTTGAGCACGTCCATGCTGTGCAGGTGCTCCTTCCAGGCGTTGTCCACGACTTGCAAGGTGACGAAGCGCTCCACGCCCCGCGCCAGTCCCGGCCCCATCGCGTTCAGCTCGGCCTCCCTGGCTTCGTAAGCCTGCCGTGCGGCCTCGACCAGCTTGTCCGTGCCCTCCTCGGCCTTGAGCGCCCGCAGGCTCTCGAAGTCGAAGCTCTCGAGCTGCGGCACGTAGTCCACCAGACTGCTCTTGAGACCCTCCAAGTCCCAGTCCTCGGGGTGCTGTTGCGGGTTGAGAAAGTTGGCGGCTACAGAGTCCACCGCATCCTCGACCATCCCCAGCGACCCCTCCCGCACCGCTTCATCCGAGCCGAGCAGGACGTTTCTGCGCTGGGCGTAGACCACCTCGCGCTGCTTGGCCATCACCTCGTCGAGCTGGAGGAGCTGTTTGCGGATGCCGAAGTTGCGGTCCTCCACGCGTTTCTGGGCGCGTTCGATGGAGTTGGTGACCATCCCGTTCTCGATAGGCTCGCTGTCGTCAAAGCCCATCCGGTCGAGCATCCCGATGATGCGCTCGCTGGCGAAGAGCCGCATCAGGTCGTCGTCGAAGCTGACGTAGAACCGCGAGGAGCCGGGGTCACCCTGGCGGCCTGAGCGTCCGCGGAGCTGGTTATCAATCCGGCGCGACTCGTGCCGCTCGGTGCCGATGATGTGCAGCCCGCCGAGTTCCTTCACGCGCACCTCGTCGGCGGCGCAGGTGTCGCGCAGGCGGCGCATCTCCTCCAAGATTTCAGGTCGAACGCCCAGCTCGGCGGCCATCCGCTGAGCCTCTTCGTTGGCCCCGCCCGTGGCTTTCTTGATGAACAGCTCAACCTGCCACTCGTAGCGGTTGAAGCCCTCTTTCTCCAGCAAGGCCGCCGCGAGATATTCTGCGTTGCCGCCCAACTTGATGTCGGTGCCGCGCCCGGCCATGTTGGTCGAGATGGTCACGGTCTTGCTGCGGCCCGCCTGGGCCACGATCTCCGACTCCTTCTCGTGGAGTTTGGCGTTGAGGACCTGATGGGGGATACCCTTGCGGATGAGTTCGGCGGTGTGGACGGTCCGCTTCAGCCAGTCCCAGGCGGTGCGCAGGTTGCCTTTAGCCGGGATTTGTAACTCGAAGGGCTCGAGTTCTTGCTCCCTGAGTGAACCCGGACGTTCCAACACCTTCCGCAGCCGGTCCCAGCCCTCCCCGCTCTGCTTCTCGGCGGTTTTGAGGAAGGTCTGAACGCGCGACTCTACACGCGGCAGGAAGTGCCTCGCCTCTTTGAGCATCGCGCTCAGGCGCTCGCTTTTCTCGACTGAAATTGTGCCCACTAAGACGGGCTGGCCCTTCTCAAACTTCTCGGCGATCTCCTCGACCACCGCGAAGAACTTGCCCCGTTCGGTGCGGTAGACGACATCGCTGGCATCCTCGCGGATCACCTTGCGGTTCGTAGGAATGATGATGACATCCATCCCGTAGATGTCCTGGAACTCCTTCTCCTCGGTTTTGGCGGTGCCGGTCATGCCTGCGGTCTTCTCGAACAGGCGGAAGAAGTTCTGGTAGGTGACGGTGGCGAGGGTCTGGTTCTCGCGCTCGATCTTGACGCCCTCTTTGGCCTCGATGGCCTGGTGGAGGCCCTCGCCAAAGCGCCTGCCGGGCTGCAAGCGCCCGGTGAACTCGTCCACGATCACCACCTGCTGGACTCTGCGTCCGTCCTCATCAGTGCCCTCCTGGACGATGTATTCGCGGTCTTTGAAGTAGAGTTCCTTGGCCCGCACGGCCTGGGTGAGCATGTGGGCTAGCTCCATGTTCTCGGTGTTGAACAGACCCTCGATGCCCAGCATCCGCTCGGCCTTGGCGATGCCTTGCAGGGTGAGGTGGACGGCCTTTTGCTTCTCCTCGATGGTGTAATCGCCCGTCGGGTCTTCCTTGCTGCCGGGAGGGGCCTTTTCGCCCTTCTCGAGCTTCTTCGCCAGCTCGGCCATGCGGTAATACATGTCGGTGGCTTTCTCCGCTGGGCCGCTGATGATGAGGGGCGTTCTCGCTTCGTCCACAAGAATTGAGTCCACCTCGTCCACGATGGCGAAGTGCAGCGGGGTGTCGTGGCGGAGCACCAGTCCCTCGGGAGCGGTCGCCATGTTGTCGCGCAGGTAGTCGAAGCCCAGCTCCGAGTTCGTCACGTACGTCACGTCGCAGAGGTAGGCGGCGCGGCGAGCGTCGGGGTGGGTGCTGTTTTGGACCACCCCCACGGTAAGGCCTAAGCCCTTGTAGATCGGCCCCATCCACTCCGAATCGCGTTTGGCGAGGTAGTCGTTCACGGTGACTAAGTGGACGCCCTTGCCGGTGAGCGCATTGAGGGCGACCGCCAGCGTGGCGACGAGGGTCTTGCCCTCGCCGGTCTTCATCTCCGCGATCTTGCCCTCGTGCAGCACCGCGCCGCCGATGAGCTGCACGTCGTAGTGGCGCAGACCCAAGAAGCGCTTGCCCGCCTCACGGGTCAAGGCGAAGGTGCGGGGGAGCAGCTCCTCGAGGCTCTTCCCGTTTTTGTGCTCTTCGCGCAGCGCGGCGTAGGCGGCGGCTAGGTCTGGGAGTTTGGAGACCTCGTCCTCCAGGGCGTTGGTGGGCTCGACCACTTCCTTCCAGAAGCGGGCCACCTTGCGCTCGTTGTTATCCAGTAATTTGTTTATCCACGGCAACATAACCAAAGCGGATTGTACCCTGCCAGGATGAGAATGAGAGGGGTATTTGTGGCATGGGGGCTTTAGCGATGGGGTTTAGGGTGTGAGAGACGGGGCGTGGATGAGGGATGAGCAGTGAGCGACTAGCAATGAGCGATGAGCAAAGCCAAGGGTGACCCCACCCCGCTGTGCGGCGAAATGAGCGTAACCGGTCTTCGGCCACCCCCCTGATGGGTGCAGAAAATACCGTTTACTACAGGAGCAGATAATCACGTACCCAAGGGAAGGCGGTGCTTTCACCCCCTTTACTAAGGGGAGGCATCCAAGGTCGCCAGAGGTCAAGTGCTGTCCCGAACTACCCTGATAGACAGGGGGATTATGCCGCGCCAAGCTCCAGGAGTGGATGAGCGACGGGCAAAGGACGTCATAGAAGCTGCGGACGGACGGGCTCGAGGGTCTTCTAACGTATTTAGGAGGGCGGGCCAATAAGATGCCCTCATGCTCAGCAGGATTCTCGCCCTCGGTATTTTGGGTGGCCTGGCCTTCGCCCAGCTCTGTGACCAGCCCTTTTCGCCCACCCGTCCTGGCTGGGAGTGGCAGTACCGCATCAGCGGGGAGAACAATCTGGTCTACTCGGTGCGCAAAACTGAACTGGCTGACACGGGCTACACCCTGCTGCAAACCAGCGGTGACAAACAGCAGAAGTCGCATTTCCGCTGCATCCCCGAGGGCATCGTGCCAGTGGATTTTGGCGGTGGGGGCATCACCAACCGGGGTAGGGGCAACTACGATGCCGACATCAAGATCGTGGACGTGAAGGGCGTGCAAATCCCCGACTACGACACCTGGGCGGTGGGGAACACCTGGAAATACATTTTGACCTTGGGGGGGACCGCCCAGCAGGGGCCGTTTCGCTTCAACGTGGAGGGCAACATCGAGAGCAACCACCGTATCGTGGCTTCGGAGACGGTGAGCGTGCCCGCGGGCAAATTCACCGCCTATAAGGTGCAGGTCACGACCCAGTTCCGGGTCGCGGGAAAGGCGGGGCCGATCAGCATTCCCTTCAACCAGACCTATGAGAGCACGGCCTGGTACGTCGAAGGTATCGGCATGGTGAAAACCGTGTCCGGCAAGGATACCACCGAGCTTCTCGCCCTCAATAAATCAGCCCGCCCGTAGAGTGAACGTCAGGTTGCGAGCGGTAAATAGGGCTGTGCAGGGATGTTCAGCGCGTTCCCCTGGCCGTTCCAGGTGCGCCAGGCGGCTAAGGCGATCATCGCGCCGTTGTCGGTGGCGAGCCCTTTGGGGGGAAACAGTAGCCGCAAACCCGCGTCCTGAAGCCGGGCTTTCAGTGCCGTGTTTTGCGCCACGCCGCCCGCGACCAGTAAGGTCGAATGACCGGTGGAAGCCGCCGCCCTCGAGACCACCGAAGCCAGATGCTCGACCGCCACGCGCTGAAACGTCGCGGCGATGTCCGCAGGGGCAAAGCCTTTCTCAATCGCCCTGGTCGCCGCGGTCTTTAGACCGGAAAAGCTGAAGGCAAACCCGCTCTGCTCTTTGAGCGGAACCCCCAGCGGGACCGCTTCAGGATCGCCTTGTGCGGCCAACTTCTCGATCTCCGGCCCGCCTGGATAACCTAACCCGAGCAAGCGGGCGACCTTATCGAAGGCCTCGCCCGCCGCGTCGTCCATCGTGGCCCCGAGGAGTTTGTACCGTCCCCAGCCCGAAACCTCGAATAAATGAGTATGCCCGCCCGAGGCCACGAGCGCCAGGAATGGCGGTTCGACCTCGGGATGTTCAGCCAACGCGGCGTAGATATGGCCCTCGAGGTGATGCACCGCCACAAACGGCTTGGAGAGCGCGAAAGAGAGCCCCTTGCCGTAGGTGTAGCCCACCAGCAAGGCCCCGATCAGGCCCGGTCCCTTAGTTGCGGCCACCACGTCAATATCCTGCTGTGAGATTCCCGCGTCCTGGAGGGCGGTTTCCACCAAGCGGTCAATGACTTGGGTGTGCTCCCTCGAGGCCAGTTCCGGCACCACCCCGCCGTACTGCTGGTGTAAGAGGGTCTGAGAGGCCACCCGGTTCGATACGACTTTACTGTCCTGCACGAGCCCTACACCCGTATCGTCGCAGGAGGTGTCAATGCCTAAAACCCACACAGCCCAAGTGTCTACCGTCAAACCTCAAACGTCAAACGCCACGTGGTGTTAGAGCTTAGGTTTTGTTCTTGTGCTGCGCGGTATAGTCAACACGTGGCAGGTGATCGCAGTGCTCTGGCAGGCTTAGAGGCCTCGCTTTCCTCGGTGCTGTTTGGTCAGGAGCGGGTGATCCGCGAGCTGTTGGCGACGGCGGTGGCCGGAGGGCACGCGCTGCTAGAGGGTCTTCCGGGATTGGGCAAAACCCTGCTGGCGAAAGCGTTTGCCGAGGCTTCGGGGCTCTCTTACCGCCGCATCCAGTTCACCCCCGACCTGCTCCCCGCCGACGTGACCGGGACGGAGATTTTGGAGAACAGCCATTTCGTCTTCCGCCAGGGGCCAGTTTTTGCTCAAGTCGTGCTGGCCGACGAGATCAATCGGGCCACGCCGAAAACGCAGTCGGCGCTGCTGGAGGCCATGCAGGAGCGTGGGGTGACCGTGGGAGGCACCCGCTATGCCCTCCCTGAGCCCTTTCTGGTGCTGGCCACACAGAACCCCTTGGAGCTCGAGGGTACCTACCCACTCCCCGAGGCCCAGCTCGATCGCTTCATGTCCAAAATCAGCTTTCAGGCCCCGCCCAGGGCTACCTGGACGCGAATCTTATCGGAGGAACCGGCTTCGCCCCAACCGGTGAGCGGGCTCGATTTGCCCACCGCCAGGGCCGATTTGGCGCGGGTGGTGGTGAGCCAGCCCGCCTTGGAGGCCATTGCCAACACCGCCCAACTGGCGTCGGAGGAGAAGCGCCTGCGCATGGGGCTTTCGCCCAGGGGGGCCAAGGCCTGGCTCGCTCTGGCCCGCAGCCTGGCGTATCTGTCGGGCCGCGCCCACCTCGACTGGGAGGATTTACGCGCGGCAGCCGCTCCGGCTTTATCCCACCGCCTGCTGCTTACTGAGGAAGCCCAGTTCGAGGGCATCAGCGTGGACGGCATTCTGCAGGATTTGCTGCGCCGGACGATGCCAAAGTGAACGCCAAACGCCAAACGTTAAACGCTAAACGCCAGAGTCAAAATCTTGCGTCTTGCATCTGGCCTATTGCGTTGTGCTATGTATGACCCGCTACCGCATCCGCACCCTCCCAACTCAACCCTTCGCCGGGGAGCGGACCCAGGCCCGGCCTGGACGCGGTTTGGAGTTTTACGAGCTGCGCGGTTACGCCCAGGGTGACGAGCCCCGCTTCATTGACTGGCAGGCATATGCCCGAACCGGGCGGCTCTACACCCGCATCTTCCAAGCCGAGGCTCCCGCGCGGTTCAGCTTTTTCCTCGACGGCTCGCCCAGCATGGAGCTGTTGGGCAAAGCCCCGTATGCCGAGCGGGTGTTTCGCTTGCTGGCAGGCTCGGCGAAGTCGGAGGGTGCGTTTGTGTGGGGGGCAGGCAGGTTTCGCAATTCAATAAACCCTGTCTCGGACGGCCCTTCTGCATTGCTGAAAACTCCCCGCCCCAAGGGAGTAACCGTAGTTATCACCGACGGGCTGGATGAGCTGGATTGGCCGCGGCTATTACAGCGGTTGAAGCACGTCGTCCTCGTGCAGATCATGGCCCCCGAGGAGCTTTCGCCGGGTTTGCGGGAGGCGCTGCTGCAGGACGTGGAGACCGGAGGACGCCTCGAGGTCGGCAGGGCTGAGGTGCAGGCCTATGAGGCGGCCCTCGAGGCCCACCTGCGCCTGCTCAAAACGGTCGCCCGCAGGCTGGGGAGCTACGCGCTTTTGCGGGTGGGGGAGCCGATAGTTCCGGCCTTGCTGCGCCAGGGGGTGCTCGAGGAGCGCTAGACCGGAGCTTTCTCGCCCAGCCCGACAAGTTGGGCGCTGCCTGCCCAAAGCTCTTTGGCTTTGCCGATTTCGTAGGAATCCTTGGAAGAAGAGGCTTCTGCGAGGCCACGAAAATACTTGCCGCTGGCGGTTTCGAGCGCCGGGTCAAGCACGAGGCGGGCCATGAGTTGCCCGGAGGTTCGCGGGTCCGAGACGTGATACCCGAGTGCTTTGAAGACAGCGGCGATGCCGCCCCACAACTGCTGCATGAAGGGACGATACTCCCGTGTTAGGCCCGTTCCGGGCACGGCTCCGGGGTCATAGGTGTTGACGGTGATTTCTTTTAGCCCCTCAGCTTGCAAACGGCGGTTTAGCTCGTAGGCGAACAGCAGGTTGCATAGCTTGGAAGTGGTGTAGCGCCTGAAGTTGTTTAGGGGGACGGTGGCTTTTTGGGGGTAGGCGAGGGCCTGAGTGCTCTCGAAATAAGCCTTGGAGGTACGGCCCTCGAGCGTCGCCGGGTCGTGGGTTCCGCTCGAGACCACCACGATTCGTGCCGGAGACACGAGATGGGGCAGTAACAGATTAACCAGCAAGAAGTGGCCGAGATGGTTCACCCCGAAGGTCTCCTCGAAGCCGTCCCTGGTGCGGTGGGGCGCTCCGACCACCTGCAAACCCGCATTGCAGACAATAGCTTTTAGCGGCGGCGAATCCTGTCTTGTAGAGAAGATTTGGACGAAGTGGCGAACCGACTCGAGCGAACCCAAATCGAGCGGCAGCGCCTCGAGGCTCGTGCCCGGAAACTCAGCCCTGATTTTAGCGATAGCAGCTCGAGCTTTTTCCATGCCGCGGCTGGCGATAACGACATGCCAGCTCTGCCCCGAGGCGGCAATGCTCTGCACACATTCAAACCCCAAGCCTTGATTTCCTCCGGTGAGAATCGCGGTTTTCTTCATGCGCTCCCCCAAAATGAACATTGTTTACCCTTAACATAAACGTTGTTTATCTTGAACTATGGTTTGTCAAGAAGTGGACTGAACCGGAGATGCCCTATCCAGTCAAAACCAGTCCTGAAGCCATCCTCGAGGCGGCGCTCAATCTGCTGGGAGGGGGATTCGCCGTTTTCCTTGCGCTCACTCGCCGAGAAACTGGAGATCACCCCCACCGCCCTATACCGCTACTACCCCGACCGCAAGGCGCTGGAGGTTGCTCTAGCCTGGCGTAGTCTCGAGAGGCTCAGCGAGGCGCTCGAGTGGGCCGGACAAGGTTTGCCCGGCGAAAAAGCTTTGGCGGCTGTGGTACGTGCATACGTTGA
>PSMF01000133.1:0-8723 GCA_040290005.1 Meiothermus sp.
CCGGCCTGCGCTCGAGGCGGTTCTTCGAGGAGCGCCTGGCGGAGGAATGGGCCCGCTCCCGGCGGGAAGATGTCCCCTTGGGTCTGGTGCTCCTCGATATGGATGGCTTTAAGCGGGTCAACGACCAGATCGGTCACGCCGAAGGGGATGCCCTGTTGCAAGCAGTGGCCCAAGCCTTGAAAAAGGCCAGCCGGACCAACGACCTCCTCTTCCGCTGGGCGGGGGATGAGTTCGCGGTACTGCTGCCCGCTACCGCCACTGAGGGTGCCTGCCAGGCTGGGGAACGCTATGCCCAGGCCATCGCTGAGCTTTCCCCCTGGAAGGGCCAGATCGTCTCCGCCGCCTTCGGTCACGCCAGCAGCCAGGAAGGTTTTGCGGATCCGCAAACGCTGTTCAATGCGGCCGATCACAGGCTCTATAACACCAAACGGGTCAGCGCGGCCTACCCGGATGTCACTGAGCCTCACCCATAACTCCTGCTACCCCTCCCAGGGATGGGTCCGCTTGTCCTTTGAGCCCTTCCCATACCCATGAATCTGGATCTTGCTTGCTAGACGCCCACCTTCAACCGGGTGGCGGATGGATCGCGAGGCCCCTCAGAGGGCGGCGCGGGTGGAGTTTGTCTCCCCTGCTCCAGGGCCGCACCCTCTGAGGAGGGTTTCTTTGACCAACTTCTGCATCCGCCGCATGGACTCATTGGCAAAGCGTTTCTGCAAACCCCGCCCGAATAACCGGAACCCCAGCCAGTAGAGGGGGTTGCGGATGATCCCGGTCCTGGAGAAGGCGCGGATACGGAAGGCCACCGCGCCGGTATCCAAACGCTTTGCCACCAGAAACTCGATCTCTCCGCGCTCGAAGTGACCCTCGAGCCTCGCGTAGCGATACCCCCAGACCTGCTCCCGGCCCCCCTCGCGGTCCCGCACCTCATCGGTCACACCTCGGACCCGCACCCCAAAGCAAAAGTTGGCATCCTCCCACGGCTAAAGCGCGTGGGATTCTTGGGCTCACCCCTGCGCTCAGCGCGAGCGTCTTACCCGGTGATGCTGGGTCTTTCAACCCACTCCACCCCTCGCTCCGCACCCCTCACTGCGTTCGGCGAAAGAGACGTCTCGGCAAAAAGACGCCACCGCGAAATGCAGGCTAGCCCATTGAACCGGATCCTCGGGATGCAGTTCCATCGTCTCGAACCATACAGGGTTGAGATGTGGGTAATGACAAGGGCTAAAGCCAGGGGCTTGCGGCGGCCATTTTTCAGTCACCATACCCCTGCCAGCCCCGCTTGCCTTATGCTGGGCGAAGCCCCATGCCAGAACTTGCCGCTGAGTTTCGAGAGCGCGTCCTGAACCTGATCCGCCAAATCCCTCCCGGGCAGGTCATGACCTATGGGCAGGTCGCGCTGTGCGCAGGGTTCCCAGGCCGAGCCCGCCACGTGGGTTTCGTTCTAGGCAGTCTGCTGCCCGAGGTGGATGACGTGCCTTGGCAGCGGGTGATCAATGCCCGGGGCCGCATCAGCACCTACCGGGTGGGCTCGGGGGAGCTACAGCGGGCACTCCTGGAGCACGAGGGGGTGGTTTTTGACTCCACCGGGCGCTGTGACCTGGGGCGCTTTTGTTGGCAGCCGGAGGCCAACCGCTGATTCGAGTGGACTTCAGCGCTTGAGCAACCGCACCGCCTCGAGCACTCCCTGGATGTCGCTGCTGCCTTTAGCCCTACACTCCTCGAGGTAGTTCTCCAACACGACCTGTCCCACCGCATCGAGTGCGCTGCGCACTCCCGAAAGCAGGGTCAGGATTTCATGGCATTCGCGCCCTTCGGCGACCATGCGTTGCAGACCGCGCACCTGGCCCTCGAGCCGCTTGAGCCGGTTAAGCACCCGCACGGTGTTGGGGTGGGGTTTGTCAAGGGTTAAACTACTATCGGAAATAGTCTTCACAGCTGACCTCCAGTGTAGCGCACCCGCCGCTTCAGCGCTCGAGCAGGTAGCCTGCCGCCTGCCACGCCCAAATCCCACCCTGGACGTTACAGATATCTTTAAATCCAAGCTGGGATAGGGCTTCGCTGGCTTGTCTGGAGCGATTACCGCTGTGAAGCCCCACCCGCTTTGAGCACCGCCTCAAGGAAGGCTCAGTCTGGCTGTCCACCCAACACCCGCTCTTGGCGCGCCCCGGTGATGATGGTATCCGGCACCCCGGAGATCTTGAACCGACGCGAAAGCATGGGAAACTCACTGGCTTCAATTCCCTCGGCCACCACCTGAGGGTTGTGATAAGCGAACTTGAAGGCGGTGAGCACCGCTTTGGGGCAATACGGGCAGGTCGGGGTGACAAAGGTCTGCATCCGCACCGGAGCCTGCAGGGTGGCCAACGCCTCTCGACTGCGCTCGCCCAAATCACTCTGGCCGCGGCCTAACAGGCTCAGGGTTTCGAGCAAAGTGGTGAACTCATATCCGCTGGGGATCCCCAAAAAACGAATGTTGCTACGCTCCGAACCCGCTTCCTGGAACAGCAGGGTGGGGGCATGCGACAGCCCCAAACGCTGGGCTTCCGGGTCGGTGAGGAGCAAGCGCTCCTCAATCCGAATCCTATCGCTCAGCTCGGCAACTTCACGGAGCAGGGCCAGGGTTTCGTTCTGCAGGCCAACCTCGCCCACTCCGGGCACCTCGAGCCGCCCGCTCTTAAATACCACCACCTCCACCTTGTGCTGTAGGGCGCTCAGGTGCTCTTGAACCTGCTGGCGAAGCGCATCAGGAAGGAGTCGTTCTGGTTTTTCCATGAGTTCCTCTTCGGTTCCAGGCTGCCCAAGGTGTTTGGGCGAGCCGTGATTTTGAGCGAATGGCCTGGTTTTGCACCTTGGGCCAGGTTCCCCTATCGCAGCAGCTTACCCAGGTCTTGCCAGAGGATGAACCCGCCCATCGCCAGCAAGAATCCTGCAAATCCCTGGCGCAAGATGGGTTGGGGAATTCGACTTCCCAGGTATCGTCCGAAGAAGCTGCCTCCCACCCCCAGTACCACAAAGAGTGCGACCAGCTGCCAATGAACGCTATATCCCTGCTGGGGCAGCAAGTGCAGATACTTGTAAAAACCGCTGGCTGAGTTGAAGGCAATCACCACCAGGCTTGTCCCCACTGCCTGAGAAAGGTTCAACCCCCCCATCAGCACCAGGGCGGGGACGATCAAGAATCCTCCACCTACCCCGATCACCCCGCTCAAAACCCCGACCAGCAGACCTCCCAAGACCAGCTTCCAGGTAAGGTGCTCCGGCGGGGTGTGGGCGACTCGGGCAGGACGATACATCCGATAGGCAGCAACAAGCAGGACCGCCGCGAACATCCCCATCTGCCAGGCTCCAGGAATCCACTTCGAAATATAGGCTCCACAGTACGTCCCGACCATGCCCGGTAATCCGAACACCAAAACATGAACCCAGCTCACCTGCCCCTTCGAGGCGTACGGGATCGCCCCAAACAGAGCGATGAGGCCAACCATTGCCAGAGACTCCGCTACCGCTAGCTTGCTAGGCTCCCCTACCAGAAACACCAACACCGGAACGGTAAGGATCGCGCCCCCAGACCCCAACATCCCCAGTGAGAGGCCAATTAAGACTGCACCCACCCAGGCCAAGATCATGGCACCTCATTTCAATGGCAGCTTTGCCGCTTGCCAAGCCAAAATCCCTCCGTTGAGGTTGTATACCTTGAAGCCCTTCGCAGCCAAAAAACGAGCTGCTGTGGCGCTCCGGCTACCGCTGCGGCACTGGCAAATGATCTCGCGGTGTTTGGGCAGCTTCTCCCACCCGGCAGCCAGTTGGTCCAGGGGTAGGGCTTGAGAGCCAGGAATTTTGGCCTCCTGGCGCTCTAAGGGGGTGCGCACATCCAAGATGAGTGCTCCGGCCTTGGCTTTGGCCTGGGCCTGCTCAGGGGTCAGGCCTTCCACCGCTCCCCCTCCGAGCAGCCGGGAGAGCCAGCCGATCATCGCTCCACCTCAAACCCCGCCGCCATCCAACCCGAGGTGCCCCCCTCGAGGTTTCCCACCTTCGCACCCTCGTAGCCTTGGCCCACCAGGTACTGAGCGGCCTGCGAGGAGCGGTTGCCCGAGGCGCAAACCAATACCAGCTTGCGATCCTTGGGCAGATTCCTGGACTCGGCCACGAAGCGCCCCAGGGGAATGTTTACCGCGCCCGGTACATGCCCCATAGCGCATTCGTAGGGTTCGCGAACGTCCACCACGTGGGCCCCTTGCTGGATCCACTGCCGGGCCTCGTGAGGGGTCAGCGGGGTAAAGAGGAGGTCGGGGTAGGTCACCTCGAGGGTCTGGGTGTCCAGGGGCAACCCACTTTGATACCAACCCAGAATCCCCCCGTCCAAGTTGAACAGATTGGTATAGCCTTTGGTTGCCAGCCAAACCGCAGCCTGGGCGCTGCGGTTGCCGCTGCGGCAGTAGAGGACCACTGGCTGGTTCCTTGGGATCTCGCCAAAGCGCCCGGCAAACTCGGAGAGCGGGATCAGTTGGGCCCCCTCGATGCGCATCTGGGCAAACTCGTCGGGCTCGCGCACGTCCACAAAGAGGGTGTTTTGCTTGTGCAGCTCCTGGGCTTCTTGGGGGCGGATGTCCTTGTAGGGTACAGTCAACATGGTTCTCCTCAGACAGGGCTTGTGCAGGGAAGGCCAGCCTCGCGCCAGGCTTTGAGACCGCCCTCGAGGTGCCAGACCTTAGGGTGGCCTAGGTCCTGCAGTTTCTTGAGGGCTTCTTGCGAGCGGTTGCCGCTGCGGCAGTACAGCAGTACCGGCTGTTCGCGCTCGAGGTACAGCGGAGCTAGAGCTTCGAGCCTGGACAAAGGTAGGCGCAGAGCCCCCGGCAGGAGGCCCTCGCTCCACTCCTCCGGCTCGCGGACGTCAACTACCTGAAACCGATCCAGGACTTGGTAAGCGGTTTTGACGTTTAGGTTCATTGGGTGGCTACGGCTTCACGGGCAGGGCCCTTTTCCAGGGGGAAGCCTTCTTGCTGCCAGGCCCGGATGCCGCCGGTGAGGTTGATCAGGTTGGTAAAGCCCGCGCTCATCAAGGCGCTGATGGCCGTAGACGAGCGGTCCCCGCCCAGGCAGTGCAGCACCACCGGACGGTCCTTGGGGATGCGCTCGAGGTGCTGCATCACCCGCCCAGCGTGGAGGTTCTGCGCCCCGGGGATGTGGCTGGCCTGGTATTCGTCGGCCCCGCGCACGTCCAGGATGGCCGCCTCGCCCTTTTCCCACAGGGATTTGGCTTCAGCGGCAGTGAGCTGGGGGACGGTCTTTAGCTCGCCCTGCGCGTAGCCCTCGAGGCCCGGGATGTACCCCACCCCCCGGTCCAGCCCGATGCGAATGAGCTGGGTAAAGAGCTCCCGCACCCGCTCAGGGCGGGCCAGCAGGACAAGGTCGCGCTCATAGGGCAGCATCCAGCCAGCCCAAGTGGAGAAGTGCTTGCCCGCCGGGATGTTGAGGGAACCGGGAAGGTGCCCCCCAGCAAAGGCGAACTTGTCGCGGGTGTCCACCAGCAGCGCCCCTTGGGCCAGCTTCTGTTGGAACTGCTCGGGGGTGAGGAGATGGGGGTCACGCAGGTCACCCAAGATGGGCATCCCGTCGCGATTGAGCCTCTTCATCTGGGCAAAGTAGCTGGGGGCCTCCGGTTGACCGGAAAGGAGGGCCTTCACAAATCCCGCTTCGTCGTCCTTTGCCAGGTAGTCGGCCCACCAGGCAAAGCGCCGCTCATACCCCACGGTGGTGCTGGGCACCGCCCCCAAGGCCTTGCCGCAGGCTGAGCCCGCTCCGTGGCCGGGCCAGACCTGCACGTAGTCCGGCAGGGTAAGGAATTTCTCTTTGAGGCTCTTAAACAGCCGCCGCGCGCCCGGTTCGGTGGTACCAGCGATCCCGGCAGCCTCCTCGAGCAAATCCGGTCGCCCCACGTCTCCCACAAACACGAAATCGCCGGTGAAAACATATCCCGGTTCGCGGGCCGACGCCCCGTCGGTGAGGAGAAAGCTGATGTGCTCGGGGGTGTGGCCTGGGGTATGCACTACGGTCAGGGTGAGATTGCCCAGCTTGATCCGATCGCCCTCCTTCACGAACTGGCAACCGAAGCCCTCGAGGCCCTTATACTTCCAGTCCTCGTCGCCCTCATCGGAGAGGTAGAGCTTGGCCCCGGTAGCCTGGGCCAGTTCACGGGCTCCCGAAAGGTAATCGGCGTGAAGGTGGGTCTCGGTTACCCCGACGATGCGCATCCCGTTTTTCTGCGCCTCCTCGAGATACACGTGGATATCCCGCCGCGGGTCCAGCACCAGCGCCTCACCGCTGGCTTGGCAACCGATCAAATAGCTGCCCTGCGCCAAGCCCTCCTCGTAGATCTGTTTGAACAGCATCCACTGACCTCCCACATGAATAGTATATCCCCTGGGGATATCCGTCAATGCTCTATGGTAGATATACCAACGCTTTCGCTTGGGCGAGCCCAGCTCAAGCCAGGCCCTTGAGCATCAAATCCCAGTACATCCAGGGTAGCGCGTACTTCTTGAGCAGCCACATATCGTAGCGCTCCTTTCGGGTGTTGATCAGGGGCACGGTGGAATGCCACTTGTTATCGTAGAGGAACTCGGCCAAAAACATCTTGCCGTAGGCAGTAACCAGCGGGCAGGAAGTGTAGCCGTCGTAGCAGGAGGAGGGGGACTGACCTCGCATCACCTGAAGCAGATTGTTGACCAGCACCGGGGCTTGCTTGCGCACGGCGGCACCGGTTTTGGAGGTGGGCAAGCTGCTGGCATCTCCCAAGCTAAACACGTTGGGGTAGCGCACATGCTGAAGGCTGTGTTTATCCACCTGCACCCAACCCAGGGGCGTGGAGGGGTCGGCCAAAGGGCTTTGCTTGATGAAGTTGGGAGCACTCTGCGGCGGCGAGACATGGAGGAAGTCAAAGGGAACGGTAACCCGGGGCCTTGGCGCATTCGGAACGGCCTTGACCGCCGGGTGGTTGGCGGTTAGCTCAAAGGTGGCTTCCTTTTTGATCCCATCCACAGCGACCAGCTCCTGATTGAACTGCGTGTGGATACCGTAGCGCTCGATCACTGTGTCCAGCACCGCCTTCACCTCCGGTACTGCGAAAATGGTTGTTCCCGCCGAACCGAAGATCACCTCGAGGCCCTTGGCAAAACCGTGGCGGCGGGCGTAGTCGGCGGTGAGGTACATGATCTTCTGGGGTGCCCCACCGCACTTGACCGGAGTGCTGGGCGCCGTAAACAACGCCACCCCTCCCCGAAGCTTCTGCATAAACTCCCAGGTCTTGGGGGCCAAATCCAAGCGGTAGTTGCTGCTAACCCCATTTTTGCCTAGGGTCTCGCTCAAGCCAGCAACCTTGTCAAAATCAAGTTGAATCCCCGGGGCCACCACCAAAAAGTCATACCCGATCTCGTCACCGCTGCGGGTGGTGACGGTTTGACGGTCAGGGTCAATCTCCTCCGCGTAAGCTTGAATCCACTTGACCCCCTTAGGGATCAGAGGTTCTTCGTTCCGAACTGTAGCGGCGGCCGCATAGGTCCCAGCCCCTACCAGGGTCCAGGCCGGTTGGTAGTAGTGGAGTTTGGAGGGCTCGAGGACGGCCACATCGGGTTCGCCTTTGCGCCGTAGCCGCGCGGCTACGGTCAGACCTGCCGTTCCTCCGCCGATAATGAGAATGCGGTGGTGCAAGCGGGCTTTGAGGCTTGGCCTGGAAGACTGGGTTTCTCGGACGATCATAAGTCTACCCCTTTGCTGGACTGTTTAGACCCCCCAAGCCTAGATATAACCCTTTGGTAAATCAAATAGCTTTTAGTTATAACCCATATAACCCCACTCGGTATAATCGGCCCTCGAGGCACGGTATGCGGCTGAACCCTCGCTATCTGATGGTGTTTTGTGTGGTCGCGGAGCTGCGCAGCCTGAGCCGGGCAGCAGAAGCTCTGAACCTGAGCCAGCCTGCAGTGAGCAAAACCCTCAGAGCGCTGGAGGATGTTGTGCGGCAACCGTTATACGAACGCACCCCCCGGGGCATCGTGCTCACCCAGGCAGGAAGGGATTTGTTGCCGTACGCCTGTGCGGTGAGCCAGAGTCTGGACCAGGCCACCCGCTTTATCGAAACCGATCGCTCAAACCGCCCCATCGCTCAGCATCTGGGGCTCTCTTGGAGCCTGATTCCTCGCTATCAGGCAGCGCTATTACGCTGGGCTGCTCAGGAAACAGCTCTGAAGCCCCACTTTACCCACGCAACCAGCCTCGAGCTCACCGAGATGGTCGGGGCACGCGAGCTAGACGGGGCCCTAACCTTGAGAAGTGGTGAGAACCTGCCCGAACCCCTCGAGGCCCGCCGCATCGCAGTGGACGAAGCGATTCTGGTAGTTACCCCTGACCACCCCTGGGCCGAACTTGGGGGTATCCCCTTAGGGATGCTGGAGGGAGCCCGAATCCTACTTCCCCAGCGCAGCTCGAGGCTGCGCTTGCGGCTAGAGGGACTGCTGCAGCGCCATGGAATTGTGCCCGCGCACGGGGTGGAATGCGGTAGTCCCTTTGGGGTACGAGCAGCAGCGCTGGCCGGACTTGGAGTGGGTATCGTTTGCCAGTCATTCGTACAGCTTGAGGTTAGGGCAGGACTGCTCAGCGCCCTGATCATCGAGGGGTCTGGGTTTTCCCTCAGTGTGGAGTGGATAGCCCATCCGGAGCCCCCCGTA
>PSMF01000134.1:0-8684 GCA_040290005.1 Meiothermus sp.
AACCTACGACCCCACGCGTGTGAAGCGTGTGCTCTCCCGCTGAGCTAATCGCCCTTGTGTGCAGGTGGGGTTCAACCCACAAATGCGTGTATAAGGGTAGCATCCCGGCTTTGGCGGTGTCAAGGGAAAAAGACGATAAAATGGGTGCGATGAGCGCGGCACTTCTGGTCAAAATCGGGGGCAGTTTGAGGGGTGCGGATGAGCTACTGGATGAACTTGCCAGGTATCCGGGTTCGCTTGTGCTGGTACATGGGGGCGGTCCCAACATCGGGGAGTGGCTGGGCCGCTTGGGGTTCGAGACGCGCTTTAGCAACGGCTTGCGGGTCACGCCGCCGGAGCAGATGGAAGTGGTGGAGATGGTGCTCACCGCTTTGGGCAAGGAGCTGGCATACCGACTCTCGAGCCGAGGACGGGCGGCGGTGGCCCTGAGCGGGCGGGACGCGGGGTTGCTCGGGGCTGCCCCTCTACCAGGGGAGCTAGGGCGGGTGGGGGAGATCTGCCAGGTAAACCAAGAGCTGCTGGAGCGGTTGCTCGAGGTCGGCCTGACTCCCCTGATCGCTCCTATCGGGATGGACGCCGAGGGACCGCTCAATGTCAACGCGGATACAGCGGCCGGGGCAGTGGCCGGGGCATTGGGACTCCCCACGGTGTTCCTCACCGACGTGGTGGGGGTGCTGCTCGACCCCAAAGACCCCTCCACCCGTCTGGCTTGCCTGAGCATCGGGGAAGCCCAAACCCTGATCGAAGCGGGGGTGATCTCCGGGGGGATGATCCCCAAGGTCGAGGCAGCGTTGAAGGCCCTCGAGCGGGGAGCTCCCTGGGCAGCGATCGCCAGGGGCGGGCAGGGGGTTCTGGCCGAGGTGTTCTCCGGCGTGGCGGGGACGCGGCTCGAGCCCGACCTATAGAAGAAGCCGAAGCCCAAAGCCATCGCGGAGGATAGCGCCGCAGACGTCGAGGTTATGACGTGCCTGGAAGCCTTGCTCGCGCCAGGTTTGGTGGAAACGCTCGATCCTCAGGGCGTTTGGGGGAACTCCAAGGTAGAAGATTCAAAGGTATCGGTGTACCATATGTCCTTAGCGTAGCGGAGTCCAACTCTGCGGGAAGAGATAAGATGAGAATAGCGCTGTTCATTGACGGTTCGTACATGTATGACGCGGCCAAGCGTCTGGGTTGGAATATAGACCACCGCAAGGCCATAGGGGTGTTTGCTCAGCCTGAAGACCTCTATAACGCCTTTTACTATGCCCCAGTGACCGATGCCAACGACGAGCGACAACAGAAGTTCCTCGACGCATTGGTCTTCATGGGATACACCGTGCGTAGCCGCGAGGCCCACGGCGACCCGCGCTTCGAGGCGATGATCGCCACCGACCTCCTAGTGACGGCGCCGAGGTGGGACCGGGCCATCCTGGCGAGCAGTTCGGGCGATTTGTCGCACACCCTAGCCGCGCTGCGAGCCCAGGGCAAGGAAATCTACCTGTTAGGGGTGCCTGAGCTGACCGACTTAGAGCTGCGCAACCAATCCGACCATTTCCTCGACCTGCGCGAGCAGCAGGGCAGCTTGGAGCGCACCGGCGGCGGGCGGCGGATGTACCCTAACGTTCCCGAGAGCTCGCAGAACACCGAGGAAGCTAGCCCCAGCACGCGTTTGATGGAGAATCTGGAAGAGGAGCTGTAATCGCTTAAAACGGAGAAGATAGAGGCTTAGAGGCTCGAGGACGAGAGTTCTCGAGTTCTTCTTTTAGGCATGCTGACGACTGGCGCCGCAGAATCCCCCATCGGTCAAGGTCTATGGTTGAAGCATTTGACCTGGACGACCTCAGATGGCCGCTCTTGGTAAGGGGGCAAAGCAACACCGCCTCCCCTTGAGCACGTTATTATTGGTCCCTGTCCTAGACCATATTTGCTAAACACATCAGGGGAGGTGCGTAGGGCGGAGGAGTTGTCGTTGACCTTCGAGTGCGTCTCGAGCGGTGTGAGTTATCTAGCTTGGCACTCATCTGAGCGCGCTATCCTGGGGTTTGGATTATGGCGACCTCGCCACGCAGCATTACTTGGAATATTCGCCGACCCAACCGCACCCCTACATTGTCTTTGCGGCCTTGGCTGCGGTTTGGGCTGGTCGCTTTGGCTTTTGCCGCAGTGCTCTCGTGGCCTTTGCCAAACCTCCAAGACCCGCCGCAAAACCCCAGCCTGCGCCAGACCTGGAGCTACCTGCCTGCCCCGCAGCGGGAAGCGTTGGTGGAACGGTTTTTATTGGTCAAAGCCTCAGCTGCCTTGCTGATAGGCCAGGAGGGTGCGGGGGCACTGGCGCGGGTGCTACGGGCCGAGTTTCTCAACCAGGCGCTGCGCCGCCCATCTACCTACGCCGACCCCGAGGCTGCTCTGGGGGAAGCTGAGAACTGGCTGAGGGCGTTATATGCCCTCAAACATGGGCAGTATCCCGATTTGAAGGGCTTACCGGTCGCCCTGGAGCACGTTTTACCATTCCAGCTCGACCTGACCAATGCGGCTGCGGCAATAGGGGTTCCTAAAGGCATCCTGGCCGCGATTGTAGACAACGAGCAGATGGGCGGGGACAAGGCGCTGGGCCTCTCGAGGGGAGTGCGCGAGGTGGCCGACCAGATCGCCGCCAACCTCGCCAAAAGCACCGGCACCTCTGGAGGCGCGGGAGCGGTTTCCCACACCGTGGGCTTGGCCCAGATGTCCTGGCAGGATGCGCTCAGACAGGAGGCGCGGATTCGGGCTTTTGGGGCCTGGGACCCCGAGCAACCCTTCCTGCAAAACGAGGAGGAAGCCAGGGCCGCCCTGACCAACCCCTACCTGAACTTTTTGCTCACCGCCAGCCGCCTGCGCGGCTACCTCAACAGCAAGCTCGGACTCGACTCCGACGACACCCGCACCATCAGCGGGTACTGGCTGTATTACCTCGGCCCAGCCTGGCACAACTGGCCTCCAGGCGCTGATGCCGTGGCAACCTGGCCCTACGCTTTCCACGGGTTTTTCAAAGGTCTTTTTTACGAAAGCTTGCTGTCTATCAAGTAGGTTGAAGGTCCAACCTCGAACGACGAACGCTTAAGGTCAAGCGCCACTTCGCGTCCAGAAGGGGAATTCTCACAAGCTGATTTCCGCGTTCTGGACAAGAACCATGTATTTAGCCTTTAGGGTTCGACGTTTATCACTCCCAATCGCGGATGGGAACGAGTTCGGCCCCCTCGAGTTCCTTGCGTTTGGGCCGGTAGGAACGGTCAAACCAGATTTCCAGCACCGCCCGGTCCAGGCTTCTAGGGGCCACGATGTTCTTGCGCACATAGTAGCCGCCGTCCTCGCTGGTGGAAATCTCCCCGCCTTTGGTCAGGCGCAGCTCGACGATTTCGCCGCTTTTGCGGGTGCGCACCCGCACCAAGAAAGCCCGGTCCCCCTCGGGGCGGACGTGTTCATCCTTCTTGCCGAATAAGCCAAACATTTGCCCGTATTTTACCGCTTTGCAAGCCCAATTAAACTTGCCACAAAATTATTCCCCATTTGTGGGGCGGGGGAGAGGCCCCGGTGTTTGAGAAGGCAACCTGCGGAGGGGAACGGTCTTTTCTTAGCCAAGAACTGGGCGTTGGATTCCTCGCTACGCGGGCCTTTATTTCACCGGCATCGTCCGTCCGCCCGTGAGCTTTAGCAGTTCCTCGGGAGAGAGGCCGAATATTGCGTTGGGGGTCCCGGCTGCGGCAAACACGCGGTCAAAGGCGAGCAAATCCGGGTCAATCAGGGCTTCCAAAGGCTCAGCGTGCCCCACCGGCGGCACACCCCCGATGGCGAAGCCCGTCACCTGGCGCACGTAGTCGGCATCGGGTTTCTCCAGCTTCTCCCCCAAGCTCTCTTCGACCTTGTGGGTGTCCACGCGGTTGGGGCCGGAGACCAGTAGCAGATAAGGCTTTCCGCTGGTCGCGCCGCGAAAGATCAGCGACTTGACGATCTGGCCCACCGTGCAGCCGATGGCGTCGGCGGCCTCCTGGGCGGTGCGGGTGGACTGAGCGTGCTCGCGCACCTCGAGGTGCGAAAATCCGCGTTCGGACAGCAAGTCTTGGACCTTTTGCGCGCTAGGACTGAGCATGGGGTTCTCCGAAGGGGCGCTTTCCGAGATATTGCGAGAAGCGTAGCAAGTAGCCGTCGGGGTCCTGCACGAGGAATTCGACCTCAGCGACTTCCTCGGCTCCGACCCTTCGCCAGCGCTCTTGCTTAAGGCGATAAAGTGGGTGATTCACGGTGTTCAAGGCCTCGAGCAGCGGTTCAATATTGCTCACCTGGATTTGAAAGTTAATGCCCCGCCCAAAGGGTCTTTTCAGCTCCGCCACGTTCCAGCCTCGGGGTTGGAACTGCTCGAGCATGAGCTGCGCTCGCTCCCGGCTGAGGAAGACAAAACCCCTTTTCAGACGGTGATATTCGACCCTGAACCCCAGAAGCTGGTAGAACTCGAGGCTCTTCTCAACGTTGCTGAGGGTGAGTTCGGGGACTAGGGCGTTGAATTCCACGCATTACCTCGAGAGTTCGCCCAGTATACCTGACAGCATTGCGATTCGTTTGGGGATTTCGGCCACCACCACGTTTTCACTGAGCTGGTGGGCGTCTGCACCGTACAAACCCAGGCCATCCAGCGTGGGAATCCCCAGCGCAGCGGTGAAGTTCCCGTCCGAACCACCGCCCACCCGACCTGCACCTACGTTCAGACCAACGTTTGCAGCAACCTTCTTGGCCGTCTCGAACAGCCCCATCGAGGCCGCGCTGGGCTCCATCGGCGGGCGGTTCAGGCCGCCGGAGACCGAGAGCTTGGCCCCCGGCAAGACCGGCTGAAGGGCGTGAATCCCGGCTTCGATGCGCTCGTATTCGGCAACTGTCCACACCCGGAAGTCAATCTCGGTCCAGGCTTCGGCGGCGACCACGTTGGTGGCGGTTCCGCCCATCAGCTTATTCGGCCCCAGGGTGGTGCCCTTGCTCAGGTCCTGTAGCGCCACCACCTTGGGAATCTGGTGGGCCAGCTCCACCACGGCGTTGACGCCCTTCTCGGGTTCGACGCCCTGGTGGGCCGGTTTGCCGTGCGCGGTGAGCTTGAACAGCCCCACCCCTTTGCGGGCGACCTTCAAATCGCCGTTGCCCATCGGGGCTTCCAGCACCAACACCGCCGCGTTGCGCAGGGCTGCGGCTTCGATGGCATCCTTCGAGGCCAGCGACCCCACCTCCTCGTCGGGGGTGAACAGCACCTCGAGATTCGGCAGTCCCAGCCCCAGTTCTTGGCCTGCCCGCAGGGCCCACAGGAGCTGGACAATGTTGCCCTTCATGTCGTAGATGCCGGGGCCGTAGGCGCGGGTGTCCTCGAGCCGGAAGGCGAACGAACCTCTGGGATGCACCGTGTCAAAATGGCACAGCACCAGTACCTTCTGACCGGTGCCCGCCACCTTTAGCGTGAGGACCGGGCCGTTGCGGGTCTCCTGACGGCTCAATGAGCCCAAAGGGCCGAACCGCTGGGTGATCCAGGCCGCCACTTTGTCGAGCCCGGCTAGGTCAAAGGAGGGTGACTCGAGGCTCACGATGGCCTCGAGGTCGGAAAGAATCTCGGAGAGGTGGGATTGGGAATACTCGAGGGCGTTCACGGGAACATACTAAGCGGGGGTGGAGCCTTGAGGGTAGCGATGCGCCCAAGAGGGCGGGCCGGGGAAGGTGAAAAAGGCGAAAGCGGATAAGTATAAGGGCTGTAAAAATTGCGTCAGGAACGAGTTTTACTAGCGCGGGATTATGTCGTCCAGTACGGCATCTGCATTTTAGTCTTGGCCTTTATCCTTATATCCTTCGGTTCCCGCCCTAAGCTCCTGTTACCTCACCCCCCGTATCCTCGAGACAAACACCGTCCCCAGCACGAAGAACACGATGGCGATGGAGAACAGGATGGGGTAGCCGCCGTTGGTCGAGGCGCGGTTTCCCGTGTCCAGGACTTGCCCAAACAGGCCCTGGAAAAGCTGGGGGAACACCAGCGCGATGTGCCAGATGCCCATGTCCCGGGCGTGTTTGGTCTCGTCGGGGAGCACCGAGGTGGCGAGCGCCCAGTCCACGCTGATGTAGGCCCCGTAGCCCAGGCCAAAGACCAGGGCAATCAGCACGGCCAGCGCGAAGGAGTGGGTGAGGGCGAAACCGAGCGCACCGGCGGCGGTGAGGGCTCCGGCAAAATAGATCACCGGCTTTTTGCCGATGCGGTCAGAGAGGCGCCCCGCAAAGAGGGCGGTAGCCGCTGCCGTGACCGAGAGCAGCATCAGCACCGCGGCCAAGGCCAGGTCTGCGCTGGGAATTTGCAGCGGGCCGAGCTGAAAGGTGCGGATCACGTCGCGCAGGTAGAACAGCAAAAAAGGCTGTACGGCGAAGCGCCCCGACTCCACGAAAGCCCTGGTTAGAAACACCCAGCGGAAGTCGTAATACTGCGGTTTGAAATAAACCCCGAGGTCAAGCTGATGTGTGGTGTCCCGGTGAGTTCCCGGCTCACGGACAAAGCGCGTAGTGATGAAGGTGACCAGCAGCAGCACCGAGATGATCGCCACGAACTGCCCCTCCCGGCTGCCCCCTAAAGCGAAAGCCGCCAGCCCACCGGCGATCTGGCTGCTGAGCTGAAAAAAGGCCATCGTACCGCTCGCCACCCCGCGCTCTTCGGGTGGCACCACGTCGGGGATCAGGGCGGCGTAGGGGCTGCTAGCGACCGAGTTTCCGAGCTGCACCAGCACGTAGCCTGCGGCGTACACCCAATATCCGGGCGCGAACAACATGACCAGCAGCCCCAGGACGTTGATCACGGTGCCCCATATCAAAAAGGGCATTCGCTTACCCACCCGGTCCGACCAGGTGCCGATGAAGGGCGGCAGAACCAGGGGAATCAGGGCCAGCGTACCGGCAAGCCAGCCCAAGTAGGCTCCTTTGTTGGCCTCGCCCACAAAACGCTCGACATCGGCGGGCATCAGGATGGGCAGCAGCAAGAACCAGTGGAAGGAAAAACCGAACCAGTAAGCCGACAGCGGGACAAACCGCACAACGCGGCCAGAGGGGCGGGTTGTGGTCATTACAGGCAGTATAGGGGGTGTTCCTAGGGGGCGGGTAAGCGGTAGGCGCTTCCCAGCCCGCTTACCGCCTCCCAGGCCGCCGCGGCGAGGTTGGCTTCGGTGACGGGGTCCAGCTCGCTGTCCAGCACCGGAGCCCGTTTGCCGTAGAGGCTTGAGTACAGGGTGTCGGCCTCAAGATAGCCACCCCAGAAACTCGGATGCACCTCGTCGGAGTACAGACCCAGCTCCGGGTATCGGGCAGTTACGGTTCCCCAGGCGGTGCCGACCGGGGCCACCGCAAGCCCCAAACTGCTGGCGAGGTCAAAGACTTGCGTGTCCAGGGCGGCCTGGGTGATTTGAGGGTAGTCTCGGTTGGGCCAGCCCAAAAACAGCAGCGGAGTAGGCTTGCGGGTGGTGGAGGTGGCGGGGCAGGTGTTCATCAGGGCCACGAAATCGCCCACCGCACGGTGGAAATTCGCGGTCTCGACAACGGGGGTGTAGCTGCGCTCCTGGAGCACCACCACATCCCAGGTACACTGGGCGATCTTTCCCCTGGCCGTGCTGGGGTCGGTTCCGGCGTTCCAGTGGTCGCTGAGGCTTTCGCCCAGGCGGATTACCCGGTCGGTCTCGAGGCCCCGCACCTCGCCAGCGGCTTCGGCCAGCCGCGCGGTGGTGCCCGGCAGGTCGGGATACTCGGTGAGGCTATTGCCGATAAACAGCACCCGTAGAGGCCGAACTGGGAGAGCGGCGGTGGAGATGGAATAGCTCAGCACCCCACTTTCCCCGCCTGGGCCGCGCGCCCGCAGCCGGTAGGTATAGAGGGTGGACGGTGCCAGGTCAAGGTCTCCAAAGCCGGGCGAGGCGTCCTCATAGACCGAGGTGAAACCTGAGGGGTCGCCGCCAAGGCCGCGCTCGAGGATGTAACTCTCCACCGGCCCACCCGCAGTGGGCGGTTCCCAGCTCAAGTCGGCGCTGGTGGCGGTGCTCGCCCCGGCAAAGCTGCGCGGCAGGCCGGGCGGGGGCGGAGCAGGGGTGCGCAGGGTGCGCAGGAGCGGCAGGCTGCTTCCGGCGGCGTTACTGACCCAAAGCCGGTAGGTGTAGGTGGTGCTGGCCTGCACATCGTCGTCTGAATAGGCGGTCGCTAGCGGGCTGAGCGGCAACCTAGCGTAGCCGTCGGTGCTGTCAGCCTCTCCGGTTTTGCGCTCCAGAGTGTAGCTGGTTGCCCCGACTGAAGCTGTCCAGGTCAGGCTAATTTGTGTGCTCGAGACCGCCGTGGCGATAAAGCTAGCCGGAGCCGCAGGGAGGGTGCTGGTAGTGGCTTCCACCGGGCTGCTGACACCGCCTGGGTTGGCGGCTACTAGGCGATAGGTGTAGCTAATTCCTGAGGAGACCTCGGTGTCGCTGCACACCGTGCCGAGGGCGGTGCCCAGCGGTGAGAAGCTGTTCGAGCCGGTTTTGCGCTCGAGGCGGTACTCCTCGGCCCCCTGCACCGGCTGCCAGCTCAGCCGAATCTCACGCTGAGAAATCGAGATCGCAGTAAACCCTGATGGGGTGCTGGGTGGTGAGGGAGGCGGAGCTGGTGACTGCGGGTCAGGGGAGGGGGAAGGTGGGGGCGGG
>PSMF01000135.1:0-8516 GCA_040290005.1 Meiothermus sp.
GAGGCCCATCACCAAATCGCGGATGACCTCGGCCATCGTGGAGGGGTCGCCCTTGACTTTGCTGATCGCTCATTGCTCATTACTTACTGCTCATCTCTATCCTGAATCCCCCGCCAAACGTACAGCCCACCAGGAGGTACACTATGCGCGCACTGCTCTCGCTTGGCTTATTGGTGACGGGAATCTTGGCCTTCGCCTTCTCGCAGCACTCGGGAAGCCCCGCTCCCGTATTAACTCCGGGTGGGGAGTGGTTTAACACCGCCCCAGCAAGCCTCGAGGCTTATAAAGGCAAAGTGGTGCTGCTCAACTTCTTCACCTATTCGTGTATCAACTGCTAGGAGAGCATTCCCATCTTGAAAGACTGGTACACCAAGTATAAGGGGCAGGGCTTATAGATTCTCGGTGTGCACACGCCTGAACTGAGCGGGGATTATGCCACTGAGAACGTGAAAGCGGCGCTCTCCCGCGAGGGCATCACCTGGCCAGTGGTGCAGGACGACGATTCCAACACCTGGCGGGCCTATAGCAACCGCTACTGGCCTGCCTTCTACCTGATTGACCGCAAAGGCGTGGTGCGCTACGTGCAGGCCGGGGAAATCTCCGCCCGCTTTCCCAGCGCCATCAAGAGCTTGCAGGCGCAGCTCGAGAAGGTTTTGGGTGAGTAACGTTCACCGTTCACCGTTTACCGTTTACCGCAGAAGCCTGCTTTCGGTTGTCAGTCAACGGTTAACGGTCAACCTTTTACTTTTAGCTTTCGGCCCCACGCTTTCAGCCCCTTTGACCGGCGTTTTTTACGCCCAGGCGGGACAAAACGCGGAGGTGCGCCTCGAGCTTCGCCTCCCGGCCAACTTCGCCTTGCAAAAACGTAGCGAGTTTTGGCTGGGGAATCCCTTCCAGAAGGGGAAAAGACTGGAGGCGAGGGCCACCGGGCGTGACTGGTCGAACGACCCCCAGCATTATCTGCAAAGCTTTGGGCCGCTGCTATGGAAGCTGCAAATTCCCGCGACTGCACGGGGTGAGTATCCGCTGCGGTTCAAGGCGACGGTTTACGCCTGCGACGAGAGTTTGGGCTTGTGCCAGAAACACCAGCTGGACGCGATAGGGAGCTTAGTGGTCGGACAAAAAGGGGAGAGCCAGCCGGTGAGGCTCGAGGTCCCTGCCACCCCGAAGTTTTGACCCCGTGTAGAGCGTTGAAAACTCGGTTTTAGAAACCTGCTTCCAGATGCGATGTATGACGTAGGGCCGGGTCTCATACCCGGCCCTACAAAAATCCCCGTTGGCTAGCTTACTTCTTCACCACCTCGGCGTCGGCGGGGTATTTTTTCAAAGCTTGGGGGGTTAAGGCCGAGCGCTTGAAGTTGCTGACGGCAAGATCAGCGACCGCCTTTCCACTGGCGTCCTTGAGCGTGATCGAGACCGGGCGCGGGTCGGACTTGAGCACCACGATTTCCATGCTGGCGAAGCCCTGACTGGCTTCCTTGGGTGTGCCCTGGATGCGCCAGGCCGGGCCATCGGGGCTTTGCGCATCGCCCAGCAGCTTGAGATTCACCTTCTCGGTGAGCTGGTTGAAGTCGCTCAGGCCGGTGAGGTTCACCCCTAGCCCCTGAACGTTGGCCTTGGCTCTGGGCTGAATCACCACCTGATTTGTCAGGAACAAGTAATTCCAGACCTCTTTGTCCGAAACCACCGCGAAGTTGCCCTCTAAGCTGCTGGGCTTCTTGAAATCAATCCGCAGCAGGGTGTCGGCGGCAGCTTTCCCCGGAATCACCTGGACGCGGAAATCAGCATCCTGCGACGAGCCGTCGGGGAGTTGAATCTTCCCGGTGATGTTGGCTTCCCAGGGGGATTTGCTGAGGTTGTCCTGCACCTGCTTTCCGATGTCGGTGACGGTTTGCGCCAAGCCGATAGTGAATAGCGTATAGCTGATAGCCAAGGCCAAAATGAACAGCGCGTTGGACGTTAGACGTTGGATGCTGGACATTCTTATTCTTCTCCTCCGAAGTTGAGCGTGTAGCGTAGCCACAGCGACCAGCCCCCATCAAAAGCTGCGTCGGCGCGGACGTTTCCCACCTCAACTCCTAGCTTAGCGGCCCAGGGGTAGGCCACCGTGAAGCGCAGGTTAAGCTTATTTGTGTCATCCAGGGGCGTTATAAACAGGGTTTCTAAGCGGTTGTAAAACCCCGCTCTCAAGCTCACCTCGAGCAAACTCCCGTCTTCAGCCACTTCACCGCGCCACCCGAGCAGGCCGTACAGGCCGTTTTGATAGCCCACGCCGAAGGTGTAGGTGTTTTGGTCGCACAGGGCGAACGTTCCCTCGGCGGCGAAGATTCCGAAGTATTGGGCGCTCAGACCGACGGTTTGGGTGGAGGAGAGCCGATACCTTCCTGAGAGCAAGCCATTAAACCCGGCTGCGACGGGCTGGATGGGGTTATAGTCACCTACCCAGAGGTTGGCAGGAGGGGTGCTGTAGTACCCCAGCCGCGCCTCCGCTGCCACCGGCCCCGCACCACCCCTGGCAAACGCCCCCAAACCCCATCCGGCAAAGCCCAAACTGCCCCTTCCGCCATAGCTGATGCGTCCAACCGGGCCAAGCTCCAAAGCGCTCTCCGCCGAAACCCCGAAGGCATCGCGTTGCAGGCGCAATCCGAGGGTGATGTCCTGGACAGGATAGCTCAGCTCCAACGTGGGCGTGAGGTAATCGGGCGCTACACGGCCATCCAGCCCAAAGGTCACGCTCTGAGCGAGGCTGATAGCCGCTAGCTGATAGCCGATAGCCACGAGCAAGACGCAAAACGCAAGACGCAGGCTCGAGTCCCCACGAATCAAACCACCGCACCAGTAAATCCTCCCCCCTGGCGGGAGTTGACGCGAAGCGTTCCACTCTTTTGGGTAGGGTGGGGGGGACGCGGCGATGGAGCGTGGAGTTTGCGGTAAAAGAGGGTCATTACAGCAAATAGCAGGCCGAGGATCGTCACCCCCGCCCCAACCCTCCCCGGTCCAGGGGGAGGGGGTAAAGCCTTTAGCGTTCGGCGTTGGACGTTCGACCTGCGACATGATTTCCCCAATCTACACAGCCAGTTGCTTGCGGAACCGTGTGGAAGCCAAACCCAAAACCACCGTGCTGAACACCACCAGCGCCGTTAGGTCGAGCCACATCGTGTCCAGGCCGCTGCCCTTGAGCAGCACGCTGCGCAGCCCGTCAATCAGGTATCGCGCGGGGATAATGTAGGAAAGCCCCTGGAAGAGGCCGGGCATCCCGTCTATGGGGAAGACGAAGCCGGAGAGAAAGATGGTGGGGAAGATGTAGGCGAAGGTGCCGAACACTGCCTGGATTTGCGTCCGGGCCAGCGTGGAAATTAGCACGCCCACCCCCAGCGAGCCCAGCACGAAGAGCAAAATCAGGGTGAAGAGCAAGAGCACGTTCCCCCGCACCGGCACGCCAAAAACCCAGTGGCCTATGGAGAGCACCACCAGCGAGACCACCGTGGCGATGCCGAGGTACGGCAAAACCTTGCCCAGCACCACCTCGTAGGGTCGGATGGGCGAGGCGATCAGCGATTCCATGGTGCGGCTCTCGCCCTCGCGGACGATGGAAAGTGCCGTCAAAAGCACCGTGAACATGGTCATGATCAGGCCGATGATGCCCGGAATCATGAACCAGGCGGTTTTGCTGTCGGGGTTGTAGAGCGTGTTTAGCGTTGGGGTAAGGGGCGGCGTGCTGGCCGTTCCCGCCAGGACTTTTCCCGCTAAGAGTCTGGAGTTCACGTCGCCTAAAACTTTGCGCAGCGCGGCCTGAGTTTGAAAAGCGAAGTTGGGGTCGGAGCCGTCCAGGTAGATTTGGAGCTGGATAGCTTTGTCGTCGCGCACGGTTTTCAGCGCGTCAGCCGGGATGACCAGGCCCACTCGAGCCCTCCCCGCGTCTATGGCTTGGGGTACGTCCTCTGCTCCCGCCGCCCTATACGTGATGCGGAAGCGGTTATCGGCCTGCAAGCTTTGAATCAGGTTCTGGCTGATGCGGTCCTTGGAGCCGTCGTACACGGCCAAGCGGATGCCCGACAGGGTGAAGTTGATGGCGTAGCCGAACAAGAGCACCATCAGAATCGGCAGCCCGACGATCAGCCTCGAGAGCGCCGGGTCGCGGCGAATTTGGGTGAACTCTTTTTCCGCTAAGGCGGCGACGCGGTTCATACCCACTCCTCCTCTCCTTTTGCTAGGGGCGAGGAACCCCCGCCGTTCTTGGTGAGCACGATGAACACGTCCTCGAGGTTGGGATGTACCGGCTGGAGCTTCAAATCCACCGTTTTCGCATCCGGCTCGAGGATCAGCCGCACCCCGCCGCTGCTGGGCCAGCCGTCCAGCACGCCGGGCATGGCCCGCAGGCGCTCCAGCGAGAGCGCGGTCTGGGTGAAGGCGACTTCGGCGCGACCGGCGGCGAGGGCCTCGAGCTCGTGTGGCGTGCCCTGCGCGATCACCCTGCCGCCGTACAAAAGCGCCAGCCGCCCGCAGCGCTCGGCCTCGTCCATGTAGTGGGTTGTGACCAGCACGCTTGTCCCAGTGGCAGCTTCCTCGTGGATGAGGTCCCACAGGATGCGCCTGGAGAGCGGGTCGAGGCCGGTGGTGGGCTCGTCCAGAAACAGCACCTTGGGTTTGTGGACCACGGCCTGGGCAATCGCCAGCCGCTGCCGCCAGCCGCCGGAGAGCGAACCGGCCAGGGTTTTAGCGTACTCCTGGAGGCCGAAACGCCCCAGGGTATGCTCCACCGCGTAGGGCACGCCCTTAGGCTCCAAATAGAGCTTGGCGCGGAACTCGAGGTTTTCCCGCACCGTCAGATCGCGGTAGACGCTGGCCTCCTGGGTGGCGTAGCCGATCACCGCCTTCACCGCCTCGGGCTGGCGGCCCACGTCCAGCCCGGCCACCGCGGCCTCCCCCCCTGAAGGCGGCAAAACCCCGCTCAGGATACGGATCAGGGTGGTCTTGCCGGAGCCGTTGGGGCCGAGCAGGCCGAATACCTCGCCGGAGCCCACCTCGAGGCTCACCCTGTCGAGCGCGACCCGCTCGCCAAACCGTCTGGAAACTTCCCTAACGCTGACCATCGGCCCTCCTTCCGTCCAAAAAACCCCGCACGTGAGCTTCCAAATCGAGCGGCAGGCTCACCCCCCAGGCCCCGCCCAGGAGCACTCGGGCGATGAGCGGCCCGACCAAGGCCACCACCATCTGCTGCGGCAATTCGTCGGCGCGCAGCAAGCCCGCTTCCTGACAGTGCTGGATAAACCCGCTCCCCGCGGCAAAAGCCCGCATAAACCCCGTCGTCCCGCCCTCCCCGCGCAGCTCGGGGTGGCGCATCAGCTCGGGCAGGAGGCGAATCATAAACCCCTGATTGGCCTCGATCAGCGCGTGGAGGTTACGCACCAGACGGAGCAGGGCGGCCTCGAGGTTCTCCACCCGGTTAGGGACGATTTGCTCCACCGGCGGGCTGATTCGCTCTACCGCCGTGCGCAACAGCTCCTCTTTGCTCTTGTAATGCCGGAACAGGGTGACCTCAGAAACCCCGGCCTTGGTGGCGATCTCGCGGGTGGTGGCCCCCTTGTAGCCCTTTTCCGCCAGCAGCTCGAGGCTCGACCGCATCAGCGCGGTCTTGGTGGGGTCCTCATCAGCGATGTTAGTTAGTAAATACATGCTTACATTATCAGAGCCCTAAACCGCAGGGTCAAGGGCTGTTTGTCTATCCCCGCCGACCAGAGCGTTGGTGTGCTGAACAATGAGATTGGATGGTGCAATAATCCTGTTCAGAACGTGAGTTTTTTAGTTCAAGCCTAAGACAGAACCGGGCTGCTAAATGCGGCTTCGGCGGGAAGCCTTGCGCTTAATCGAAGCCCTGCGCGGTGAGCCGCTCGAGCTGCTCCTTGGTCTCGATCCCTTCAGCCAGCACCTCCAAATCCAGGCTTTTGTCCACCTTGAGGCGGTTGATAGGGAGCTGGCGCAGATACCCCAGCGAGGCGTAGCCGCTGCCGAAGTCGTCTATGGCGACCCGCAGCCCCAGCGCCTGGAACTCGCTGATAGCCCGCTTGGAGCGCTCGGGGTCGGCGATCAGCGAGGTTTCGGTGATCTCCAGCATCACCTGGGCGAGGTCAATGCCAAACTCCCCCAGGAGCGCTTCGACCTGAGCGACCACGCCGGGCCGGTGCAGCGACTGGCTGGACAGGTTGAGCGAGAGCATAGGGTGGGCCCCCAGGCGCGACCACTGCCGAAGCTGGCCCAGGCCGCGCTCGAGCACCCGCACGTCGAGGGTGTGGATCAGGCTGCCCTCTTCGGCGAGGGGGATGAACAGCCCCGGCGAGACCTCCTGCTCTCCCCGTACCCAGCGCACCAGCGCCTCGTACCCCTCCAGGCTGCCCCAGCGCAGGTCGAGCACCGGTTGGTAGCGGGGGCTGAGGTGGTTGTTGTGCACCACAGCGCACAAGGCACTCTCCAGCTCGAGGCGCTCGCGGTTATGGGGGTTGCGCTGGGGTCAAAAAAGGCAAACCCCGCGCCGCTGTTTTTGGCGGTGTACATCGCGGTGTCCGCCGATTTGAGCAGCTCGGCGAGGTCGTGGCCGTGCTCGGGGTAACAGGCGATGCCCACGCTCACCCCGATGTTGATGCTGTGGGCACCGACCTTGACGTGGATGTTGAGCAGGGCGGAGGGGGTGAAGTTGTCGGTGATGAAATCGCGGTCTGGCTGTTGCACGAAGTGATACGCATCGTCCCACCAGGCATAGTTTTGGGCGGTGGATTTTAAGGTCTCGAGGGTTTGCCGCAACAAGCCTTGCGCGCGCTCCACCGTGCTCAGCATCTTGCGGCGCTCCAAAGCCAAATAGCTGGGCTCTACCACCAGCCGCACGATGGCCCAAGCCATCAATATAAAAGCCAATGCGCCCAGCCAAATCGAGAGAAATTGATATTGCCGCACGGTCTAGCCTTGCCTGGCTGTTCAGGCTAGCACCTGGGACTCACCGGGCTCATCTTTTATGACCATCATTCGGGCTGATAGAATTATGGGGCAGGGGTATGCCTGTTTAGACGATCCTCACGGGCAATTTGTGAACAAGCCACCGGCGGCGGTGGCCTGTTCGCTGCGGGATAAGGAAGAGTCGAATACGGGTTTTCTCTATGAAGACTTAACCCCATTTCGGCAAGGCATGGGGTAAGTAAACGGGCACCGAGCGGTGTAATCCTATTCCTCACGGGCTCGAGGCCCCGTGGAGAACGAGGTTTTCCTTGTGGGAGAGCGGTGGGTATTCGTGAAAACGCCCCTAGATGTCACAATGGGAGCGCTATGGCGAACCTCAAGAGTCTACCCGCAGGCCCCAAAGCCCCCGAAGTCGTCCACATGGTCATCGAGATTCCGCGTGGCAGCAGCAATAAGTACGAATACGACCCCGAACTGGAGGCCATCAAACTCGACCGGGTGCTGCCCACCGCGCAGTTCTATCCCGGTGATTACGGCTTTATCCCCTCTACCCTGGCCGAAGACGGCGACCCCTTAGACGGGTTGATTCTCTCGACCCATCCCTTATTGCCGGGGATTGTGGTGGATGTGCGGGTGCTGGGAATGGTGGATATGCAAGACGAGAAGGGCGATGACGCCAAGATTCTCGGGGTGGTCGCCGAAGACCCCCGCTTTGACCACCTGCATGACCTATCGGATGTCCCCCAAGCTTTCAAGAACGAAATCCAGAACTTCTTCGAGACCTACAAGGCCTTAGAGGCCCACAAGGGCAAATGGGTCAAGGTCACCGGCTGGAAGGATAAGGCTGCCGCTCACGCCGAGGTGCGGGCCTGTCTGGAACGGTATAAAGGGTAGGGAGTCGAAGGTCGAAAATCTAAGGTCTAAGGTCAGGACAAGGTTTTGGCCTTCGTCTTTTGACCTTAGACCGAAATTGTTTGATACACTACGGGCAGTTTTATGGCTCTGCATCAGCAAATCGAACGCTTGCTTAAGACCTTAGAGATTCCCGACCTCGCGGTAGAAATTCCCGAGCACATCGCCGACGAGAACGCCTTGCTCGAAGCGGTGGATGCCGCCTTATGCAGTTTCCTCGAGGACGGTGAGGACGACGAAAGCCCGCTGGCCCTGATCCAAGCCGACCCTCAAACCTACGACCTCTCCGACGAGCCCGACCAAGAGGAAATTCGGGGCGCGGTGCGCAACTTTATGAACGCGGGCGATTCGACCTTCTCACTCATCACACCCGACAGCCCGCTCCGGCCCGAAGGCGGGGAAAGCCCGGAGAAATACTGGGTGTTTCTGCTCGAGATGCCCTCCCTCTCCGAACACCGCTGGTGGGCGGTGGTAAACAAGAACAAGCGCTCGGATGCCTATAACTACGGGGTGGTGGCGGAGTAGGGTGTTAGCAATAAGCGACTAGCGATGAGCCAGGGCAGTCGTACGGCTTAGGTCCAACGTCGTACGCTAAAGGCTAAAAACCCAGCTCACCCCTGGGCCGTTGAAATCACTGTGGCAAGAATCTTGTCCTA
>PSMF01000008.1:0-7224 GCA_040290005.1 Meiothermus sp.
CCCTGCTAGCCCTCGGACTGCTCGGCCTCAGCGGCTTGGCCGCTGCGGCCCCCCAGCTCAGCCCGCAGAGCATCATCGTAAACCCGGTCCCCACCGACCTTCAGGTGAGAACCTGGGTGGACAAAGATCCCGGCAAAACCGGCAACCCGGTATACCAGATCGGCGAGCGCATCCGGGTCTCGGTGCAAGTCAACCAAGATGCTTACGTGTACCTGTTCAGCGTGCGTAGCACCGGCGATATCGCCCCCATCCTGCCCAATGCCTTCGAGCGGGACAACTTCTTAAGAGCCGGGCAGACCCGCACTTTCCCGCCGCAAGGGGCCAACTACGAGTTCAAGATTGACGTTCCCGAGGGCCAAGACCGCGTTTTAGCCGTCGCCAGCCGTCAGCCGCTCAACGTGGACAACATCATTGATGTGGGGAACAGTGCTTCTAAGGTGCAGGGTGCTGACAATCTGGCCCGCTCGCTTTCCATCGTGGTCACCCCGATCCCCCAGCAGGACTGGGTTTCCAACGTGGCCTTCTTCGTAGTGGGCCGCCTGCAAGCCCCGCCGCCTGCCCCCACCACCGGTTTTGTCAGCGTGAACTCCTTCCCGCAGGGGGCACAGGTGCTGCTCAACGGGCGCAGCGTGGGCACTGCCCCCATCAACCTCACCCTGAATCCGGGGAGCTACAGCTTGGAGCTTCGCCTGGGCGGGTATGACCCCTTCCGTACCGCCGTGCAGGTGCGGGCCGGGGAGACGGTGAACATCAACGCCAACCTCAACCGGACCATCACCACGGGCAGGCTCGAGGTCTTCACCAACGTCGAGTCGCGCATCTTCGTCAATGGGACCGAAGTGGGCTCGACCAACGGGAACTTCTTCCGCCTGGAGAACGTCAATGCGGGCCGGGTGCAGGTGGTCGCCCTCGCCCAGGGTTACCGGGTGGCCCTCGCCGACGTGACGGTGAACCCTGGCCAGACCAATCAGGTGCGACTGAATCTGTCCAGAGCACAGTAAACGTCTAAGGTCGAATGTCTCCCCGCAGGGTGAAGAGCCTGCGGGGAGACTTGCGTTTGGATGAGCATCTCTTGTTATACCGAAAAGCTCATCCATAACGAGAGCCATCAGTCCCATACAAAAATCGGTGTCATTCTGAACGAAGCGCAGTGAGTGAAGAATCCCACACGCGCCCGTACATAACTTCTCGAGTATCCAAAAACGTCCTTTTCTGTCCGAGGACAAGCGAAAGAAGCGCGTAGGAGACGTTCTCCCTTCGGCAAAGCTCAGGGCTAAAGGCCGCGGAGCAGGACAACGATTGGGCAGCTAAATCATTTCCAACAACGCGAACTTTAAATAGTATGTCTCGGGCACATTAATCAGGATCGGGTGGTCCCAGCCCTGAGTGCGCTTCTCAAGCACCCGCACCGTGCGATGGGCGTCGGCGGCGGCATCGGCGAGCATCTGGTAGAAGATAGGCTCGCTTAGGTGGTGGCTGCACGAGGCTGTCGCTAAGATTCCACCTGGTGGGAGCAGCTTCATGGCCCGCAGGTTGAGTTCCTTGTAGGCGGCGTAGGCCCGCTCGAGGTCGCGCTTGCTCTTGGCCAGCGCGGGTGGGTCGAGCACGATCAGGTCGTATGCCGCGCGGCGTTTCTCCTCAGCCCGCAGGAACTCAAACGCGTTGGCTTCTACCGTCTCGAGGTTGGAAAACCCATTGCTGCTCGCATTCTGCGCGGCCCGCTCGAGCGCCGCCTGAGAGCTATCCACCGCCATCACCCGCCCAAAGCTGGGGGCTAGGTGCAAGGCGAACGAGCCGTGGTAACTGAACACGTCCAGCGCGGTCTTGCCCTTGAACTCGCGCAGGCGCAGCCGGTTGTCGCGCTGGTCAATAAAGGCCCCGGTTTTCTGGCCTTCGCGCAGGTCCACTCGGTAGCGGATTTCCCCCTCCTGAACATACACACTCTCCGGGACCTCGCCGTACAGGGGCTTAACTTCCAGCGGCAGCCCTTCCAGGCTCCGGCTGCGCTGGTCGTTCTTGGCGAGCAGGCTCTGGAGCGGGATTTCGGCCTGGATGACCTCGAGCATCCCCTCGGTCAAGGGCTCTAAGGCCGCCGAGCCTACCTGTAGGACACCGTGCCCGGCGTAATAATCCAGCACCAATGCGGGGAGCAGGTCGCCCTCGGCGTGGATGAGCCGGTACGCGCCCCCAGGGCTTTGTTCGATTGCCCGTTTACGCCGCTGTAAAGATGTGCGGAGGTTTTTTAGCAGCACCGCTTCAGCATCTTCGGCGGGGGAGAAACTAAAGGCCCGTACGGTGATTTCCGAAGCCGGGTTATACAGCGCCAGCGCCAAAACCCCCTTGCTTGATTGAACCGGGTACAGACCCGGCTCCGCAGGCCCCGCCACCACATCACTTCGGTACACCCAGGGATGCCGCGCCAGAAGCCTTGCCCCTCCGTTTGAACTGACCTTGACCATCCCTGGGAGTGTACCGTAAACCCTACCAACCGCAGCGTGAGCACGGTCTCTGGAAAGCTTCACCGGAACGGTATATTTCCCTTCGGCCTGGGAACTCGAGAACTTTGTAAACTTTATCCCAAAGTCTCGGTTGGAAATATGTAACAATCGTTACAGGTAAAAAAAGATGAACCTCACACGCGTAGCGCAAGGGCTCCATCCTAATCCGATGAAAGGATTTCTTTAGGGGCAAAAGGGGTGTAGGAAGTGGTTTGTAGAACAAGCGATAAAAGCCAGCGCCATCGCGTATTGTATGCTGGTTCGGCGTTGACTTTAGCTCTCACGAATCGGTATGATTCTTGGGGCAGTTTTTGCGCAAGATTTCACTTGCGTTCACCAAAAAGCTAGAGCGCCAGCTCTACTAAGGGAAAGGGGGGAATGTGGTGGGTTCAGGATTAATTAAAAGTCTGGCTGAGCGAGAAAGGCTGCTGACCAAGCAGCTCGAGGACGCGCGCGCCGCCGCCCAAGCTACGGTCCGCGAAGCCGAGGCCAAGGCTGCGGCGCTGCAAGCTGAGGCTGAAGCGGCGGTGCGGGAGATGGAAACCCGGTGGCGGGCGCAAACCGCCGAGACCGTAGCCAAGATCGAGGCGGAGTCTCGGGCTAAGGCCGAGGCCGAGGGCAGGGGCATCCGTGAGGCGGCAGCCGCGAAGATCGCCGGTGCGGTGCAGGAGGTACTGAAGGAGGTGCTTCCTTGATCGCAGCCGTGGAAAAGCTCATCGTGGTGGGGCCAAAGCGGCTCGCCAAGGAGCTTCTGGCCGAACTCCAGCGCGCGGGGGTGGTTCACATTGACCCCCTGCGCCCCGAGGAGTTAGGGGAGTACCGGCTCGATGCAGGTGAAGAGGCCGAGCTGCGGCGTTGGGACTCGGTCGCCTCCCAGGCCGAAGGGGCCTTGAGCGTGATGGGGCGGGAAGCAGTGCCCAGCGCCAAGCCCTTTGCGGGCTCCTTGGAAGAGGCCGATGCTTCGGTTAAGCCGCTTTCCAGCCGGGCCGAAGCTTTGGGCAAGGAGCGGGCGGCGCTCGAGGAGGAAATCCAGGCCGCGGGCCTCTTTGGCAAGGCCGCCGAGAAACTGGCGGGACTGGCGCAGGGTCTCGATACCAGCCCGCGTCTGGCGGTGATTCCCTTTTTGCTAAGCAAGGCCGAGGAACTCGGGCCGGTGCGCGATGCACTCCAGCAAGCGCTTCCTGACCGCTTCGAGCTGGACAGCGACGCACTCGATAACCAAGTCGCGGCGGTGGTGGTTGTAAAGCGGAGCGACCTCGAGACCGCCCGCAGCACCCTTTCCCGGCTCGGACTGGCCGAGCTGCGTTTCCCTGGCCCTTTCGCCACCCTGTCGCTCTCTCAAGCTGCGGCCCGGATGCGGGAGCGGACCCGGCTGGCTCCCGAGGAACTGGCCGGAATCCGCGAGGAGCTAGGCAAGCTCGCTTCCACCAGCACCGAGTCGCTGCAGAGCCTATGGACGCGGGCTAAAGATGAATCCGCCCGGTACAAGGCCACCACCGATCTCGCGGCGGGCAAATATGGCATGGCCTTGATGGGCTGGGTCCCGCAGAAGGCCAAGACCAAGGTCGAGGAAGCCCTGACCCGGCTCAAGGGCCAGATCGTCTACACCTTCGAGCCGGTGGACGAACACCACGAGGCCGACCAGGCCCCGGTGACGCTGGAAAACCCCGGCTGGGCCAAGCCTTTCGAGCTGTTGCATGGCTTCCTTAACACCCCGCGCTATGGCGGCTACGACCCCACGCTGATGATCGCCATCTTCTTCCCGATTTTCTTCGGGATGATTGTGGGGGACATTGGCATGGGCATCCTGTTCGGGCTGGCGGCTTGGTGGTTGGGGAACTTGTCCAAAGCGGGCAAATCCCTCAACATCGGCTTCCTCGGCGCGACCCTAGACCCCAAGACTAACGGCTTAATCAGCCGGGTCCTATGGTGGATGACCTTCTGGGCGATTCTCTGGGGCTTCATCTTCGGAGAGTTCTTCGGGACCTTCGCCGAGCGGCTGCACATTTTCTACGACCCGCACCACGCGGAGGGAGCCAAGGGCTTAATCCCCATCCTGATCAACCGCCTGGACTTCGAGCGCACCTCCACGCTGCTAATAGTGCTGTGCCTGGCGTTTGGCATCTTCCAGGTGCTCTACGCGTTCATCGTCAAGGCGTACTACGCCTGGAAACACCATTCACAGCTCCACTTGTGGGAGGGCGTTGGCTACTTCGCGGGGCTGCTCGGCCTCGTGGCCTTCGCCTACAGCTTCCAGACCGGGAAGTTGGGGGCAATCACCACACCCATCCTGATCGTCGGTCTAATCGTCTTCGCGCTCGGCGTGGTGCTGGCGCGTAGCCCCTTGATGATCGCCGAGCTACCGGGCAAGGGCGGGCAGATTCTCAGCTACATCCGTATCTACGCGGTGGGCGTGGCGGGTGCGGTGCTCTACGACCTCGCTAATCAGGTCGGGTTCGGGCTGTCGCATAGCCTCGGCTTCGTCGGCATCTTGATCGGGTTAATCTTAGGTCTGGTGCTGGTCATCTTCATCATCGCGGTGACGATTTTAGGGCACGTGCTCCAGCCGATCCGTTTGCTCTGGATCGAGTTCGCCACCAACTTCGGCTTTTTCGAGGAGAGCGGTAGGCCGTACCGCCCGTTCAAGAGTGTGCGGGGAGACCAGAGTTCTTGATAAAAGATGAAGGATAAAGGCAAAATCTCGAGCTTTTATCCTTCATCCTTCATCCATCATCCATAAGTGCACACGCACGTTGGAACAATGTCAAAGGAGAGAAGCATGAAATTTGAGAAGGTTATCAAGTTTGTTTCGCTGCTGGCTATGGCAATCTTCGGGGCCGTCGCGTTCGCGCAGGAGGCTGCTACCGGCGCAACGGGTGGAAACTTTGCCGCCATCGGTAAGGGCTTAGCGCTGGGCTTAGGCGCCTTGGGTACGGGCGTAGCGCAGTCGGCTATCGGGGCGGCGGCCTTGGGCGCGGTGGTGGAAGACCGCCGGAACATCGGCTTCGCCTTCATCTTCTTTCTCCTGCCCGAGACGCTGGTAATCTTCGGTTTCGTGGGCTTCTTCCTGATTCAGTAGAGGACCGAATGTCGAAACTCGAGGACATCCTGCAACAAGAAGTCACTCAGGAGATCAGCGCCCTGCACGCGGATGCTGAGTCACGGGCAAAGTCCATCCTGGACGCAGCGATGCAGCGGGCTGAAGCGCTCAAGGCCGCGCGGCAGAAGGCCCTCGAGGCTGAAGCCGCCGCCGCCATCCGCCGCGCAGAGAGCGCGGGGGAACTGGTGCTCAACCAGGCACGGATATCGGCGCGTGGGCAGGCCGTAGACCAGGTGAAGGCCGAGGTGCTCAAAGCGCTGCAGAACCTGTCCACCCAACCCACCTTCGGCGACACGCTGAGGAAGCTCGCCGACGAAGCGCTCAAGGGCATTGGTAAAGCCGAATCCGTGGTGGTCAACCCGGCGCACGCGACGCTGATCGAGCCTTGGGCCAAGGCCAACGGCCTCAAGCTCGGGACCGACCCCAAGGTGAACTACGGCGTGAAACTCGTCGCCGAGGGGGGGCGCTCTCAGGTGCAAAACACCCTGACCGACCGCCTCGAGCGGGCCTGGGATTCACTCTCGGCCAAGGCCGCGAAGGCGATTTGGGGGTAGGCATGGCCGGAAGTGGCTTCGCTTATCTCAACGCAAGGGTGCGCTCCCGGCGGAGCCAAGTCGTGCCGGAGTCGTTTTTCCAGCAAGCCCTAAACCAATCCTTCCCCGACTTCGTGCGTTCGCTGGGCGACACCGTATATGGCCCGGATTTGGTCGGCGACACCCTGGCCGACGTGGACCGTGCCGTCGCCGGTCATTTAGCCCGCACTGTCGGTGACCTGCCGAGCCTCGCCACCGGGAATATCCGTGAGGCCGTCACCCTGCTCTTGCTCCAGGCCGATCTGATCAACCTCAAAACCATCCTGCGCGGCAAAGCGGCGGGGCAAAACCCTGAGGAAATCCGGGGCCGTCTCGTCGGCGGGACGCTGCCCGAAGTCCTGGTCAACGCTATGCTGCAAGCGCCAGACGCGCCCAGCATAGCCCAGGTGCTCCAAGTGCCGACCAATCCGCTGGCAAAGGCGCTCCGGGCAGCAGTGGTCGGCAGCCCTGACCCGCTCGCGCTCGAGGTCTCCTTAGACCGCCAGTTCTACGCCTACTCATTAGAGAAAGCCCGTGCGCTGCGCGAACCCTCGCTGGCCTCCTACTTCTCGCTGCAAGTGGACACCACCAACCTCTCCACCGCGCTCAAGCTTCGGGCAATGGGGGCTCAGGCTACCGATGCGTATTTCGTGCCCGGCGGCAGCATCGTCAACCTGGCCCTGTTCAACCGCATCGCGGCAGGCGACTTAGCCGCGATGGAAGCTTTGAACGGTACTGCGCTCGCCGGGGCTGCTAGTGCCCGCACCCTGGGCGACTTAGAGCGTGCGCTGCGTCAAATCCTCTTAGAGAAAGCCCGTCAGGGTGGAAAGGATGCGCTCGGGGCTGGGCTCGTGCTGGACTACATCCGCCGCAAAGAATGGGAAGGCTCTCGCATTCGTCTTTTGGCGCGTAGGGCATACTTTAACCTGCCCTCGGATGCCGTTGCCAAGGAGGTGGCCGCGTGAAAATCGGGGTTTTGACCGATGCCGAAACCGCCTCCGGATACCGCCTGGCGGGGCTCGAGGCCGTCACCGCCGACCCTGCCGAAGCCGCC
>PSMF01000008.1:7234-12430 GCA_040290005.1 Meiothermus sp.
AATCACAAGCTAAGAGCTACCAGCTAGCCGGTGCTGCCGAAGCCGCCGCGCGTCTATCCGAGATGATTTTGTCCAACCAGTACGCCCTAATCGCGGTGGATGAAAGCTTACTCCCCGACCCCAACAAGGCCGCCGAGCGCACCATGCGCGGGCGCAGCGCCCCGGTGCTCCTCACCCTGCCCAACCTGCTCTCGGCTTTCAGCGGCGGGGGTGATGCCAAGGCGTACATGCGGCAACTGGTGCGGGAAACGATAGGGTTCGACATCAAGTTGTAGGGAAGCAGTCGAAGGTCTAAGGCCAAATGCGAAGTCGTCGCAGACCTTAATCCTTCGGCTTTCGACCTTCGACAAGAACCGAGACAACCACAAAGGAGGATAAAACCGTGGGAGTCGTCAAAAAAATCGCAGGACCGGCGGTGATCGCCAAGAATCTCGAGGACGCCAAGATGTTCGACATCGTGCGCGTCGGCAACGAGAAGCTCGTGGGCGAGATCATCCGTCTGGACGGGGACACCGCCTTCGTGCAGGTCTACGAAGATACCAACGGCTTGCAAGTCGGTGAGCCGATCAACACCACCAAACTGCCCCTGGCCGTCGAGTTGGGGCCGGGGATGCTCAACGGCATCTTCGACGGGATTCAGCGCCCCTTGGACAAAATCCGCGAAGCCTCGGGGATGTACATCTCGCGCGGCATCGAGGTTTCCTCGCTGGACCGCAAAAAGAAGTGGGCCTTCACCCCGATGAAGAAGGTCGGCGACACGGTGAAAGGCGGCGACGTGCTGGGCACGGTACCGGAGTTCAGCTTTACCCACAAGATTCTGGTTCCGCCCGACCAGGGCGGTAAAATCAAGAGCATCGCCGCCGCCGGTGAGTACAGCATTGACGACACCATCGCCGAGCTCGAGGACGGCACCAAGCTGCGGCTAGCCCACTACTGGCCGCCCCATCACCCGCAAGCTCGACCCCAACGAGCCCTTCCTGACCGGAATGCGGATTCTGGACGTGCTGTTCCCGCTCACCGCAGGCGGCACGGCGGCGATTCCGGGGCCGTTCGGCTCGGGGAAGACCGTCACCCAGCAATCCATCGCCAAGTTTGGGGATGCCGACATCGTGGTTTATGTGGGCTGCGGTGAGCGCGGCAACGAGATGACCGACGTGCTGGTGGAGTTCCCCGAGCTGGAAGACCCCAAGACCGGCAAGCCCCTGATGGAGCGCACCATCCTCATCGCCAACACCTCCAACATGCCGGTAGCCGCGCGTGAGGCCTCGCTCTACACCGGCATCACCATCGCCGAGTACTTCCGCGACCAGGGCTACAAGGTCTCGCTGATGGCCGACTCGACCTCTCGCTGGGCCGAAGCCTTGCGCGAGATTGCCTCGCGTCTGGAAGAGATGCCCGCCGAAGAAGGTTACCCGCCCTATCTTTCCTCGCGTCTGTCGGCGTTTTACGAGCGCTCGGGTAAAGTCACCACCCTCGCCGGCGACCAGGGTGCGGTCTCGGTGATCGGGGCGGTTTCCCCAGCAGGCGGCGACTTCTCCGAGCCCGTCACCCAAGCCACGCTGCGCATCACCGGCGGGTTCTGGGCGCTCGATGCGCAGCTCGCTCGTGCCCGCCACTTCCCGGCTATCAACTGGGCCCGTTCCTACTCGCTGTTCCTGGGAATTTTAGAGCCCTGGTACCGCACCAACGTCGCCCCCGATTACCCCGAGCTGCGCAACCAGATCATCACCCTCTTGCAGCGCGAGGCTGATCTGCAACAAGTGGTCCAACTTGTGGGCCCGGATGCGCTCCAAGACGCGGAGCGTCTGTCGCTGGAAATCGGGCGCATCGCTAGAGAGGACTTCCTCCAGCAGAACGGCTACGACCCGGTGGACGCGAGCTGCTCGATGCCGAAGGCGTACGGGATGATGCAGATGATCGTGGCGATGTACCGCCAGGGCGAGCAGGCGCTGGCAAAAGGCGCCTCCATCAGCGACTTCCTCTCCGACCCGATAATCGAGAAAATGGGCCGCGCCCGCTACGTGCCCGAGGCCGATTTCCCCGCATACAAAGCCGAGTTCGACGCCCAGCTTAAGAATGCGTTCATGGGCGGGGTAAAGGCGTAATGATGTCAAAGGTCGAAAGTCGAAAGTCAGAACAACGACCTTCGGCCTTAGACCTTCGACTCCTCCAGAGGAGGTAAAGGATGCTCAAGAAAGAATACAGCGCCGTCACTTACGTCTCGGGGCCGCTCTTGTTTCTCGAGGGGGCCAAGGACTTGGCCTACGGCGCAATCGTCAACATTGACGACGGTGGAGGCCGGATTCGCGGCGGTCAGGTGATCGAGGTTTCCGACGATTACACCGTGCTCCAGGTGTTCGAGGAGACCTCGGGGCTCAACTTGGAGCACACCACCGTTTCGCTCGTCGAAGACGTGGCCCGGCTGGGTGTTTCCAAAGAGATGGTAGGCCGCGCCTTCAACGGCATTGGTCGCCCGATTGACGGCCTGCCGCCGGTGGTGGCCGACAAGCGCCTGCCGATTAACGGCGCGCCGATTAATCCGGTTGCCCGCGAAAAACCCGAAGAGTTCATCCAGACCGGGGTTTCCGCGATTGACGTGAACATGACCTTGGTGCGCGGGCAGAAGCTCCCGATTTTCTCGGGCTCGGGCCTCCCGCACAACGAACTCGCCGCCCAGATCGCCCGCCAGGCCAAGGTGCTGGGCGAGGGCGAGGGCTTCGCGGTGGTGTTCGCGGCGATGGGCATCACCCAGCGCGAGGTCTCGTTCTTCTTGCAGGAGTTCGAGCGCACCGGGGCGCTGTCGCGCTCGGTGCTGTTCCTCAACAAAGCCGACGACCCCACCGTGGAGCGCTTGCTCACCCCGCGCATGGCCCTCACCGCCGCCGAATACCTGGCCTTCGAGCACGACTACCACGTGCTGGTGATCCTCACCGACCTGACCAACTACTGCGAGGCCCTACGCGAAATCGGTGGGGCTCGAGAAGAAATCCCCGGACGGCGTGGCTACCCCGGTTACATGTACACCGACCTTGCCTCCTTGTACGAGCGGGCGGGCGTGGTCCACGGCAAAAAGGGCTCGGTCACGCAGATTCCGATCCTCTCGATGCCCGGCGACGACATCACCCACCCCATCCCCGACCTGACCGGCTACATCACCGAAGGCCAGATTTTCATCGCCCGCGATTTAGCCCAGCAGGGCATCTTCCCACCCATCAACGTGCAGCCCTCCCTTAGCCGATTGATGAACAACGGCATCGGCAAGGGCAAGACCCGCCCCGACCATAAAGAGCTGGCCGACCAACTCTTCTCCTCGTACGCACGCGGCATCAACCTGCGCCGTCTGGTCGCCATTACGGGTGAGGACGCCCTCACCGAGACCGATAAGAAGTACCTGCGCTTCGCCGACAACTTCGAGAAGAAGTTCATCAACCAGGGCCAGAACGAACGCAGCATCGAGGAGAGCCTGAACATCGGCTGGGCGTTGCTTTCGGACTTCCCTACCTCGGAACTCAAACGCATCCGCAAGGAGTACATTGACACCTACTACCAGAAGACCGGGAAGCTGGAAGAGTTGGTGGGAGCGTAGCGATGCGGTCCTATGTCCTACGTCTTACGTCTTACGCTTTTGACTTTGGCGTACAACGTAGGACGTTCGACGTTCGACGCACCGGAGGTGCCAATGGCTGAACAAGTCTCACCCACCCGCTCCACCCTGCTCGCCAAGCGCGACCAGCGCCGGTTGGCGATTCAGGGGGCCGACCTCTTGAAGAACAAGCGCGATGCGCTCATCTCCGAGTTCTTCGCGCTGGTGCAGGACTCCTTGAAGGCCAGAGAAGCCCTCGGGAACGCGGCAAAAGATGCCTACTTCGGCCTCTTGATTGCCAAAGCCTTCGACACCCCCGAGGCGGTGGAATCGCTCTCGAGCACCCCCGTCGAGGTGGACATGCAGGTCGAGAGCCTCTACGGGGTCAAGGTGCCCAAAATCAACGCGCCCTCCTCGAACGGCGCACTCTCCTTCAGCCCGATTGGGGTAGGAGCCAAGACCTTGGAGGCCGCCACCGCCTTCCGCGCGATGGCCGACGCGATCATGGCCGTCGCCAACACCGAGAACCGGCTACGGCGCATCGGCGAGGAGATCAAGAAGACCAACCGCCGGGTGAACGCCCTGGAGCAAATTTCCATTCCTGAGATCAACGAGCAGATCAAGTTCGTCTCGGACACGCTCGACCAGCGGGCCTTGGAAGAAGTCACCACCCTCAAGCGCATCAAAGCCAAGATCGAGCAGCGCGATGCGCAGGAAGCGGGCATCGTTTCGGCGAGGCTCGAGAAAGGCGCTGGGCTTTAGAAACTCGAACTTGAAGAAGCCTCCGCTCGAGTTGAGCGGAGGCTTTCTTATCCAGGCTGTGCTTTTAGTTCGAATAAGTAAATCGGTTGGCCTACTCGAGTCGGGTCATGTCGGCGGTGTAGCCGCCGCCCGGCCAGTGCCAGCCCCGGTTACGGTATTGCCGTCGGGGCTGAACGTTCCCTGGTAGTAGCTCGGGGAGCCTTTCTCGCGGCCCCAAATCATCAAGGTGTCGCTATTCAGCTCGTACACGTAGTCTAGCGTCATTCCGTCTACAAAACTGTAAACCCGCATTTTGATGTCTTCGGACGGTTCACCCTCGAAGGGCAAAGGTGGCCGATTAGCTCGATGCCCTTTATGGTTCTGCCCTGGTGCAAGAGGTCAAATTCCTGTACTAAGAAGAACCCGCCTTCGGTCCACCTGTAGCTGATCTGCCCCGTGGCATCGCCGGAGACCTGCCAAGTGCCCACCATCCGGTTTAGACTCTTAAGATCGGGGTTGAGTTGTGGGGCCTGAATCCTGTCGTTTTCAGCCATAGACGCAGCTCGAGGCCAGGGCGAAGAAGGCCAGCACCATCATCCAGCCGTAGTTCCCCAGGGCATACTCGCTGAGGAAGCACCAGGAGGGGTCGAACTCGGGCTCGAGGAAGTGCAGCGAGGCGAACAGGAGCAGAAAAAGTGTGGCCGCTCCGAGCGCTACACCTGCCGCCCTCGAGGTTGCGATAGCTGATCTGGGTTGAAGTGCATTTCTTACCATAATCTTCTCCATAGCGCTTGCGACCTTGTTGGCGTTTCCCTGTCCTGAGCGGTAGGGTAGACGCAAGTTAGCAGACCCCAGAGAGGTGCTTCAACTTA
>PSMF01000008.1:12530-55306 GCA_040290005.1 Meiothermus sp.
AGAGGTGCTTCAACTTATCGAATGTTTTTTGAATCCTCCCTTATCCAGCTCAGCCGAACAGCTCAAGAAGCGCCCTGCCGCGCCCGCTGAGCCGGTAAAACACCAGGCGACCCTTGCGCTTTACCTCCACTAGTCCGGCTTTCTTCAACCGCCCCAGGGGGTGCGAAACATCCCCCGGCGTGACCTTGAGCCTCTGGACTAGGTCAAGGGTAGTGCTCGGCAGGGAAAGTGCCAGTAGCACCCCGGCCCGCCCGCGCCCAAACGCGAACTCCAGGGCATCTGAAAGCGGTGCCGGAGACTGGCCCCACAAGTCAGCGACCCACAAGGTTGGCTGAGAGGAATCCTCGAGCAGAAGTCCAACTCTGGGCCATATGAAAACCGCGGGCACCAGCAGCAGCCCTCTCCCCAAGAGCGGAATTTCCCCCATTTGGGGTGGGGTCAAGCAGATCGCGCACCTCGAGGCGACCCTCCCGGAAGTTCACCGCCGGGTGTAACTCGCCAAGAACCTGTTCGGTACTGCCCAGGGCGAGGCTGCGAGCGCGAGGGGCCACATCCGCTTCGTGCAAGGCGTGCAACCTTGCCCAGTGAGGCTCCAAGGCCGCTGACCAGCAGTGCCAGAGAAACTCAGCTCAGCGGTCAAGTGCTTCGCGCGGGTGGTGCTCGAAAAGGTCGAAAGTCGTCGCAGACGGGTTCACTGCCACTATGCGCAACGAGGGCATATCCCCTCGCACCCGCTCCGGCGGAGTGGCCGCCAGGCGGTGGAGTTCGGCGGCGAAACTCGGAACCCCGTCTACCGGCGGCGGGGTTAGGAAGTCCGGCAAGTACCCCCGGCTCGGAAGAAGTGTCCGCCAGGTCTCGAGGTCGAACCCAGCAAGTGCTTCATGCGTGCTGCGCAGCCAAGGTTTGTGCAGCGGATGTGGGGCATCACTCAGGGCCAGCCGCAGCCCCGTCACCAACTCTGCCAGCGGGCTGAAGCCGAACCGGATGCGCGTTAAGTCCTCAGCTTGGAGGCGGAGCGCGGTCATAAGCAGGCCTGTACCCTGCCAGGCCGTACAATGTTGCCATCGTGGTAATAGCTGCGGGTTATGCGCTTTCCCACCGGATTTTCCACCCCTGTATTTTGCGACAGCCAGCCAAGACCGACAACTCTAGCCTAAGTTTTCCCAAGTCACCGCGTCGGTAGGGGCCTCGAGCCTCTCCCGTTTCGGCGCGAAGCTGGCGAACCACTCCTTGAGGCCGGGCTCTAAGCCCACCAGCAGCTTATGCACGGTTCGTTTGGATAGGGGGGCGGCCCCCAGCAACCCTTTCAGCAGCGTGTCCCCGCCCTCTTCGGCCACCTTGGCCGCCTCGACCGTAAACTGCCCCTGAAACCAGAGCTGATCTGCCAACCCTTTGGGCTTGGTCTCATAGCTTCCCAAGCTGGATTCGTTTGGCGTGAGATGGGCCAGCAGGAGGCCCCAGGTTTTGGCCTTGGGATATAGCTCCGGGAGGGCGTTTTTCAGGGCCAATAAATATAGGTAGTTGGCCAGAAACTCGTCAATCCACTTCACCCGCACCCGCAGCCGCCAGGCCACCGCGACGGCGTGGGCGTACTCGTGCCCAAGGTTCAGGTCGAGGAAGTCGTTTGGCTGGCCCGGCGGCCTCCCGGCGAGCTTGATGGCGGGAACCAGGGTCTCGCGCAGCCGCCAGAGGAAGCGGTCGGGGTAGTGCTTGGGCATGAACAAATACAGCCCCTCTTTGAGCGAGGTGCGCTGGAAGGGAAAGCCGTAGGGGTTGCGGTTCCTGGCCTGCCAGTCCTCCTGCGAGAGCACCATCAGATGCACCGGAGGGACCGGCTGATAGGCCTCGAGCGCCTCTCGCAACCCCAACAGATACTGCTGCATCGCCCTCGCGCGTAGAACCGCGCCTTCGGAGGCTTGGGTGGGGAGAAAAGGGTGGGGGAGAACCTGCACTCTAGGCCAGTTTATCCCAGCACCGGCTAAACGCTAGGGGCGGTTTTGGTTCTCCCGATAAAGGCTCTGGTTTTAGGGTCGAGTGGGTGCTCGGCCCAGGTCAGCGACCTACATTTCTCCGGCAGGGTCTCGAGCCACTGCGCCAGCAAGTCCGCGTTCATCGGCCCCGAAGCCACCCGCTGCGGCTGAGCCCCGTGCGGGTAGAACTCGCCCACGCCCTCAAAGTGGCTCGGCGAGGTGTGGGCAATCACCACCCGTAGCGAGGCATCCACGCACTCGAGCACGTGGTCTTGGGCCAGCCGGTTGATCCTTTGCACCGTGAGCATAACCACCTCCTGTGCGGCACTCACACTCGGTTTTGCCCCTTTAATTGTACTCCTCGAGAGGGAGAAAAGTCCCTGATAGCGGGCGGAAAACTTTCCCTCCCACCCCGTAGGAAGATGCGTCGGTGCTCACCTCTTTTGGGGTTGGAAAGGTCGGTTCTGAGGTCGCCCATTCAACCTCTGCGTCAAAAGGACCGTTTGTAGGGGCAGCGCCTGTGTGCAAGGTCGAGCGTTCGACCTCGTGCCTGCCCTCATCATCCGACCAGCGATATTGCGGGCTCGGGGTCGCGGTTTATTGGCTTGAGGGGCGAACCTGTGTGTTCGCCCTTACGAAAACAGGTGATATCTAGGACGACATAATTGCGATTTGGGAAATCCCGTTCTGCACGGGAGGGGCGAATGGGCAACCTCGAGCCCTGCCTCGGCCTTCAGGCGTATCCCAGAATTTCCTTGCGCTTATTTCCCCACTCCAAGGCACTTTGGATGCCCTCGTCAATCGAGTGCTCGGCCTTCCAGCCCAGCAACTCGAGCGCCCTATCGGCGTTCGCATAGGCACCTGCTACGTCGCCGGGGCGCGGCGGGGCCTCGCGTTTGTTGATGGTTTTGCCGTACACCCGCTCGAAGGCCGCGACCAGTTCCTTCACCGTCACGCCGTTCCCGGTGCCCAGGTTGATGACCACGTAGGTGTTTTTGGCCCGCTCCATCACGCTATCGAACTGCTCCACAGCTTTCACGTGGGCCATCGCCAAGTCCCAGACGTGGATGTAGTCGCGGATACCCGAGCCGTCGCGGGTGGGCCAGTCCGTACCCGTGATCTGAAACTCCGGGATTTTGCCGAGCGCGGTGTCTACCAACTTGCCCAGCACGTGCGAGGGCTCCCGCGCGTGGATGCCGGAGCGCATTCTGGGGTCGGCGCCGATGGGGTTGAAGTAGCGCAGGGCGATGCCGCACAGACTGGTGGCGCGGGAGAGGTCCTCGAGCACCATCTCCATCATGTATTTGGTGCGGGCGTAGGGTGAGGACGGCTTGAGCGGCGATTCCTCCATTACCTTGAAGCCGGGGACGGCATCGTAGATGGAGGCCGAGGAGCTGAAAACCACTCTGGGGTAGCCCAGCTCGTTCAGATATTTGAACAGCTCGAGGCTCTTGCAAACGTTCTCGCGGTAGTAGCGATAGGGCTCCGCCACCGACTCCGGTACGACGATTAGGGCCGCGCAGTGAATCGTCGCGTAAATGTCGGGATGTTCCTTGAAGATTTTGGAGATCAGCTCCCCGTCGGCAATATCCCCCTTATAAAAAATGCGTCCCCGAGTGAAGGCCTCCGGCCCGGTGACGAGAGAGTCCAGCAAAACCGGGATGTGCCCAGTGTCGAGAAGTGCGCTTGCAATGGTGCTGCCGATATAGCCCGCTCCGCCTGTGACCAATACTTTCATGGCTGTGATTCTACCTTTTGATTGGGGGCTTCGCTGAGGTCTACCGTGCTCGAGGGGATGTCCTCGAGCCTGTAATACACCGGAATCCCGCGCTCCCTGGCGAGCCGCACGTTATTGTCCGCGCCTTTGGATTCGCCTGGAAGCTGCAAAGCGGCACCGCAAAGCTGAGGCAACCGCCCCGCCGTGGGTGGACATGGCTAACCTCCGTACGGACGCAAAAGAATACCGTCCCTGTCAGGGTTTCTGACGGGCCATAAACACCGTGCCAGAGTGGGATAACACAAACGTGCAGATTCGTGCAATATCAAGATTATTCGTGTAAGCTGGAGGCATGTTAACCCAGCAGCGCAAGCAACACATCCTCGAGACCCTCCGCCGCGACGGGCAAATCGTCGCCAAGTCTTTGAGTCGGGAACTCGGGCTCTCTGAGGACACCATCCGCCGCGACCTGCGCGAACTCGCCGCCAAAGGGCTGTTGCAGCGGGTCCACGGCGGCGCGCTCCCGGCTTCGCCGGCCATGGTGGATTTTGCCGGGCGGCAACGCCTCGCACCGGAGGCTAAAACGGCCATCGGCAAGGCTGCGGCCAAGCTGGTGCAGAAGGGTCAGGTGGTCATCGTGGACGGCGGAATGACCTCCGTGCAACTCGTGCGCCACCTGCCGCATGATTTACAGGCCACCATCGTTACCCACAGCCCGACCATCGCCGTCGAACTCGTCGAGCATCCAGCCGTAGAGGTCGTCTTGATCGGGGGAAAACTCTTCAAGCACTCGGTGGTGAGCGTGGGGGCGATGGCGATGGAGGCGATTGGGCGCATCCGCGCGGACCTGTACTTTATGGGTGTGACGGGCGTTCATCCCGAGATGGGTTTGACGACGGGTGATTTGGAGGAAGCCTACGTCAAACGCGCCCTCTCCGAGCGGGCCGCCGAGACCGTGGTGCTGGCCTCCGCCGACAAGCTGGGGGCAGCCTCGCCTTACGTCATCGCCCCAATCTCCGAGGTCAGCACCTTGGTCACCGAGCGGGGCGTGCCGAAGAGTGTGACACAGGGGTACTCGAGGCTCGGCATCACCGTCGTCCGCGCCTGACACGCTTTCGTAGGGGCGCAAGGCCTTGCGCCTGGCGTGGGTCGCTCGTCCGCGCCGTCAAAAAACCGTTGTCATGAGGAGCGATAGGGAAACATCCTATAGCATCTCTTGTGTAGAACGGCATATTCTGATGCCCGAAAAGTTACGTTCTGGAGCGCGTGTGAGATTTTTTGCTGCACTCCGTTTCACTCAGAATGACAACGGTTTTAGTTTGGTGCCTTTCGGCCTTCAGCGAACCTGCTTTACTTTTCCCTGCCGAGCCTCTGCTATACTTCTCGGAATATGGTAGAGTCGCCCGCCAAACCCCGCGCCAAAACCGAAAAAATCGTCCAGGAAGGTCTGACCTTTGACGATGTGCTGCTGATACCGGGCTACTCCGAAGTCTTGCCCCGCGACGTGGATACCAGAACGCGCCTGACCCGCAAACTCTGGGTCAACGTCCCGGTGCTCTCGGCGGCGATGGACACCGTGACCGAGGCCGAGATGGCGATTGCGATGGCCCGCGAAGGCGGGGTGGGCATCATCCACAAAAACATGACCCCTGACGAGCAGGCCGCACAGGTACGTAAGGTCAAGCGCAGCGAGGCCGGGATGATTCAAGACCCGGTGACGCTGCCCCCGACGGCCACGCTCGAGGATGCCGAACGCCTGATGCGCGAGTACAAAATCGGCGGCTTGCCCGTGGTGGATTTCTACGGCAAGCTCTTGGGCCTCGTCACCAACCGCGACCTGCGCTTCGAGCGCGAACTGGGGCGTGTGGTCTCCGAGGTGATGACCCCCTTTGAAAAGCTCGTCACCGCGCCGCCGGGGACGATTCTGGAGGAGGCCGAAGAACTCCTCCGGGCCCACAAAATCGAGAAGCTCCCACTCGTAGACCACGAGGGCAAGCTGCGCGGCCTGCTCACCCTCAAAGACCTGACCAAGCGGCAGAAGTTCCCTTTCGCGGCGAAGGATGCTCAGGGGCGTTTGCTGGTGGGGGCCGCAATCGGGGTTGCTAAAGACTTAGATGCGCGAGCCAAAGCGCTCGTCGAAGCCGGTGTGGATGTGCTCGTGCTGGACAGCGCTCACGGGCACTCGAAGGGGATTCTCGAGGCCCTGCGTGGTCTCAAACAGGGCTACGGCGACCGGGTGCAGGTTATTGCTGGAAATGTCGCCACCGCCGAGGGCGCGCGGGCTTTAGCGGATGCAGGTGCGGACGGGGTAAAGGTGGGGATTGGGCCGGGCTCGATTTGCACCACGCGGGTCGTCACCGGCGTGGGCGTACCGCAGATCACGGCGATTTTGGAGGCGGCGGCAGGTTTGGAAGGCACAGACGTGCCGGTGATTGCTGACGGCGGCATCAAATACTCCGGCGACGTTGCCAAGGCCCTTGCGGCGGGCGCGGACACGGTGATGCTCGGCTCGATGCTCGCCGGTACTGGCGAGGCTCCGGGCGAAGAGGTTTTGCGCGAGGGGCGGCGCTACAAGCTCTACCGGGGCATGGGCAGCCTGGGGGCCATGCGGCAGGGCTCGGCGGATCGCTACTTCCAAGATTCGGGCAAGAGTTCCGCACGCGTCGAGGCGAAAAAGCTTGTCCCCGAGGGCATCGAGGGGATGGTGCCCTACAAAGGGCCGGTGGGGGACGTGCTGTACCAGATCGTGGGGGGCTTGCGGGCGGCGATGGGCTACTGCGGGGCGGCGGACATGGAGGCTTTCCGCACCGAGACCCGCTTCACCCGCATCACGGGCGCGGGGTTGATTGAGAGCCATCCGCACGACGTGGTGGTGACGAAGGAAGCGCCGAATTACAGCCGTTAGAGCCTCGAGTAAACTCTTCTTTGTGCGCTATAAGGTGACAGTCACAGGTGTAGCTTTGGCAACCAAAGCCTTATCCATTTATTCAACTGGCTAACGCACTCGAAAAATTGGGTGAAGGATTCGAGTCTCACGATTTTTGGGACGGTGGCGAACCTTACAGATGGCGAATCGAGCTGTACAAAAACCCTGTCCAGAAACTCATCCAAAAGGATGATGTAGAGATGATATAGAAGAGATATCTGACTCCTCAGATGACTTCCCAGGTAAGCTACTTCGAGATTTATCTGCACAGTAAGAGGTTTTTATTGTGGAATGGGAAACGTTGCTGTGCGGTTGGATAAACGATGGGAGCGACGGCTTTATGCTCGAGAGCGATGACCTCGAGCTTATCGTCCGTGCTTTGACCCTGTTTACGCAAAATCCTTCTTTGCCAAACTAGTTATACTAGCCTCATGGCTGTCGCCAACAAACTCTTGACTGCCGAAGAATTCTGGCTTTTGCCCGAAGGTGAAGGCAAGCGTGAACTGGTGCGGGGAGAGGTGGTGGAATGGATGCCCGTAGGCGGAGTGCATAGCGATGTTGCTGCGGAACTAATCCCTCTTTTGCGGGTTTGGGCAAAGTCCACTAAGGCGGGATTTGTCGGAGGTGAAGCGGGCTATGTCGTGCGGCGTAACCCCGATGGCGTTCGCGCTGCTGACGTAGGCTTTGTCCGGCGCGAACGCATTCCCGAGGATGGAATACACGAAGCATTCTGGAACCTTGCGCCCGACTTGGCTGTAGAAGTGGTTTCACCTTCAGAAACCGCCGAGGAAATCTGGGAAAAGTTCAGCGACTATCTAGCTGCCGGGACGCCGTTGGTGTGGGTGATTTATCCGCGTAGCAAACAGGCGGTGGTACACACGCCCGACGGCATAGGCCGCACCCTGAACGCCGAGGATAAGCTCGAGTCCCCCACCGTCCTCCCCGGCTTCTCCTGCAAGTTGGGCGAGTTATCTCCGACCCAATAACGTCAGGCCCGGCCCCGGTTTTGTATAATTGGCTGGTGAGCACCGTTCTCGATCTGCCCAAAACTTTCGCCGGGATCGTGCGCGGGCAGATGAACGGTAATTACCGCCTATACCTGTTCGGCTCGAGGGTGCAAGGCCGCGCCACCGAGCGCTCGGATTACGATTTGGGGTTGTGGACTTCCGGGCCTTTGGAATACGCCGTTTTAGAAGCTATACGCGCCCAACTAGACGAGCTTCCGGTGATGCAAAAGGTGGACTTGGTTTGGCTCAACGAAGCCGACCCCGAATTTGTAGCCCACGCGCTGCGCTACGCCGAGCTGATAGATGAGCGTTGAACACCTAAACCGTCAGATTGAGCTGCTGACCAAAGCAGTTAGTCGCCTCGAGGCTGTGCTACAGCAGCCCAAAGACGAGTTCATGCGCGACTCGGCCATTCAGCGCTTCGAGTTCTGTTTCGAGCTGTCCTGGAAGGTGCTCAAAAGCTACCTCGAGGAGCAGGGTCTCGAGGCCCGGTCTCCGCGTGAGAGCATCCGGGGCGCGTTCACCACGGGTTTATTGCCCAACGACCCCGACTGGCTCGCCATGACCGAGCTACGCAACCTGAGCAGCCACACCTACAACGAGCGTCTTGCCGAGCGCGTTTATGCCGAACTTCCGGCTTGTTTAGGCCGTTTCCGCGATTTGCTCGAGCGGTTGTCTGCGCAAGGCTACGGGACTTGATGGGGCTTCTAAATATTGTTCTGCCCGGCTTCTCCTGCAAGCTATGCTTGTTCTGGCTTCGTCCTCCAAATCACTTAGCCGACTGGTCCTGGCTTTACGCTTAAGTGTGGAGGCAGGCCATGAAAGCGAAGCTCAACAATATCAATCTAGTCGTGCGGGATGTGCAAAGGTCGAAAGACTTCTACATCGAGGTGCTGGGGCTTGAAGACACCCCGCGCTCGAGCCCGCCGGATTTCGCGGTGCTGGATGCGGGCCAGGTTACGCTCCAACTGCAACAAGCGGACGGGTTGGGCGAGAGCCCCAACCCTGGGAGTGTCGAACTCAGCTTCGAGGTGGAGGATGTCGCGGCCACGCTGCAAAAACTCCGTACGGCCAAGGCCCAAGGCGTGAGCAAGCCCAAGACCGAGCCCTTTGGGAGTATGTTCGATGCGCGGGACCCCGACGGCTACCGGCTCAACTTCTATGCGCTCGCTAAACAGTAAGCTGTAGAGCGTGTCCAAGGTTCTCCTCATCACCGGAGGCGGGCGGGGTATCGGAGCAGCCACCGCACGTTTAGCTGCTGCCGAAGGCTATGCGCTCTGTCTCAACTACCAGCACAACAAAGAAGCAGCCGAAGCTTTAGCCGCTGAACTTCGGAGTCAAACCCCCGTGATTACCGTGCAGGCCGACGTTGCCCTCGAGCCCGACGTCTTGCGCCTCTTTGAGACGGTAGACCGAGAACTGGGTCGCCTCACCGCCCTGGTTAACAACGCGGGCATCGTGGAGATGCAATCGCGCCTTGAGGATATGACCGCTGAGCGGTTGCAGCGGGTCTTTGATACCAATATCCTGGGCAGCTTTTTGTGCGCCAGGGAAGCGGTGCGGCGGATGTCCAGCAAAAACGGCGGGAGCGGCGGGGCCATCGTCAACGTTTCCTCGGCGGCCAGCAGGATTGGCTCGCCCGGAGAATACATAGACTATGCCGCCTCCAAGGGCGCGGTGGACTCGCTTACTCTAGGGCTTTCCAAGGAGGTGGCCTTGGAGGGCATCCGGGTGAACGCGGTGCGGCCCGGCTTTATCTACACCGAAATCCATGCGCGGGGCGGTGAGCCGGGCCGGGTCGAGCGGGTCAAGGAGTTTGTCCCGATGCGGCGCGGCGGAACTGCCGAAGAGGTCGCCGAGGCTATCCTCTGGCTGCTCTCGGAGCGGGCTTCTTACGTGACCGGGGCGCTGCTGGACGTGGCAGGCGGAAGATAGTTTTGGTTCGTGAGCAGTACGCCATAATAGCACGCTTAAGAACCTCGTGCTGAACGCGAGGGATTTTGTCATTCAACCCCTCGAGAGCAGGGTCAGCGAGGATATCTGGCTTTGGCGCGGGAAAGCCTCGAGTACGAAGCTAAGGGGTGCTGCTGCTGTGGTTCGGGTTCGGATACCGCGCCGGAGCCGTTGGACGCGATGCGGCTTATTGGTTCGTGGGGGGGAACCTGCTCTACTGGTCGGTGGGCGTGGCGCTGGCAATCGTGCTCGAGGACAACCGGGCTTTTTGCAAATATGGCTGTCCTGATGCGGTGATTTTTAAGCAGACGGCCCGCTTCTCGCTGTTCAAGGTTTCCGGCGATGCCAACGCGTGTCTCGAGTGCCCTTCGCAGGCTTGTCTGCCGATGTGCCCGATGGATATCCGCATCCCCGATTACATCAAAGTAGGTGAGCGGGTGCTCTCGACAGAGTGCATCCAGTGTCAGGCCTGCGTGTGCACCTGTCCGCTCAACACCCTGAAGCTCTCAGCAGGGCTGGATGTGGGCGGGGAAGACCTCGTGCAGACCCGCGAGGGCGTGGCCGGGTGGCGGGCGTGGCGGCACAGACGCCGGAAGAGCCGCTAGGGCGTGTGGGCTATCTACTCCATATCCCCCTTTGCTGGGCAACTATGGGTGGTATGGGAATGCTCGAGGGGAAGGTTGCCTTTATCACCGGTGGGGCCAGCGGCATCGGCGCGGGGACGGCCCGGCGTTTCGCCGGGGAAGGGGCTCGTGTGGCCCTGGCCGACGTACAGGACGACGAGGGGGAGCGTCTACGCGACGAGATTCGGGTCTCCGGCGGCGAGGCCATATACCTCAACTGCGACGTGAGCGACCCGGAGTCGGTGCGGCGGGCTATTACGCATGCCGTGGAGGAGTTCGGGCGGCTGGACATCGTCTTCGCCAACGCCGGGGTCAACGGCACCTGGGCGCCGGTGGATGACCTCAAGCCGGAGGAGTGGGATAAAACCCTCGCCATCAACCTCAAGGGGACCTTTCTCACCGTGCATTTTGCCGTGCCCCACCTCAAACAAGCCGGCGGGGGGAGCATCCTCATCACCAACAGCGTGAACGGTACGCGCACCTTCTCCAACCCCGGTGCCCACGCCTACAACAGCTCCAAGGCGGGTCAGGTGGCCTTGAAGATGGTGGCGCTCGAGCTGGGCCGTTATAACATCTGCTGCAACGCGATCTGCCCCGGCGCCATCGAGACCAATGTTGACGAACGCACCCAGCGGCGCGGCACCGAGAAGATCGGCATCGAAGTCGAGATGCCCAAGGGTAACCCTGCGCTCAACGAGGGGCAGGGTGAGCCGATAGATGTGGCCGACACCGCGCTGTTCCTAGCCTCCGACCTGAGCCGCCATGTCTCTGGGGTAGAGCTGTTCGTGGATGGCGGGGCCTCGCTGTTACGGTGAGCAAAGAGTGGGAGGCTAGGACGATAAAAGATAAAGGATGGAGGATAAAAGCCAATAACAGAGATATAGGCTCTCTACAAAACGACATATTTCCACGCAGAGAATCCTCGTCCCTGACATGAAATGTTTTTAGCCTTTATCCGTAACTCTTTAGCCGCCCTTATTTCCGCCTTCCGCATTTGTCACCTCGAGGCCCGCACGTTCAAGTTTTTTAGTGCCTGTGCGGCTTCCTCGTAGCTCGGGCGGTAGCGCAGCGCGGCTTGGAAATCGGCCTTAGCCCCCGCTAAGTTCCCTTGCGCCTTCCGCGCCAGCCCGCACCAGTAAAACGACTCCTCGTGGTCGTCTATGCGGCCCAGCACGTCGTTTGCTAATCGAACCACATCACCGTAGCGACCCATCTTGTAATACGCCTGGTAAGGGCCAAACTGATACCACATCATACGGAAAGGCCAGTTGGTCGCCACATTTTGGGGCCGGGTGGTGTCAAAGGCCACGTTGAGTTTTTGCGCTCTGCTGCGGTCGTAGGCGGCAGCGGCTCCTGGGACATCGCCCTGTTTGAGCAGCACGTCGCCTAAGTTAAACCAAGCAAAAGCATTGCTGGGCTGCGACTGGGTTTCCGACTTTGCCACCACCAGGGCTTTTTGCAGCAGTTTGGCTTCATCCAGCCGGTCGCCCAGGACGGCTTTGAGTTGGGATTCCCTCGAGGCTGGGTACACCACGATATAGGTGCGGTTGAACACCTGCCACAAGGCGTCCAGGTCCTTGTATTTGAGTGTTACCTTCGGCCCCCAGTAGGAGTCGAAGGCGTTGAAATACCCCGCCTTGTCGTCGTACCCGACCAGCAGCCGGTAATGGCCCATCCCGCCGTGCTCGGTGACAAACCAGCTCTCCACGATGGTCGGGAACTTCGCGGCCAGGAAACGCCTGAGCAAATCATAGTTGCCTGCGATGCCATAGTGGACTCTATAGCCCTTGGCTCTCGCGTAGGCAATCATCTCCTCGGGGCTGACGTTCTTGTCCTGCTTGTTGGGCTTGAGCACCGGGGCGATTTGATATTGATTCTCCGTGCTGCCCCAGTAGCTCATCGCCATGCCGATGGTGACGGGGCCGCAGTTGTTGAAGCGCTGGTACTCGTGTTTAGCACCGCTCAGGAACACCGAAGCGGGCAGGTTGCCGGACTGGGCTAGGGCCAATCCAAGCAAAAAGGGGAGGGCCAAAAGGCGCATTCCAACAGTATTCCAGAAAAGGGTGAGGCGGGGTTGTGACTCAGGGCAGGTACTTCACATCCGGCTTGAGTTCGACCCCGGTGGCCTTCAGCGCCCTGGCCCCATACATCAGCATCCGCGCCCTCTCCGAAGCCTCGGCGTAGCCGAGACCGCCGGGACGCACGTTGGAGATGCAGTTGCGCTCGGAGTCGAGTCTTCCCGCTTGGGGCGCGTAGGTCAGATAAAGCCCGAGCGAATCCGGCGAACTTAGGCCGGGCCGCTCCCCGATGAGGACGAATGCCATCCGTGCTCCCAGCACCACCCCGATTTCGTCGCCTAGAGCCACCCGTCCCTGCCGGGCTAAAACGAGTGGAGCGATTGACCAGGAGGTTCCCTCGAGCCACCCCCACAATGCCTCGAGCATGGGCAGCGCGTTCTCGGTAATCGCCGCCCCCGAGAGCCCATCCACGACGCATAAAACCAAATCGTAGTTACTCCGATGGGGACGCAACCTGTTTTCAGACTCCTCGCTCAAAGCGCGGCCCCAATCGGGCCGCAACAGGTATTGTTCGCGGTTGGGAGCCTGGCTTTCGACCTCGACAAACTCCCGCCCCATCTGTCGCAAACCTTCTCTTACCCCGTCCCAGTCGGGCTCTTGCCAAACCGCATCCTTTGCCTCAGCATGGGCCAAGGCCAAATCCAGCACCGCCTCGAGCGGCAGCGCGTGCCCGACTCGCCCGAGGGCAATCCGAGCCGGAGTAAAGCGCCGCAAATGCGCCCACGAGTCGAGTTTCTTGATGTCAGACATAAGGAGTGTCATACGTCCTACGCGATACGTCGTACGCTTTTGACCTTGCGTAAGACTTAAGACAGTCTTTGCTCACCCGAACACCTCTGGTAACTGCAAGGCTTTCCCCCTCGGGTCGCTCAACCGGTTGTCTCGCACGATGTTCATGCGCCCCAGCCACGCCTCGAACTCCGGGGCGGGCCGCAGGCCCAGCACCTCGCGCACGTACAACGCGTCGTGGAAGGAGGTGCTCTGGTAGTTGAGCATCACGTCATCGGCTCCGGGAATCCCCATCACGAAGTTGACCCCGGCCACGCCCAGCAGCGTGAGCAGCGTGTCCATGTCGTCGGCGTCGGCCTCGGCGTGGTTGGTGTAGCAGACGTCGCAGCCCATCGGCAGGCCCAGAAGCTTGGCGCAGAAGTGGTCCTCGAGGCCCGCACGAATAATCTGCTTGCCGTCATATAAATACTCCGGCCCGATGAACCCGACCACCGTGTTCAGCAAAAAAGGCTGATAGCGACGGGCTAAACCATAAGCCCTGGCCTCTATCGTCTGCTGATCGAGGCCGTGGTGAGCGTTCGCCGATAGGGCGCTGCCTTGTCCGGTCTCGAAGTACATCACGTTGTTCCCGACGGTGCCGCGTTTTAGGCTCTGCCCAGCCTCGTTCGCCTCATCCAGCAGGGCGATATCTATGCCGAAACCTTTGTTCAGCGCCTCGCTGCCGCCGATGCTTTGGAATACCAGGTCTATCGGTGCGCCGCGTTCAATCGCCGAAATCGTATTGGTGACGTGCGCCAGTACGCAGCTCTGGGTGGGGATTTCGTAGCGCCGGATCAGCGTGTCCAGGGCAGTGCTCAGTTCGATGACCGGTTTGAGCCCGTCGCCTGCCGGGTTGATGCCGATGGTTGCGTCCCCGCCGCCGTAGAACAGGCCGTCCAGCGTGCTCGCCATCACGCCCGCCACGTCGTCGCAAGGGTGGTTCGGCTGGATGCGGGTGGAGAGCCGCCCAGGGAGGCCCAAGGTGTTACGGAACCGCGTCACCACACGCCTTTTACGGGCCACAGAAATCAAATCCTGGCCCCGCATCAGCTTGGAGACGGCGGCGACGGTCTCGGGGAGCAGGCCCCAGGTCAGGTTTTCCAGGACTTCCGGGGTGGCCTCGTCGCTGAGGAGGAAGTCGCGCAACTCGCCCACGGTGAAGCTGCGAATCGGGGCAAACGCGGCGGGGCTGTGGGACTCGAGCAGATAGCGGCTCACCTCGTCCTCCTCCGGAGGAATCAGGGGGTGCTCGAGAAAATCGGTGAGCGGGACTTCGGCAAGAGTACGCTGGGCTAAAACGCGTTCGACCTGACTCCCTGCCGCGACCCCGGCCAGCACGTCTCCCGAACGTAGCGGCGTGGCCTTCGCCAGCAGCGTTTTAAGGTCGCCAAACTTGTGGACGATGCCCCGGTGGGTGGTCGAGTACGCCATGCCTTATTGTGCGGCTTCGCCGGAGAAAAGGCGATAAAGGAAGAAGGTTAAAAACGGGTGGAGCGGGTGACGGGATTCCTCGAGCTTAGATTATCTCGTCTGGGACGGAGGTTGTGTTTAGCTTTTATCTTGTTCATTCACCGATTCGAGCTGCGTTTGACAGCTCGAGCTCCCCCGGTATCTGCCCCTCAGACAGTTTTCCCACCAAGCGTTTACACATCCGACCCAGCGCGTCCCGTACCCTGCGCCATTCATCTAAACTTTTGCCCGACGGGTCGGGAAAGGAGACGTGTAGGCGGGTGGTTTTGGCTGGATACGCCGGGCAGGTGTCGTTGGCTGAATGGCAAACCGTGACCACAACATCGAAATCCCAGGGGTCAGGGACTTCCCAAAGCGTCTTTGAAGAGTGCCCGGAAAGGTCAATCCCGATTTCTTTCATTACCTCTACTGCTTCGGGCTTGACCTGGCTTTTCTCCGTCCCCGCCGACCATATTTCGGCATTTAGGTTCATCTGCTGGGCGTAATATCGAAGCCAGCCTTCTCCGATCTGGCTTCGAGCCGAGTTGTGGGTGCACAGAATCAAGATTCGCACGGCTCAGCTCCTCATCAGCACGGTCTGAGGCGAAGGGCGGACCCTGGACACTGCCAGGGTCGAAAGTGCCGTAGTCAAGGTCAGAATCGCCAAAACCGCCGCATAACCGCCGGAAGTTTGGTGGATGACTCCCGCCAAAAAGGGAGCCGCCGCGCCGGTAAAGGCTGTTACCAATGCGATTGTGCCGTTGAGTTGTCCATAGTTGGCTGAGCCGAAGGTCTCGGCCAGCAGCGCAGCCCTCGCCAGGGTGATGGCACCATTGCTGATGCCGAACAGGGCGGCGAAAAGCCACACCCCGGTCAGACCTGGAACGGCCAGCAGGGCCAGCGCGTGCAAGCCAAACGTCAACGTGGCGAGGGCGTTAAGCGGGAGCCTCGAGGTGAGTGGGGTGAAGAAGACCCGCCCGGCGAGCTGCGTGAACCCTACCGAGCCTGCTGCGGCAGCGGCAAGCCCCGGCGAGAGGCCGCGCTCGAGCAGCAGCGGGACCAGGTGCGTTCCCAGCGCACTCCAGGCCATCCGGGCGACTGCCACCGCGGCTACCAGCCACCAGAAACTGGACATTCGGAAAGCCGCCCTGGCGTTAATTTCGGGCCGGGGGTTCTGAGGCGTCTCGGAAGTGGAAGGGAGGCCGTCGGGCTCGAGGCCCAAATCTTGGGGTCGGCGGCGCAGCACAAGGGCGTGGAGGGGTAGGGTCCCTACCGCGACGATCCAAGCTAGAACCTCTAAGGCCATCCGCCAGCCCAAGGCGTCCACCAGCCAGGTGATGAGCGGGATAAAAATCGTGCTGGCGAGCCCGGCGGTCAGGGTGACGGTGAGCATGGCCCGGTGGCGCTCCTGGCGAAACCACACCGCGACCACGGTGAAAGCCACCTCGTAGAGCGCCGCCGACATCGCCAAGCCCAGCCCCAACGCGACAAGGTAAAGCCCACCCAGGCCCTGAATCTGCGACCAGCCCAGCAGCGTCAGCGCCGCCAGCCCCGAGCCCGCGCTCATCAGTGCCCTCGCCCCGCGCCGATCGGTCCAGTGCCCCACCGGAATCGCCGCCAAACCCGCCGCCAAGAGCGCCAGCGAGAAGGCCGCCGAGGTCTGCGCCCGGCTCCAGCCAAACTCCGTCCCCATCGGTTTGATGAACACCCCGAAGCCGTAGTACAGCACGCCGTAGCCGATGGTCTGGGTGATGGCTAAAGCCCAGGCGATGCGCCAGCCGTAGAAGGGGAGCGGGCTCTGCTCGCTGTTGGTCGGTGGGCTCTGCTCGCTGTTGGTTGGGTTCGGCGGTCCGGATTCCCTCATGTCAAGTTGGCCCTCAGCAAACGTTCCACGATCACCACGTCGCGCCAGACGCCCCCAGCCTGCCGTGTTTCTCGTAAATGCCCACCTCGCGGAAGCCGTGGCGTTTGCACAGGGCGCGGGAGGCGGTGTTTTCGGGAAAAATCCTCGAGAGTAGTTTCCACTACCCTGCCCGCTCGCAGGCCGGGATGAAGGCCGCCATAAGCGCGTCTCCCACACCCTGGCCTCTGGAGGTTTCTGCGACGTAGACCGAGAATTCAGCTATCCCCGCGTAGCAGTCTCTAGCCCGGTAGCTAGAGGCATGAATCCAGCCCCAGACTTGCCCACCCTTTTCGGCAACCAGCAGGGGATGTTTGGGATTATTCAGCCAGCCACGAACATCCTGAGCGGTACGTTCATCCGTCTCGAAGGTCGCGGTGCGGGCCCGGATGCCCTGGTTGTAAATCTCGGCAATCGCGGCTAAGTCGGCTTCGGTGGCTTCTCGAACTTCAGGCAACTCCGCACGCTCCACCCGCGCGAAGCCAAACCGGGGGAAGTAGTCCTGGGCGGTGTCGGTGAGCAGCGAGAGTGAGGTGAGGTTTTTGTGCTGGGCCAGCCCCAGAATCCCCCACGTCAGCTTTTCCCCGAGCCCATGCGAGCGGTAACTCTCGTCCACCACCACCGAGCGCAGCAGCCCGGCAACCCCATGTACCTCGAGGCCCGCACACCCCACGACCCGCTCGCCCTCGAGGGCCAGAATGAACTCTTGGATATGCCCTTCTACACCTGCAATGGGTAAACCGGAGGCCTCCAGCAGCCTCAGCACTTCCGGCAGGTCGTGCGAGGTGGCGGTGCAGAAGCTAATCACAACAGCCCCCTTTGGCGAGGACCTCGAGTTCGATGGGTGCACCCATTGCAGGCGTGCCGCACACCTCTCCTTGATTCCTCCGGTCTGCTGCCTTGCAGGTGACCCCTGGAGGGGAAAGGCGGACCACCACCGAATCCCCATTGGTTTCCAGGCTGTCAACATGGTACTGGATTGCGGGCGTCTGGGTGTCGCCGTACTCGAGCCGTATCTCCGAGTCGGGACGCACCGGAACCGAGGCGGCGACGCGGTGATAGATGCTCAAGAACTTGTCCGTCGACATGAACTCGGGCCGGTCCTTGCTCCCCGGCCCTTGAAGCTGAATCACCGTCTCGCGCCAGAAGTTGGCCTGCCCGCCGCAGTCCATGGTCTCATAGGTGACGTTCATAATCTCGGTGACATGGTACCCAGGCGCTACGGTTTTGCCACCGTACTCGAAGACCAGGTGTTTTCTGCTGTGCTGACCGAGGTTTTCCAGGAAGGTCTGGGTGTCCATGTTGTTCATCTCCTCAAGTCGCGTAGCATTTGGCCTGAGGCGCATACGCGGGAGTTTGAGTCCGCCGATAGCCTAGCCTGACCCTCAGGGCTATCCAGAGCCTGGGAATCAGACGCTCCAACCCGCGGTGGCCGCAGACTTCCGCACGAACTCGCTCCTGACGCTCTTTTAGCACCATCCACAGCGGCGTTTCGTTCATCTCCTGGCCTCCTCCAATCGAAACTTATCAACGGGTCGCAGTAGAAAATTACCTTCTAAAGCCGGACAAAATCCCTTCTACCAGCGTCAATCCGCGGGGGTCAATACTGTAGTACATCCACCTGCCGCGCTTCTCCGCGGTGACTAGGCTTGCTGAGACCAAGCACTTCATGTGGTGGCTCACGGTGGGCTGGGAAAGCCCAGTGATGGCCTCGAGGTCACAGGCGCAGACTGCACCGGCCTCGGCGCTGCCGCAACACTCCCCGCTGCCGGAGCGGCTTTGGGCCAGGTGGACCATGATTTTGAGCCGGGCTGGGTCCGACAATGCCTTGAAAGCCCAGGCTCCTGCCTCAAAATCGGTCTCCGTCGGGGAGGGCTCGAGTCCGACTAACGCTGCCATGACCTAAAAATATATTGATACATCTAAATCTGTCAATGTGACATAGAGCTAGTCGTTGAAGAGCTTGTCAAAAGCGCTTTTGGTGCCGTCCTTGAGCTTGAGGCGAAACAAGTCGTTTTTGAGCTCGAGCTTGCCCTCGTCCAATAGCCGCTGCAAAGCCCGTTGCAACTCGTCCCCGGAAAGGCTTTCGCCCTCCTCGTCGAGCCAGCGCACGATGTCTTTCTCGCTGGCATAGCGCAGGGCCTCGACCGCTTTGAGTACCCAGCCCCGGGTATCCATATCTGAATGTTATGCGACCGCCAAGGCCAAAAGTAAAGAGCGGAGGGCTCTCGCCCCTCCGCCCTCAGCGCTCTTTCGCGCTACCCGTGCAGGATTTCCCCCTCTTTTTTCTCCAGCGTCCCCTCGATCTTGCGTATGAAATCATCGGTGATCTTTTGGATTTCGGCCTCGGCTTTTTTGAGGTCGTCCTCGGAGATGGCCTTGTCCTTCTCGAGCTTTTTGGCCCCGTCTATGGCCTCCCGCCGAGCGTTGCGCACGGCGACTTTGGCCTCCTCGGCATAGTGGCGCACCGACTTTACCAAGTCCTTGCGGCGCTCCTCGGTGAGGGGGGGGATGCTGATGTAGAGCGCATCGCCCTTGTTGGTGGGGTTGAGCCCTAAGTCCGAGTCGCGGATGGCCTTTTCGATGTCTTTGAGCGCGTTGGCGTCCCAGGACTGGACCACCAGGGTGCGGGGGTCGGGGGAGCTGACCGTACCCACCTGGTTTAGAGGCGTTGGGGTGCCGTAATACTCGACGCGGATGTTGTTGAGGATGGCCGGGTTGGCCCGCCCGGTGCGGGTGGTGCTCAGGTGGTGCTCGAGGGCATCCAGGGCCTTTTGCATGTGGTTACGGGCATCGCTGTACACGTCTTTAAGCATGGCGACTCCTTAGATTCGCAGATTATTGTATCCCCATAGGTCTCTGGGCGCCTAGCGGGGAGAATTACCAGACAGCGCCGCTATAGCCCGCGGCAAAACGGTGTCCCAAGGGCGTGCGCAGAGGCTAGGTACCCCCAGACGGGCGCACTCCGTGGTCAGCCACCGGTTTTTCACCCACTCTGCGTGGGCCCTGATGGGCTGTTCGTTGCCCTCTCGAGCCCGGTAATTAGCCGCAATCTGGGCTTCGTCGGCCTCCGTGACGAAGAGGGCGCGTACCCGGCCCTCATTCGGTTGGTCGCCAAACTGGGTTTGAGTGGCAAACTCCGGGAGCAGGAAATCGCCCTCTAGGATGGCGGGCAGGCCGGAGTCGAGCCGGTTGGCGATCACCGCCTCCAAGGCGGGCTGGAAAACCTCGCGGCACACCCGAACGAAGTAATCCAGCCGGGCCTCGTCGCCCCAGGCCATGAACTCCTCCGGGTGGGTGCGCCAGAAGTGCAGCAGGGGTTGCTGAAGCGGCGTGGTGAGGGTCTCGAGCACCACTTGGAAGTCGTCTATCTCGGTGAGGTTGATGCCGTAGTGACGGGCCAGCGAATAGCTCAAGCGGGTTTTGCCCACGCCGCTGGCCCCTCCGATGAGCAGAATTTGCCATTTGCGACCGGCACCATTCACAAGTTTTCCCAATGGTGGAGGTCGTTCAGCCGCAGCGTCTAGTGCAAACTCCACCAAGTATTGACCTCTTGAATGGACCCAGCTAAATGCTGGTGGGCGTTTTCGCGCTCGCGTGTACCAGCGTGCCGACGTGTTCGCCCTGGATGACGCGCTCCAGCGCCCCATCGGAGAACATGTCGAAAACCACGATGGGCAAAGAGTTATCCATGCACAGGCTGATGGCTGTTTTGTCCATCACCTCTAAGCCCTGGCTCAACACGTCCATGTAGCTCAGCTCGTCGTATTTCTTGGCGCTGGGGTTTTTGCGCGGGTCGTCGTCGTACACGCCGTCCACCTTGTTTTTGGCGAACAAAACCGCGTCGGCGTTTATTTCCAAGCCACGCAGCGCCGCTCCCGAATCGGTGGTGACATAAGGGTTGCCGGTCCCCGCGCCGAAGATCACCACCCGGCCCTTCTCGAGGTGCCGGATAGCCCGGCGGCGGATATAGGGCTCGGCGACCTCCTGGATGGTGAGGGCGGTCTGCACACGGGTTGGGACGCCGACAAACTCTAGGGCGTCCTGCAAGGCCAGGGCATTCATGATGGTGCCGAGCATCCCGATGTAGTCGGCGCTGGCCCGGTCCATCCCCACGCCTTGCTTGGCTCCACGCCAGAAGTTGCCGCCCCCCACCACGATGGCGATCTGCACACCCAGCGCATGGGCTTTGGCGATCTCCTGGGCTAGGGCTTTGGTGGTTTCGGGCTGAATACCAAAGCCGTTGCCGGTCATGAACTCGCCGGAGAGCTTGAGAAGGACGCGTTTGTATTTCATAGTCAAGAGTCAAGGGTTGAGAGTTTAGGGCCAAAGAAAATCGAGGGCCAAGCTCTCGACTCTTGACCCTCGACCTTCGACATCTTTACGCTCCTACCTCGAAGCGGGCGAAGCGCCGGACCTGGATGTTCTCGCCGATTTTGGCGACGGCAGCCTTGATCAGGTCGCCCACCTTCATCTTGTCGTCTTTGACGAAAGGCTGCTCCAGCAGCACGGTTTCCTCGTAGAACTTCTTCAATCGGCCCTCGGCGGCCTTCTCGGCGATGTTCCGCGGCTTACCCTCATTGAGGAGCTGCTGCACGTAGATTTGCCGCTCTTTGTCGAGGTCTTCGCTGGGCACTTCCTCCACGCTCACGTAGCGCGGGTTTGCCATGGCGATGTGCATGGCAATGTCCTTAGCGAGCCGCTGGAACTCCTCGTTGCGAGCGACAAAATCGGTCTCGGAGTTGAGCTCGAGCATCACCCCCACGCGCCCGTTGTGGTGCACGTAGCTGCCGATGATACCCTCTCTGGCCTCGCGGTCGGATTTTTTAGCAGCCTTGAGGGCCCCCCGCTCTCTGAGCAGGGTGGTGGCCTTCTCCATGTCCCAGCCGCCGTCCTCCAAGGCCTTCTTAACATCGCTCATGCCTGCGCCGGTTTGTTCACGTAGTTTTTTGATCTGGTCAAGTTGCGTCATGGTCAATCCTTGTCTCAGGTCTCATGTCCCAGGTCTAGGGTCGGGATTAGGCATGCGACTTACGGCAATTGTCTACGCCTCAGCCCCCACGCTCTCGGTATCCGCCTCCGGGGCGGGTGTTGTGACCCGGCCCCCGCCACGGCTTTCCACGATCAGGTCGGTCATCCGGCTCACCACGAGCTGGATCGAGCGGATGGCGTCGTCGTTGCCGGGAACGATGTAATCCACCAAATCGGGGTCGGAGTCGGTGTCGGCAAGGCCCACCACTGGAATGCCCAACTTTCTCGCTTCTTTCACGGCGATGGCCTCCTTGGTCGGGTCTACCACGAAGATGGCGTCGGGCAGGCGCTTGAGCTTACGGAAGCCACCGAGGTTTTTCTGAAGCCGCTCGAGCTCGTGCTTGAGCCGGACCTGCTCGGTCTTGGGGCGCTCGTTGATGTCCTCCGAGGCGAACAGCTCCTCGAGGGCCTGGAGGCGGTTGACCTGCGCGGTGATGGTGCGGAAGTTGGTGAGCATCCCGCCCAGCCAGCGCTGGTTGACGTAGGGCATCCCGGCCCGGTCGGCCTCGAGCTGGACGATCTCCTGGGCCTGCTTCTTGGTGCCGATGAAGAGAATCGTGCCCCCGCGCATGGCGAGGTCTTGCACGTACTTGAAGGTTTTTTCCAGCTCGACCATGCTTTTTTGCAGGTCAATGATAAAAATCCCGTTGCGCTCGGCGTAGATGAAGCGTTTCATCTTGGGGTTCCAGCGTTTGGTCTCGTGACCGAAGTGGACCCCGGCTTCCAGCAGTTCCTTGATGCTAACGTTTGCGGCCATACTTTCTCCCTTTGGGACGGTTGGAGCGGGCGTTTGTTTTGTGGCTCTGGGCGCTCACTCCAAGAGGACCGTTCCCTGCCTCCAGGCTGCCTTCGCCACACCCAAACCGGGATTATAGCGGTTCGCCGCGATTTTAGCTAGACCGGTGTGAGCCAGACCACGCGGCCAGGGTTGCCGGACCTGTATAACCAAAACTATGCGCGTGTTGATCCTCCACAACGAGAAATCTGGGCAGGGGGAGGCGGGTTTCAAGACCTTTCTGGCGGCACTCGAGCGGGGCGGGGTGGAGTACCAGGTGCGGAGCTTGGAGGAGGGCGTAAAGCTGGAAGACCTGCTAGCAGATGCCCCGGAGTTTGGCGCGGTGGTAGCGGCGGGCGGGGATGGAACCGTCTCGGGGACGGCCCACGCCCTGCGTGATTCGGACGTGCCGATCCTGGCCTATCCCAAGGGCACCGCCAACCTGATCGCCCTCAACCTCAAGCTGCCTTCAGAGCCTGCCGAGCTGGCCGAGGTGCTGCTGGCGGGGCGCAGCCGAGCGGTGGATTTGGCCGTACTGCGCTACTGCGACCCTAGCGGCCAGCCCAGGGAGTCCGGGTTTACCATCGCGGCGGGGACCGGTTTCGATGCCAAGCTGATCGCCGACTCGGAGAACTTGAAATCTCGTTTCGGGGTCGGGGGGTACGTGCTCAGCGCCCTCAGCAACGCCAAAGCCCAGGTGGCGCGGTTTCGCCTCGAGCTGGACGGAGAAACCTTGGAGCGCGAGGGCATCGGGGTGATGGTGGTGAACTTAGGACAGATGCAACTGGGTCTGGAGATGGCCCCCGGAGCCGACGCCGCCGACGGGCGGCTCGAGGTGGTGATCCTCAAGGCCCGCACCGCCGCGGGGTTGGTGCCGGAGCTGCTGCGGCAGTTGGCGGAAAAAGTGGGATTGGGCAGCCCCGAAGTAGGGGAGCGCCTCGAGGTGTGCTCGGCCCGGCACGTGCGCATCGAATCCGAGCCCGCGCTCGCCGTCCAGTATGACGGGGAAAGTTTGGAGGCAAGGCCGCCACTCGAGGCCCAAATCCTCCCCGGCGCGGCCCGTTCCATCGTCCCCACCGAATAAACCTGCCGCACAATCAGAAACCCTCTCTTCTGGTGAGAGAGGGTAGGGTGAAGGGGCGCGGTGGCTGAGTGCATCTTTTGCAGTAAAAGACTGTCTTTGCAGCATATGACACAGCAAAGCGCTTACACCCTCATCGCAAACCCTTCTCCCTCGATGGGAGAAGGGCTAAAAATAGGTACTTTGCCGTTGTACACAGGCGTTGTATGCTGAGCTGACAAAAAGCTGAAACAGGGCTCTTATGTTCGTGCGGGAAAGAAAAAGTCCCAGGAGGAAGCATGAAGAGTAAGGCATTAACTGCGGCGATATCGGTGGTTCTGGGCGCGGGCGTGATGGCCCAGAGCGTGACGGTGGAGTTCTGGCACACCTTTGGCGACCCCAAGCGGGGCGGCTGGATTCAAGCCAAGGCCGACGCCTTCAACAAGGCCAACCCCAACATCAAGGTCGTACCGACCTTCAAGGGCAGCTACCCAGACATCCTCCAGGCTGCCACCTTAGCGGCCCGGCAGGGCAAGCCCCCCGCGCTGGTGCAGATGTACGAGATCGGCAGCCAGTTCGCCCTCGATTCCGGCATCTTCCAGCCGGTGGGCGGGATTGGCACGCTCGACACCAGCGACTACATCAAACCGGTGCTCAACTACTACACCATCAACGGGAAGGTGAACTCCATCCCTTTCAACTCCTCGTCGCCGGTGCTCTACTACAACAAAGACCTGATGACCAAAGCCGGTCTGGACCCCAACAAACCGCCCATGACCTACGGCGAGCTGACCGCCGCCTGCGCTAAGGTGGCCGCTGCAAACCTCGGGGTTAAGTGCTTCGGGGTGAGCCTCAACGGCTGGTTCTTCGAGCAGTGGATGGCCCAGCAGGGCGCACTCCTCGCCAACAACTCCAACGGGCGCAAGGGCCGGGCCACCGAGGTGCTGCTCACCAGCGAGCCCGCCAAGAAGATCGTGTCGTGGCTCAAGGACATGAACGACAAGGGCTACTACACCTACACGGGTAAGCTCGAGGACTGGGACGGCAGCGACGCCATCTTCACCGATGCCAAGGTGGTGTTCCACATCACCAGCACCGCCGACATCGTGAATATCGGCGATGCGGCCAAGAAAACCGGCTTCCAGATGGGGGTGGGGATGCTCCCCATCGCCGACGGGGTGAAGCGCAACGGGGTGGTGATCGGCGGGGCTAGCCTGTGGATCAGCAAGGGCATCCCTAAAGAGCAGGCCGAGGCTGCCCGCGACTTCGCCCTGTTCATGACTGGGACCGAGAACATGGCCGAGTGGCACAAGCTCACCGGCTACTACCCGGTGCGGGTGAGCGCCGTGGAGGTGCTGCGCAAAGAGGGCTGGCTGAAGGAGGACGCCCCCCAGCTAGTAGCCTTCAACCAGCTCCTCCAGACCACACCCAACGAGGCCACCGCCGGAGCCCTGATCGGGCCCTTCCAACAGGTGCGCCGTATCGTCGAGGAGGCCATCCAGAAGGTGTTCTCCGGCACCTCGGTGGACGCCGCCCTGACCGAGGCCAAGACCAAGGCCGACGCCGCGCTCAAGGAATACAACGCCAGCGTGAAGTGAGTCGCAGAGGGCGGAGGGCTGAGGGCAGAGCGCTTTCGGCCCTCTGCCCTTGGCTCTTAGCCCTTTGCTATGGATAACCTCGCCGTCTTCAAAAATCGCTGGCTCGCCCTCCTGATGCTCCTACCCACCTTGGTGGTGTTGGGAGTGTTTTTGTATTACCCGGCCTTGGAGACCCTGCGCCTCTCGCTCTACCGCGCTAATTTCGTCTTCCAGACCGAGACCTTCGTGGGCCTGAGCCAGTTTCGTCAGCTCCTAACCGACCCATCGTACTACCAGAGCCTGTTGCAGACGGTGATCTTTTGTGCCCTAGTGGTGGCTCTGGGGCTGGCCTTCGGTTTAAGCCTAGCGATTCTGGTGAATCAGCCGATTCGCGGGGCGGCGGTGTACCGCTCGCTGTTGCTCTATCCGTATGCGCTTTCGCCCGCCATCGCCGGGACCTTGTGGCTGTTCATGTTCAACCCCGAAGTCGGGCTGGTGAACAACATCCTGCGCTCACTTTTCGGAATCGCCCCGCGCTGGCTGGACAATCCGATCCTGGCCTTCGGCCTGGTGACGTTCGCGGCGGTGTGGAAGAACCTCGGCTACAACTTGGCGTTTTATATCGCGGCCCTGCAAAACCTGCCGGGGGAGCTGCTCGAGGCCGCCGCGCTCGATGGGGCCACGCCCTGGCAGCGGTTTCGTCACGTCATTCTTCCGCTGCTCTCGCCGATCACTTTTTTCCTGATCTTCGTCAACCTGACCTACGCCATCTTTGACACCTTCAGCCTGGTGGATATCCTCACCGCGGGTGGGCCGACGCTGGGCAAAACCGGCATCACCACCTTTCTGATCTACCGCGTTTACCAGGACGGTTTTCAAAACTTCCAAACCGGTTTTGCCGCCGCTCAAGCGATTTTGATGTTGGCGATGGTGGGGGCCATCACCGCCTTACAGTTCCGCGCCGGAAGGGGGATCAACTATGGCGCGTAGGGCCGTCCAGACCGCCCTGATTCACCTGACCTTGATCGTCGTGGTGCTACTGGTGGGCTTCCCCCTGTTGTTCGCGCTGATCAAGGCTACCCAGACCGGCGCGGCGGTGAACTCAGCCAATGTGATACCGAGCACGCATTTGTGGGATAACTTGGTGAGCGCCTGGAACGGGGCAAAGCTAGGGCTTTATATTCGCAACAGCTTTGTGGTCGCGGTGGGGATTACCGTGCTCAAGGTCATCACCTCGTCCCTGGCGGCGATGGTGCTGGTTTACTTCCGTATCCCTGCCAAAAGCCTGCTGTTTACCCTGATTCTCCTGACCCTGATGCTCCCCACCGACCTACTTGTCGTCGCGCTCTTCGATCTGGTAAATAAACTCGGCTGGGCCAACACCTACCAGGCCGTTATCGTCCCTTTCGCTGCCTCGGCAACGGGGATTTTCCTGCTGCGTCAGCACTTCATGAACATCCCCGGAAGCCTCCTCGATGCCGCTCGGATTGACGGGGCGGGGCCCTTTCGCTTTTTGCTCTCGGTGCTCGTGCCCTTGAGCTGGAACACCATCGGAGCCTTGACCTTGATCCAGTTTATCTACGGCTGGGAGCAGTATCTGTGGCCCCTGATCATCATCCGTGACAGCAGCCATCAGGTGATTCAAGTCGGGCTCAAAAGCCTGATCGGGCAGGCCAGTGGGCAGACCGACTGGGGGATGGTGATGGCTGGGACGCTCGTTGCCATCCTGCCGCCGGTGATCATGTTTACCCTTTTGGGGCGGCAGTTTAGCAAAGGCTTTGTGCTCTCAGAGAGCAAATAAAAAGGTCACGAGCGAAGTATCGTGAAATCATGTACAAAGGACATCCCCAGCCCTTGGCGGCTGAGGATGTGACTTCAGAGACAAGCTAAGCTTTTACCAAACCGAACTTGACCGCGCCTTCCTCATCAGCAAGCTCAGTGATGAACCCGGTTACATCGCCCTGAGCGAGCGATAAAGCCAGGGTTTCTTCCTGCAGGCGAGAACCAAATTGCAGCACTGCTTCCGCATACTTTCCCTTCGCGTTGTAGGTCAGATGAATGCGATCCGAGACTTGTAGAGCCATCTCTTTTCTCGCTTGCTGGACGAGGCGGATGAGGTCCCTGGACAGGCCCTCGAGGAACAGCGCGTCGTCTACCGTGACTTCTAAGGCCGCCAAATATCCGTCCTGCTCCTGCGCCGAGTAGCCCTCGGGAGACTGCGCCTCCAGCAGCAGTTCCTCAGGCGTGAGGGCGACGGTTTCCCCGTCTAGCTCGAGGTGCAGTGACTTCCCTGCCTTAACCGTCGCGGCCACGTATTTGCTGTCGAGCTCGGAAAGCGCCGCGCGGATGGCGGGAACCCGCTTGCCGTACTTTTTGCCGAGCACCGGCAGATTCGGCAAAACGCGGTAGGAGAGGAGTTCCTGGCCGAAATCCAGCACCTCGACGGTTTTCACATTGAGTTCGTCGGCGATTTCGTCGGCGAAATGACGGAGCCCCGCCCGTTCGTTTTCAGTCGGAGCGGTGACGAGAACTTTAGGCAATGGCATCCGGGTTTTGACCCCGCTCACGCCCCTGGCCGCACGCGCTAAACCTACGACCTTAACGACAGCGCCCATTTGCTCCAGCAGCGTCGTGTCGGTGAGTCTCTTATCCGCCTTCGGCCATTCGGAGAGGTGAACCGACTCGGCAGCATCGGGGTTCACCGAACGCACCAAGTTCTGCCACAGGGCCTCCGCGACGAACGGCGTGAACGGCGCAGCGAGCTGCGCCACCGTCACTAGGGCTTGCCAGAGCGTCGCATACGCGGATTCGCGGTCGGTGGCATCCTCGTTCTTCCAGAAGCGGCGGCGGTTACGGCGGACGTACCAGTTGGAAAGCTCCTCGACGAACTCCTCGAGCGCGGTTGCGCCCCCACGAGCGTCATAGGTCTCGAGCGCCTCAGCTACCGCTTCGATTAGATTTTGCGTCCGGGACACCAACCAACGGTCTATCTCGGGCCGCTCGCTGACTTCAGGGGCGTTTTTCAGGTCGGGCTTGTCAAGGTTCGCGTACAGCACGAAGAAGCTGTACACGTTCCAGAGCGTGTTGAGAAAGCCCCGCATGGCCTCGCCCACCAGCCGCTCGCTGAAGCGCTTGGTGTCGCCGGGGTCCGAGGCGGTGAACATGTACCAGCGCACCGCGTCCGCGCCGTACTTGTCGAAGATGGCGAGCGGCTCCACCACGTTGCCCTTGCTCTTTGACATCTTCTGGCCCTTCTCGTCTACCAGGTGGCCGAGACAGATCACGTTTTTGAATGCGGGCCTGTTGTACAGCAGCGTTGAGATGGCGTGGAGAGAGTAGAACCAGCCCCTGGTCTGGTCTATCGCCTCGCTGATGAAATCGGCGTTGTAGTGCCGCCGGAACGTTTCGTAGTTGGCCTCGGTTCCGGGCAGGGGCTTGCCGTCAGGCCCGAGCATCAGATGCCACTGCGCATAGGGCATCGCGCCAGAGTCAAACCACACGTCCAGGACTTCGGGAACCCGGCGGAAGGTTTTGCCGTTTTTGACAAAGGTGATGTCATCCACATGGGGCCGGTGCAGGTCGAGTTCGGAGAGGTCGCGGCCTACAAGTTTGGAAAGCTCGAGCACGCTACCCACGCACACCGACTCCGAGCCGTCCTCCGCCACCCAAAAGGGGAGAGGCGTGCCCCAGTAGCGCTCGCGGCTGATGGCCCAGTCCACGTTGTCCTTGAGCCAGTTGCCGAAGCGCCCGTGCTTGATGTGCTCGGGGATCCAGTTGATCTCCTCGTTGCGGGCGTAAAGCTGCTCGCGGAAGAGCGAGGTCTTGATGTACCAGCTCGGCTTGGCGAAGTAGAGGATGGGGTCGCCGGTGCGGTCGTGGAAGGGGTAGCGGTGTCGGATTTGGCCCGCGTGATACATGTTTCCGCGCTCTTTCATGATGCGGATAAGCCCTTTATCAGCATCCTTGAAGAACTTCCCGCGCTCGTCGGTGACTCCCATCACGCCATATTCGTTCGTGCCGAAGAGCAGGGGAGTGCCGTACTGGCGGGAGAGTTCCAAGTCTTCCGCGCCGTAAACCGGGGCTTCGTGGGCCACACCCGAGCCGTCCTCGGCGCTGACGAAATCGGCCAGCGCAACGAAGTGCATAACGGGCTTACCGTCTGGGCGGTGCTCGCCTTGCTCCTTCACCACGCCGAGTTCGACGCTGACTTCGGGAAACGGAGGCGTGTACTCCCACCACTCCAAATCTGCGCCTTTGAGATGGGCAACGACCTCGAGTTCCTCCTTGTGCAACTCTTTCAGCCGCCCGACCGCCTCCGCCGCGAAGATTAAATGACCTGCCGAGGGTGATTTGACGAGCGCATAGTCCATCTTGGGATTCACCGCCGCCATCGTGTTCGAGGGCAGCGTCCAGGGCGTGGTCGTCCAGACGAGGATGGCGGGGGACTCGAGTTCTTCCAAGCGGACGCCTTGGGCCTCGAGCTTTTCCCTTACTGTCTGGGGCGTGGTTTCCGGCTTCAAAGGAAAGCGCACATAGACGCTAGGGTCATCCACCTCGCGGTAGCCTTCAGCGATTTCGTTCTGCGAGAGCGTGGTGGAGATGCGCGGGGACAGCGGCACGACCTTGTAATCCCGCACAATTATTTTCTGCTCCCACATCCGCTTGAGCAAGTTCCACACTGACTCGATGTAGCTGTTCTGGTAGGTGATGTACGGGTCGTCTAGGTCTACCCAGAAGCCCATCCGCTCGGTGAAATGGTTCCAGTCGTTGATATTTTCAAAGACCCAGGCTTTGCACTGCGCGGTGAACTCGGCGATTTCGTCCCTGGATAATGCTTTTCGCCCTAGCACGCCGAGCTTTTTCTCCACCGCGATTTCCACCGGCAGCCCGTGGGTGTCCCAACCGCTCTTGCGGGTGACGTGATAGCCGCGCATGGCCTTGTAGCGCGGGAACAGGTCCTTGAAGCTCCGCGCCAGGACGTGGTGCATCGCCGGTTTGCCGTTGGCGGTGGGCGGCCCCTCGTAGAACACGAACTCGCCCTCTGGGGCGGGCTTTTCCTCGGACTTCTCGAAGATGCGGTGCTCCTTCCAGAAGGAAAGGATGCTGGACTCGAGGCCCGGAAAATCCGCCCCAGCCACCTCTTTGAACAACTTTTTCTCCTCTACCATTTGGTCTCCTTCTGAGACCTAAACGAAAAATCCGCACCCGGAGCTCGTTTAGGCTTCTCAGGTGCGGACGAGTGTCGCTCTATGCGAATCCCGCGTTACCACCGCACTTCCGTTGGAGCGTTTACCGTTTACGGTTGAAGTCGGAGGCCTCCGACTCGTTGACCGTTGACCGAAAAAGCAGTTGCGGTTATCGGTAAACGGTTGACGGTTAACGCGCCTCTGGCACTCATTCACGCTGTTTCGGGCGCACCCGTCGGGGTCTACTGGCCTAGGCGGTTTTAGCGGCTTTGCCGCTGGCCTAAAAGGGGTTCTTCCCGATTCCTGGGGGTGATTTTCGGCTTCAAAGTTGCCGTCTGGCTCGCACCGTCCCAGACTCGCTGATAGGGCTTTCTCGGCGTACTCTTCCCCAGTTTGGAGCTTTACGCTGACCCGCGTTTGTGCTACACTTCGCGCTTGGTGGTCAGCACCTTAGGGTAGCAACCGCCGTCCCCGAAAGTCAACAGAAAATGCGAGTGTGGCCCGAAAAGGGCTCTCCTGTGTGACCGTTCACTTGATTCTCGTGGGCTATGGGGCATATACTTCTAAAGGTTCCACACAACTCATACCGAAGGTAACCGTCCTCGGGTATACCGCTGTAGAACCCAAATGCCGTAATAAGTCAAACAAATGGAGTAAACCTATGGCAAGACCAGAAACCGACCCTAACGTAGAAACCCAGACTGCTCTGACCCGCACCGGTAAGAAAATTCGCCGCAAATCCCCCAGCGCTGACCTTCCCCTGAGCTATCAGGAGCTTGCCAATCGCATCCTGCCCGAGCTGCATTTATTGGCTGCGGAAGCGGGAATTCCCGATTACAAAAAACTCTCCAAAGACGAGCTGGTGATGACCCTTCTGTCGCAGGAAGCAACTGAAGAGGGGTTGCGCATCGCCAAAGGCTACTTGGAGATTTCCTCCGACGGCTACGGCTTTTTGCAGGAGAATTTGTACATGCTCGAGTCCCGCTCTGTAATCGTCTCGGCGGGCTTGATTAAGCAGTATCAGCTTCGTACGGGTGATTACATAGTCGGGAAAGCCCGTGTCCCGCGTGAAAACGAGCGTTACGGCACGCTGATGAAGGTCGAAGCGGTCAACAACCTCGACCCCGAGGCCGCCGCCAAGCGCCCTAAGTTTGACGACCTAGTGCCGCAGTTCCCCGACCGGCAACTGATGCTCGAGACTACCGGCGAGGAGTCCTCCAACCGGGTGATTGACCTCCTGGCCCCCATCGGACGCGGGCAGCGCGGGCTGATCGTGGCCCCGCCTAAAGCCGGTAAGACGACCTTGCTCAAAAAGGTGGCTCGAGCCGTCCTCCGCAATGAGCCCGATGTTAAGGTCATTGTGCTCCTGGTGGACGAGCGCCCCGAGGAGGTCACCGACTTCCGCGAGAGCGTGGAAGGGGCCGAGGTCATCGCCTCGACCTTCGACGAGCCGCCCCAGAACCACATCCGCGTGGCCGAGTTTGTCCATGAGCGGAGCCGCCGGATCGTGGAAGAAGGGGGACACGTTTTGATCCTCCTGGACTCGATTACCCGCTTAGCGCGGGCAAATAACCTGGTCACCCCACCCACAGGCCGTACACTGTCGGGCGGGTTGGACTCGGCGGCGCTGCACTTCCCGAAAAGGTTTCTGGGGGCGGCCCGCAACATCCGGGGGGGTGGCTCTTTAACCATCCTTGCCACTGCCCTGGTCGAGACCGGCAGCCGCATGGACGACGTGATCTTCGAGGAGTTCAAGGGGACCGGCAACATGGAGCTGCACCTGTCCAGACGCTTAGAGGAGCGCCGAATCTTCCCGGCGATTGACATCCTCAAGTCGGGGACGCGCCGCGAGGAGCTGCTCTTAGGGGAGGACGTGATCCAGAAGATGTGGCTGCTGCGCAAGGTTTTGGCCGACATGGACCCCGCCGAGGCGATGGAGATGCTCCTCGCTAGGCTCTCCCGGACCAAGACTAACAAGGAGTTCCTTGCAACTTTGGCGGGTAAATAGGTATACTCCCCAAAGCGCGCAACTTTCCAATCCTGGTTGCGGCATCCGTGCCGGGATTAGAAAGGTCTTAACCAAAAGCTGAGGCCCGGCTGAGAATGGGCTAAAGTTTGGGTAGTATAGCTGGAAAATCTTGCAGTTCGTCGCCGGAGGTTGACCTTGCCTATCAACGAAGTTTTGAGCAGTGCGCTTGCTGCTGGAGTCCTGGGGCTCCCCACCGGTCTTCTCCAAGCGGGCCTGCCCAAAAGCGCCGAGATCGCGGTAGCTGCACCGGCCAAAAAGGGTTGGGTTCTCTACACCGTACAGTCGGGCGATACTTTGAGCACTATAGCGGCCCGCTACGGCGTAGATACCAAAGCCATCATGTGGTCGAGCGGCATCGAGAGCAGCAACTTGAAGCTGGGCCAGACCCTGCGCATCCCCTTAGCAGACGGCGCCAGCGACGGCGTGCGCCTCCCACCAGGGGTCCAGGAGTACACCGTGCGGGCTGGCGACACGGTGGAATTGGTGGCAAAACGCTTTGACCTGACCCCACTCGGGCTGGTCTCGGCTAACCCTGGGATAGACAGCCTGGACCGCTTAGATGCCGGTTCCACCTTGTACATTCCCACTGCCGAGGCCGGGCTGATCCTGCAACTCAAAAAAGGCGAGACCATCAAAGACGTAGCCGCCCGCTTTGGGCTGGCGGTGGCACGGGTGGCCAAGGCCAACGCACTCAAGTCGCCCACCGAAGTCAGCGTGGGCGACCTTATTTTGCTCCCCGGGGTCCAGGCCAAAACCACCTACAACAAGCTTTTGGAACTACAAGTGGCCGAGCGTAAGGCTCGGGAAGAGGAAGCCAGACGCCTCGAGGTCGAGCGGCAGAAGAAGCTCGAGGAGCAGCGCCAAGAGGCGGAGCGGCAGGCCAGGCTCGAGGCCCAGCGCAAACAGGAACAACAGGCCGCGCAGGCCCGGCAGCGGGCAATCCAACAGCAGCAGGCTCAGGCCAGGGCGCGCCAGTCCAGCAGCCAGAGCGAGGTGCGCCGGGCCAACTTCGTGGTGGCCGCCGCTGGTTACCAGTACCCGGTGAACAACTTCGTCATCACCACCTACTTCGGCCAGCGCGGGGCATACCAGCGGGTCCACACCGGTGTGGATTTAGCCGCGCCGACGGGCACGCCGATCTATGCCGCCAGGGCAGGCCAGGTCGAGGAGGTGGGATGGAGCCCCTACGGCTACGGCCTGCACGTGATGCTCAATCACGGCGGCTCGGTGGAGACCCTCTACGGCCACATGTCGCGGATCGTGGCCCGGCCCGGTCAGTACGTCGAGCGCGGCCAGCTCATCGGCTATGTGGGCTCTACCGGCTGGTCCACCGGCCCCCACTGCCACTTCGAGGTGCGGGTGAACGGAGTGGCCCGCAACCCGCTGGCCTATCTGCCCTAACCCAGCTCGAGCACGCGGGGCCGGGTCTAAGACCCGGCCCTACAGTTTGGGCCTGAGCAGCATCTTTATATCCCGAATGGGGACTCTCGAGATCGCGATTTCACCGTCTCAGACGTGAGCCTTGCTTTGAGCTACCGGCGTTTGCGGCGGGCGTTTGGCTTCTCACAAGTTCGTACCCCATCATTTGGGTTTATAACGCTTTCCGCTTTGGGCGTTTGGCCTTAAGCTGGGGTGTTGGAGGATGTATGGAGAAAGGTACGCTGAGGGTCAAGACGGGTTTTGCCGAGATGTTCAAGGGCGGGGTGATCATGGATGTGGTCAACGCCCAGCAGGCCGAGGTCGCGCAGGAGGCCGGGGCCGTCGCGGTGATGGCGCTGGAGCGGGTCCCTGCCGACATCCGCGCCCAGGGCGGCGTGGCCCGGATGTCTGACCCCAAGCTGATCAAGGAGATCATCAGCGCGGTTTCCATTCCCGTGATGGCCAAATGCCGCATCGGGCACATCGTGGAGGCGCAAATCCTCGAGGCCTTGGGGGTGGACTTTATTGACGAGTCGGAGGTGCTCACCCCCGCCGACGAGTCCTTCCACGTGGACAAATTCGCCTTCAAGGTCCCCTTTGTATGCGGCGCGACCAACATCGGCGAGGCCCTACGGCGCATCGGCGAGGGGGCAGCGATGATCCGCACCAAAGGCGAGGCCGGGACCGGCAACGTGGTCGAGGCCGTGCGTCATGCTCGGAGCGTGCTGGGCAGCATCCGCCGGATTGGGGCCATGCCCCGCGAAGAACTCATGACCTTTGCCAAGGAGAACGGTGCCCCCTACGACCTGGTGCTGTGGATTCACGAGAACGGCAAGCTGCCGGTGGTGAACTTTGCCGCCGGTGGGGTGGCGACCCCCGCCGATGCCGCGTTGATGATGCATCTGGGTATGGACGGGGTGTTCGTGGGCTCAGGCATATTTAAGTCGGGCGACCCCAAGCGGCGGGCCAAGGCCATCGTGCGGGCTGTAACCCACTACAACGATCCGCAGATTCTGGCGGAAGTCTCCGAAGACCTGGGCGAACCGATGGTGGGCATCAACTTAGACTTCCTGGCGGAAGAAGACAAGCTCGCCAAGCGCGGCTGGTAGAGCACTTTTAGCTTACCCTCTCCCTTATCGGGAGAGGGTTTCTTATACCTGGTATAAGTTACGTGGTCGTTACGTCATTCATATCTTGAGTTGCTACAATTGTAACGGTATGGGAGACCTCACCATCGTCGTCCTGCTTCTTTTGGTCACGGTTGTGGTTGCTTTGCTTCCTGCTTGGATCATCCCGAGGCTCACCCGGCGCAAGGTCGAACGCGAGCTGAACCAGCTCAACGACCTCTATCGCTACGCCCGTCGGCACAACACCTTTGTGCGCAGCTTCAACGGGCGGCGCTTCGTGGTCACGCTAGGGAGCCAGGGGCTTCACTACGTGCTCGAGAACCAGTTTGTAAGCCGCGAGCGGCTGCTCAGAGCCCTTGGAGAGGGCGGCGAAGGCCCCTTGCGCAAGGCCGAAGAGGAAGAGAGCCGCCACGGCCCGACGCCCACGTTTACCACTGCGGCAGCGTAATAGCGATGAGCGGTGAGCTAAAGGCCCAGAGAGCCGAGGGCCTTTGACTTTGCTGCTCTCAGTTCTCTGCTTTTAGGATCATCGCTAGTCGCCCATTGCTAAACCCCGATAGAAACCTACACTATTGACGAGAGCCACCCGGTTCACCACGATTAGGGATGTGAAGATTGGCGTTTTAGCGATACAAGGGGATTTCCGCGAGCACAAAAAGATGCTCCAGACGCTCGGGGTCGAAGTAGTGGAAGTACGGCTACCCAAGCATTTGGAGGGCCTGAGCGGCCTGATTGTGCCGGGTGGGGAGTCCACCACCATCGGAATGCTGGCAAGGGAGTACGGTCTGGAATCTGCCGTGCGCGAGCGGGTGGAGGAGGGGAGCTTAGCAGTATGGGGAACCTGCGCGGGGGCCATCTGGGTGGCTAAAGACATCCCACAATACCCCGACCAGCCGCGGCTAGGGTTGATGGATATTAAGGTGCAGCGCAACGCCTACGGGCGGCAGGTGGACAGCTTTGAAGAAGACCTCGAGGTCAAAGGCTTAGAGGCACCCTTCCACGCCTTCTTCATCCGCGCCCCGGTGATTTTGAGCGTGGGGGACGGGGTAGAGGTGCTGTCCAAGCACGGCGACGAGATCATCCTGGCGCGGCAGGGCAACCTGCTGGCGGGAACCTTTCACCCCGAGCTAACCCGCGACCCTCGCATCCACCAGTTATTCGTGGAGATGGCGGGCGCTAACGCTACTGCGGCTCCCGGCTGAGTTGGGCAAGGGTTTCCATATGCCGCACGAGCTGCTCTTGGTGCTCGAGCGGTAGTTGGTGAAATAGGGTGCTGACCTCGGCCCGCCAGACTTTCTGCGCGGCTTCCAGGGTCTTCTCGCCCTTTTTGGTGATCGAAAGCCGGATGCGCCGGGCGTCGCCAGAGTCGAGATGGCGTTCTAAAAGCCCGGCGTTGGTCAGTCCTTCTAAGATGCGGCTCACCGCGTAGGTGGGCAGCATCATGCTGGTGGCGATGTCGCTCGGGTAAGCCAGCCCATTTTGAACGCCCATCAGGGCGAAAAAATCTTTCGCGGTGATGCCAGTCTCTGCCTCCACCCGGCGGCCAAACCGCTCCACCATCGCCATCCGCACATGCCAGAAAGCGGTCATCAGGCGAAGCGGATCAACGCTGGTATCGGTGGACATACTTGCAGTTTAGCACAAGTTGCGGTTTGCGCTAGTTGCGTTTTGCAACTAATAGATTTACACTCCTCTTTGGATTCACGGTGGCTTCGCCGTAGGTTCACACGGATAAAAGTAAAGTTGTCGCCGTCGGCTCAAACGATGTTGATCAGTGTCGTCACGAAAGGAAGCGATCCATTGCATCAGAAAGGTCTTCTCAAACCGGAGGCGGGGCGAACCGCGCGGCTATCCAAGGCGGCTGGCTTTGGCCCGGTGCTGCTCGGCCTGGCGCTGGCGCAGGCTCAGCCTGCCAACCCCTACGCCCAATTCCTGGCCCCGCTCAAGAGCTATCCGGGGTTGGTACAGGCCCTCCACGGCACCCAGGCCGCCGCCGACCAAGTAGAAGTACTCAAAAGCCCGATAGGTGTCCAGGCCAGCGGCGGATACTCCTTGCTAGGGGTGAGCCCGCCGGACGCGGGGCCATGCAGACCCACCGACCCCAGCTACCAGCCTAACCCGGCTTGCTTCCCCCTACCTACGAGCGGGAGTCAAGCCAGCGTGGGCCTCAACTTCACGCCTTTTTTGGCGGGCGATGTCGGCGGCAAGGTGGCACAGGCCAACAGTTCGTTGGCTCAGGCGCAGCTCGCGCAGCGGCAGACCCTCGCGAGCTTAGAGGCCCAAGCGGTGCAAGCCGCCTACCGGGTTAAGCTCGCGCAGAACGCGCTCGAGCTGGCGAAGCAGGGCGAGAGTGTGGCTTCCTTGAGCGTACAGGCCACCCAAACCCGCTTGGATAAGGGGGGGCGACGCAACTTGAACTGGATCAGGCCAAGCAAGCTCAGGCGCAGGCCCAGGCCAACCGCCTCCAGGCCGAGGAAAATCTCACCGTGGCCCGTCATGCCCTAAAAGACTTGGTGGGTGTAGAGGAAGCCCCCGATTTGCCCTTGCCAGGTCTGCCTGCCGACGCTAAAGCTGCGAGCGTGGGACAAGCCGAGTTGGCCTTGGAAAAGGCTAAAGCGGCCTCGGATAACGCCCAGTGGAACAGCTATCCGGTGGTTCAGCTCGGGTATACGCATAAGCTTTCGAGCACTTCGAGCCTCAGCTTGGGCATCAACAGCCGCAGCTTCCAACCCAGTGCTTCGTTGAGCTATCAAAACCCCTCGCAGGTGCAGGAGCCGCAGTCGCGCATCAACGACCAATTCAACATCGGTCTGGCGGTCAACTTTTCGGCGGGGACTTTCCCCGCGCTGGACGCCGCGCAGCAGGGGGTGGCGCAGGCTCAAGCGGCACTGGAAGCGGCCCAGCGACAGGCCGCACTTCAGCTCGAGTCGCTTAAGCTGGCCTACACCCAAGCGCAGCGAGCCGCCGACCTCGCGCAGAACGCCTACACCCTGGCCCAGCGCTCGCTACAGGATGCCCAGAGCCGGGAGCAATCGGGCCTCGGAACCCCGCTGGCGACGGCCCAAGCCTCGCTCGCTCAATATCAGGCAGGGCTGGCCCTCGACCAGGCCCGGCTTAATCAGCTTGCCAGCATCCTCAACGTATATATCTTTTATGCTCAACCGCTCGCGGAGGTCTTATGAAGGTCGAACGTCAAACGCCGAACGTCAAACGCCTTTTGTTGGTGTCAGTTGCGCTGTTGCTGGGTTCGCTGGCCTTGGCCCAGAACCTGACCTTCGACACGGCGCTTGCCAAGGCTGATTCCTAGCCTGCGGTGGTCTCGGCGAAGGCAGTCTTGGAGACGGCCAAGGCCGACTTGGAGCGGGCCAAGATTGACCCCATGAGCACCAAGGCGACGCTGCTCAAAGCGCAGCAGAGTGCGGATTTGGCCCAGGCCAATCTCAACCAAGCGCTGGCTCAGGCACGTGCGCAAATTGCTACGGCCTACACCCAGGTTCTCGATGCGCAGATGGGGGTGAGCGTGGCGCAGAAAGGGGTGGAGGTGGCTCAGAAAGGCGTGTTGGTGGCGCAGACCCAGCTTAAGAAGGGCGGCGGTACGCAGCAGGCCGTACTCGACGCGCAGAACCGCCAGCAGGCCGCCGAGCAAGCCTTAAAGGTGGCGCAGGACGGCCTCGAGCTCGCCACCACCAACCTCAAGAGTCTGGTTGGGGAGTACAAAGGTATCGAGCCTGTTACCCCCACCGCCCTGCCCAAAGCCCCCGGTGCCGCGCTGGTCGAACAGATCGTCCAGGCCAGCCCCGCGCTGGTTCAGGCCAATCAAGGCGTGGAGATGAGCCAGCTCCAAGTAGACTTGCTCGATCCGCTCTACGCCTCGGTCTCGCAGATCAACACCGCCAAAACCGGCGTGGAGCAGGCCCAGGCCGCACGGGACAACACCCAGCGGGCCTTCCGCATCCAAACCCAGTCGCTCTACAACCAAGTCGTCCAAGCGGCCAAGAACCGCAGCATCAAGGAAGACGCGGCTAAGAATGCCCGCAGCCAGCTCGAGACCGACAACACCCGCTACAAGAACGGCCTGATCAGCCAAGTCGTCTATCTGCAAAGCGACTTAGCGGCTGCCCAAGCTGAACTCGCCGCCCAGCAGGCCAGGGATGCCTACTTGAACGCCTACTACACCCTTTTGGCCGGGCCGGGGACAGGGGGCCGGTAATGAGCGCTCGAGCTCCGGCGATTCCTGCCCAAAAGGGGGGAACAGCTTGGATTGTCCCGCTCCTGGTCGTAATCATCGGGGCTTTTATGGCGATTCTGGACACCAGCATCGTCAACGTCGCCATCACCAAGATGATGAACGTCTTCGGCACCGACCAGAAGGGTATCGAGTGGGTTTCCACGGCCTACTCGCTGGTGCTGGCGGTGGTGACCCCCCTTTCGGGTTGGCTGGGGGCGCGCTACGGGCTCAAGTGGGTTTATATCGGGGCGCTCCTGGTGTTTACCTTGGGTTCGCTGCTGTGCGCCTTTGCCTGGAGCCTCAACGCGATGATTGCCTTCCGGGTGATTCAGGCAGTGGGCGGCGGGCTGATTATGCCGGTGGTGCAGGCGGTGATGATTCAGACCGTGCCGCGCGAGCGTCTGGGCGCGGCCAGCGGCATCTTCGGCCTGACCATCATCCTGGCCCCGGCGATTGGCCCCACGCTGGGCGGCTACCTGGTGGAGTATGTGGACTGGCGCTGGATTTTCAGCATCAACCTGCCCATCGGTATTCTGGGGCTGTTCCTGGCGTATATCCTGGTGCCCAATTTCCCCCGCCTCAAGGTCGGGAGCTTCGACTGGCTGGGCGCGGGCTTGGTCTCCACCGGTCTGGTTTGCCTCCTGCTGGCCCTCACCGAGGGTGAGGACTGGGGCTGGGGCTCGCTGCGGATCGTGATGTTGTTTTACGTGTGCTTTGCTACTCTTGGCCTGTTCGTGTGGCACCAACTCACCACCCCCAACCCGCTGCTCAACCTGCGGCTGCTGCGCTACCCCACCTTCGTGATCGGCAACCTGATCACCATCGCCATCACCATCGGCCTTATGGGCAGCCTGTTCTACCTGCCGCTGTTCTTGCAGGCGGTGCGCGGGATGGGAGCCTACGAGGCCGGGCTGGTGCTGTTCCCGCCCGCCCTAATTGCGGCGATTGGGCTGCCGCTCTCGGGCATCCTCTACGACCGGCTCGGCCCCAAGGTGCTCGTTCCTGGCGGGCTTTTCGTGCTGGCGATTTCGACCTTGTTGTACCGCAATTTCTCCTTGGAGATTCCCACCGCTACCATCGTCTTGTGGAACTGTCTGCGTTTCGCCGGGCAGAGCTTTGCCATGATTCCCACCCAGTCGGCTTCGGTCTCGGAAATCCCGCCGATGCAGGCGGGGCAGGCGGCAGCCATTAGCAACGTGCTGCGCAACGTGGCAGCCTCGTTCGGGGTGACGCTGGTGGTGCTGGTAGCGAAGTTTTCTACCGACACCCACGCGGCCCAGTACGCCAACTTGATTAATACTAACGACCCGCTGGTGCAGGCCAGCTTGCAGCAGAGCCAGGCCGCGCTTGTAGCAGGCGGGCTTCCGCCCAGTGTGGCGACCTCGAGCCTGCAAGCTTTGCTACTGGCTCAGGAGGGCAAGCTGGTTTTTGCCCAGACCATGCAGGATATCTTCGTGTTCCTGGCACTGTTATTGTTCGCCACTATAATCCCCGCATTTTTCCTGCGCAAAGGCAAAGTGACCGGGCGGGGCCAAGCTCCCGCGATGGCCGAGTAGGAGAAGAGTTATGAGTGAGAATGCCAACCCCCAGGCTGTTGGACAAGATGCCCAGCAGCCTCCCCAAGCCGCCCCAACTGCCCCGCGGGCCCCTGCTTCAGCCGCACGCCCCCCGGTTCGCCGCCGGTTCGTGGTCTTCGCGGTGCTCGCCGTGATCCTGCTGGGAGCCGCAGGCATCGTGCTTTATTACGTCTACCAGGGTGACCATTACGTGAGCACCGACAACGCTCGGGTGGCCGCCAACACCGCACAGGTCACCCCGCAGATTCCGGGCCGCATTCTGGCCTGGAACGTGGGCGTGGGCAGCACGGTAAAAGCCGGTCAGGTGATCGGCCAGCTCGACACCGACACCGTGGCCCAGAGCAGTGCGGTGAACCTCAACAGCTTGAGCCAAGTGGCTCCCTTGACCGCCTCTCGAGCCCTCGTCCGTGCTCCCATCAGCGGTCGGGTGATCCAATCGAACGCGCTGGTCGGGCAACTGGTCAATGCCGGGCAAAGCTTGGCGGTCGTCGCCGACACCAATAGCGCCTATATCTCGGCCAACGTCAAGGAGACCCAGATCGGGCGGGTTGCGCCCGGTCAACGCGTGACTGTGCGGCTCGATGCCTGGGGCCGGAGCTTCCAGGGCCGGGTGCAGGAGATCGGGCAGGCCACCGCCTCGACCTTCTCGATCCTGCCCAACTCCAACGCCGACACCGGCAACTTCACCAAGGTGGCGCAGGTGGTCCCGGTCAAGATTTATCCGGTGGAAAAACCGTCGGTGGAACTGCTCCCCGGTATGAGTGCTTCGGTCAAGGTCAGCCTGGGCGCTCCGCCCAGCGACCCCATCGCGGTCAAGACCGTCAAGGCTGACGAGCGCCCGCTGAGCCTCTCGGTGGACGTGGTGGGCACGCTCACCGCGGGCTCGACCCTGAGCGTGACCCCGCAGCTCTCCGGCACCGTGACCTTTATGGGCGCGGAGGTGGGTCAGGCGGTGAAGAAGGGGCAAATCCTGCTCAAGCTCGATGACAGTACCCTGCGCGCCCAACTGGCTCAGGCCCAAGCAGCCCTCGAGCAAGCCCAGAACACGGTGCAGCAGACCAAAGCCAACCGCGACTTAGCCGCCTCCACCCTCGACCGGGTCAAGGCTTTGTATAAGGTCGGGGGCGCTTCCCGGCAGGACCTCAACAACGCCCAGACCCAGTTTACGAATGCCCAGGTGGCCTACCAGACCTCGAGCACCGCCGCTATCCAGGCCGCCCAGTCGCAGATTCAAAACCTGCGGCTGCAACTCGCCAAGACCGTGATCGCCAGCCCGGTGGACGGCACCCTGGCGAGCCGCTCGGCCAACGTGGGCGAGGTGGTGGGGCCAGGGCAGCCAGTGATGTCGCTGGTGGACAACGGCCCCTTGAAGCTCGTCGCCACGCTCTCGGCGACCCAGACCGATTTGGTAAAGGTGGGGCAGCCGGTGAACCTGCGCACCGACGCGCTGCCGGGGGAGTCCTTCGTGGGGAAGGTCAGCTCGGTGGGCCCGGCCTCCATCGCCACGGGTCAGTTTTTCCCGCTCGAGGTACGGGTTTTCGACCCCAGCAACCGCCTGCGGGTGGGGATGATCGCCACCGGCAACCTGCGCGCCCAGTACGTCCCTACTGTCCCGGTGATCCCCACCTCCGCGGTGGTTCAAATCGGCAACCAGAACTACGTCTACCGCATGGTGGAGGGCAAAGCGGTGCGGGCTCCGGTTCAGCTCGGACTCTCGGGCAAGGACAAGTCTGGTACCCCCTATCAGGTGGTGGCCGGTGGTTTGGGGATGGGCGATCAGATTATTGTTTCGCCGGTGGACGCGCTGTGGGACGGTGCGACGGTGAATATGGGGGGCTAACCCTGCCGCACTCACACCCTGTTGAGGAATTGCTGGTCTGCCTCGAGGGCTCGGGCGAGATTATGGGGACGGAGGTGCATGCGTTTGAAGCGGGCGACATAGTCATTGTCCCCGCCGGGTCAGTTCACAATGTTTCGAACACAGGTCGCGACCGGCTGTGGCGCTGGGAAGAAGACCAACACTCATAGCAACTCGCGGCCTGGGTGGACGAACTACGCCCGCTTCGGCTCGATTAGTAAAGAGAGCCCTTTGAAGGTACGACAGGCAACCTAGTCGGTTTGCCCTGGACTAGGGCCGCCACTGATTGGCCCGGATGTTTTGCCCGGCCAATCGTGCGGTTTCCTCGACCCGTTTGGCCCTAGTCTCTGGCTTCTTGGCCTGGGCGATCCACTCGAGAATCCCCCGTTTCACTGAGTGAGGGAAGGCCTCGAAGTTGGCCTTGGAACCGGCGACCTGGTTGAACGCGGCTTCTAAGTCGGAAGGAATCTCGAGCCGCTCCACCCCGTCCAGCTTTGTCCAGGAGCCGTCTTTCTTCG
>PSMF01000136.1:0-8504 GCA_040290005.1 Meiothermus sp.
TTCGACGGTCAGGGGTAAGCCGCCTTGTTGCCCGTCGCGGTGGGTGGTCTCGGTGGTCCAGGCTTCGGCGGGCAGTGTGGAGGGTTTGTGAACCCAGTCGAAGCGGGGAAAGCCTTCTTTGGGAAAGCTATCTTCAAAGTAGCTGGGGGTGGGGCTATCTTGAACCTTCATAACAACCTCAGAGCCATTGTGGAAGCGCACCGGGCAGAGTTCAATTACCCCAGCAGGGTGTATCTAGACACCCACCAAGCACGAGAGGGCGCGGCGCTACAGAGCCTCGAGCCCTCTACCGCCATCCCCTTACCCGTACTGGTTTTTTCGCTATCTCTAGGCAGAGGATAGAAACGCCACCGCCAACCCTGCTACACCCCCTGCAACCCCAGCCCGGCAAAAAGATGCCAAAGGCGTTGGTAGACCCGTAAAAGAGGGTTGCCAGCAAGGCGCCATCCTCGGTGTGGAAGCCCATCCAGGTATAAGGCACCGAGGTGGAAACCTACCTCAGGGCACATGAAATTGCCCCTTGTTTGACCGCGGACACTCACCGAGAGGAACTGGGACTTTCCCTAGAGAGTCCCCTTCTCATTCCGGGTTGCTACGCGGCTGTCACAAACAGAATGATTCCCGGCTTGCCTAACCGAGAATCATCACGTCCTGCACTTACTTTTGTGGCTCCGCGGGTAGGACTCGAACCTACGACCATCCGATTAACAGTCGGACGCTCTACCGACTGAGCTACCGCGGAATGCGGCGCGCTCCGAAGAGCGAAAGCCAATATAGCAGAGCTTCCCGCACATTACAAGTTCGTCTAACCGGTCGGGAGTGGCCTAGAATGAATAGACTAAACCCGCTTTACCCTCTATATTTTTTAGACGACCGCGACGACCCTGTGTCTCCGCGAGAAGGCTTTACCCGCGAGAGAAATACCTAGAGGAGACAGATGGCAACCACCCCGATTGAAGGACGCATTCCCCCCCACAACCTCGATGCCGAAGCCAGCGTGCTGGGTTCGGTGTTGCTCGATAGCGAAGTGCTGGACCGGCTCGAGGGCCAAATCGCCCCCGAAGCGTTTTACAAGGAGTCCCACCGCAAAATCTGGTCGGCGATGAGCCTGCTGCGGTCTCGGCGCGACCCGGTGGATTTGGTCACGCTCTCGGAGGAGCTGCGGACGAGGGGAGAGCTCGAGGAAGTGGGCGGCTACAGCTATCTGGTGGGGCTATCTGAGGCCACCCCGACCGCCGCCTATGCCGAGTATTACGGGCGGATTGTCGCGGAGAAGTGGACCCTACGCAAGCTGATCGGGGCCGCCGGGGAGGCCATGCGCATGGCCTATGACGAGGTGGGAAGCCTGGAGGATATCCTCGATAGTGCCGGGCGGATGGTGCTGGAAGTCTCGACCCAAGGGGCTAAATCCGAGTTCCAGATCATGCGCGAGCTGGTCCACGAGACCTTCGAGCACATCGAGTGGCTGCACGAAAACAAAGGCCAACCCGACGGGGTGCGCAGCGGTTTCCGCGAGCTGGACACGATGATCGGCGGACTCACCGCGGGTTCACTGAACATCATCGCGGCGCGGCCTTCGATGGGGAAGTGTCTCACTGCCGACACCCTGATGGACGTGCCGGGGACGGGAGAGCGGATTCCTTTGGAAGAGTACATCCGCCGCCAGATTAAGTGCGTCTACGGCGTATCCGACAACGGCACAGTGCGGCCCACGCGGGTCTCGGCCTGGATTGATAGCGGGATAAAACCGGTGTGGCGCGTGACCACCCGTACCGGGCGCGAGGTCAAAGTAACAGGTCATCACCCTTTTCTGAGTGTGGAGGGGTGGAAACCCTTGCACGATTTGAAGGTTGGGGACGCGATCGCTGTACCGCGAGCCCTCCCCGTCTTTGGCACTGACGATTCGATGAGCTTTGAGCAGGTCCGCCTGATAGCCTATTTCATCGCCGAGGGTAACCTGACCAACACCTCGCCCCGCTTCACCAATACTGACCCGGTGCTGCTCGAGGATTTCAAACGCATCATCGCCACGCACTACCCCCAACTTTCAGTAAAGCAGGATGGCATTGATTACATCGTTGCTCGGAAACATCAACCTGGACAGCGCAAAAACACTCCTAATCCTCTGACTTCATGGCTGCGCGAACTCGGCCTGATGGGCAAGAACGCCCATCAGAAGCGATTCCCTGATTTAGTGTGGCGCTGGGACGCGGCACGGCTGGCAGAGTTTTTGCGGGTGCTCTTTAGCTGTGATGCGACCATCTATACCCTATCCGATGCCCGTTGCCCACGCATCGAGTTCACCGTGGCTTCGCACTCGCTAGCCCAGGACGTGCATCACACCTTGGTGCGCTTCGGCATCATCGCAAAGCTGTGGCGCAAAACAGAACACTCCTGGCGGGTAGAAATCACCGAGCCAGACAGCGTGAATCGTTACCAAGAGCGAATCGGCTGGCTTGGCGAGAAATCCCAGCGCGAGTTCAAGCTGCACACGCTGCGGCACAGCAATGTGGGGCACTTGCCGCAATCGGTGTGGAATCAGGTCAAAGAAGCGGCTCGAGCCACAGGAATATCGCTGACAGAGTTGGCGCGTTTGAGCGGTGAGAAAGTCCCCTCCGAGGGCTACAATTCCCATACCCGGCGAGGCCTTCCCCAGCGCCGTTTGGCGGCCTATGCCAAAGTCCTAGACCTCCAGCATCTCGCCCTGCTCGGCAATCCTGATTTGTACTGGGACACCATCGCCAAAATCGAATACGTCGGGGAGCGGCAGGTTTACGACCTCACCGTGCCCGACGGGGCCAACTTCATCGCCCAGGACGTGTGCGTTCACAACACTGCCTTCGCCCTTACCATCGCGCAGAACGTGGCCCTGCGGGAGAACATGGCAACGGCGATTTTCTCTTTAGAGATGCCCGCCATCCAGCTCGTCACCCGGATGCTCTGCTCGGAAGCACGGGTGGATATGAACCGGCTGCGCCAGGGCTCCCTCATAGACCGGGATTTCTCTCGCCTGGCCGATGTCGCGGGGCGTTTAGCCGAGGCCCCCATCCTGATTGATGACACCTCCGACATGACCCTGATGGAGCTGCGCGCCCGGGCCCGCCGCCTGCACAGCCAGCACAAGCTGGGGCTGATCGTGATTGACTATTTGCAGCTCATGTCGGGGCCAGGGAACAGCAAAAACGGCGGGGAGAACCGCCAGCAGGAGATCGCACAGATTTCGCGCGGGCTCAAGGGATTGGCGAGAGAGCTAAACGTGCCGGTGGTGGCGCTGTCGCAGCTCTCAAGGGCCGTCGAAGCGAGACCCAACAAGCGCCCCATGCTCTCCGACCTGCGTGAATCGGGTTCCATCGAGCAGGACGCTGATTTGGTGATGTTTATCTACCGCGACGACTACTACAACCCGCACTCGGAGAAGGCGGGAATAGCCGAGATCATCGTGGGCAAACAGCGAAACGGCCCCACCGGGACCGCCGAACTGCAATTCCACGCCCAGCACGTGCGGTTCAACGACTTGGCGAAGGACGAGATTTAGCACCAAACGACGAACGCCCGACGTCGAGCGCTTAAAACATCCTGTCTGGGGCAGGGATTTCTATAGCTCGATTTCACCGTCTTAAACATGACCTGTTTTGAGCTATCGGCTATGAGCCTCCTACGTAACGCCTCGAGGCCATAAATAACCCGCCCTTGACTCACAAAACTTCTACGCTGAGAGCGTGCGAGTCGTCTGGCTGCTCCTGGTCCTGGCGCTCTCTGGCTTCTGGCTGGTGCGGAGCGTCCAGGCTCGGCCCATCCCGCACGGGCCCGGAGTTTTAGCCCCTTATGCTCCCGCGCAGACCAATCTGAGCAAGCCGGGAACACTGCAATTCAAGGGCTATACCATCGAAGCCGTGGCCCGTTTCGAGATTCAAGCTAGGGTGCTCTCCAAACAGCTCTACCGCTACGATGTCGGGGCCAAGCTCTCGCCCGTGGATTTGGCGCTGGGCTGGGGCCGGATGTCGGATTCGGCGGTGCTCAAATACTTCAGCATCAGCCAGTCTGATCGCTTTTATTTCTGGAACGCTCAGGAGTCGCCCATCCCCTATGAAGAGATCGTGACCAGCAGCGCCAACATGCACATGATTCCCGCTGATGACAAGCTAGCGAAGTATCTCGAGGGACTCAAGCCCGGAAATATCGTGTACCTGAAGGGCTATCTGGTAAACGTTAACGGGCCGGACGGCTTCTACTGGCACACCTCGCTCACCCGTGGGGACACCGGCAACGGGGCCTGCGAGCTGGTCTGGGTGGAGAGTTTGAGCATCAAATAACTCCGTGCTGGAGAGTATCGCTGCATAGACTTGCTGAATAGAGAATAACGTGATAAATTAAGGTTATCAGCGGCGAGGAAGCCGCCTTTTTTATTGCCTTGACTCAGGAATATAAGGGCAACCGCAGAGTCCCTCCCCCTGGCGGGGGAAGGAATGATCGGTGCGGCAAAACCGGTAACGAGCTTTCTATTCAAAACCCGCCATTATGACACGACCATAAAAGGTGTGTCCAGTCTTGGTGTTAGCCTGAGCGAGTGGTATACTCGAACGTCATGAAGCGAGTGGACAGCATTATCGTTCGCGGGGCCAAGGAACACAATTTGAAGAACATCACCGTTGAACTGCCCCGTGGGCAGTTCAATGTAATTACGGGGGTTTCAGGTAGCGGAAAAAGCACGCTGGCGTTTGACACGATTTACGCCGAGGGGCAGCGGCGCTATGTGGAATCGCTCTCTTCGTATGCGCGGCAGTTTTTAGGGGTAATGGAAAAGCCCGACGTGGAGAGCATCGAGGGCCTCTCCCCTGCGATTTCGATTGACCAGAAAACCACCTCGCACAACCCGCGCTCCACGGTGGGCACGGTGACGGAAGTCCACGACTACCTGCGCCTGCTGTTTTCCCGCGTGGGGACGGCGTATTGCCCGCACTGCGGGCGGCCCATCGAGCGGCAGTCGGCCTCCGAAATCACCGACAGATTGTTCAAACAGCCGCCCGAGACCAAGGCCATTCTGATGGCCCCGGTGGTGCGCGGGCGCAAGGGCGAGTACCGCAAGGAGTTCCAGCAGCTTCAGAAGGAAGGCTACGCGAGGGTGCGTGTGGACGGCATTATTTATACCCTCGAGGAGGCCATCGGGCTGCGATTAGAGAAGTACGAGAAGCACGACATTGATCTGGTAGTAGACCGCGTGGTGCTAAAACCCGAAGAGCGCGTGCGCATCGCGGAATCGGTCGAGTTGGCTTTATTGCGCGGTGAGGGGCTGTTGCGCGTACTCTACCCGGACAGCGGCGAGGAGGAGCTTTATAGCGAGAAGTTCGCCTGCCCGGTGCACGGGAGCGTGCTGGAGGAGCTCGAGCCGCGCATCTTCAGCTTCAACGCGCCCTACGGGGCCTGCCCGGATTGCTCGGGGCTGGGTTTCAACCAAGTTTTCGACCCCGAGATGGTCGTCAATCCCGACCTTTCGCTCGCCGAGGGCGCGATTATTCCCTGGTCAAAGGGCCGTGACAACGGCAAAGGCTACCTCTGGGATCGGCTTCGTGCTCTGTCAGAGCACATGGGCTTCGATATGAAGACCCCCTTCAAGGACTTACCCAAGGAGGCGCAGAACGCTATTCTGAACGGGGTAAAGGAGCCCTTCGAGGTGGTCTTCCGCCGCAACGGGCGCGAGACCCTGCGGTTCAATGTGCAGTACGAAGGGGTGCTTCCCTGGCTCGAGGCCCGCTACAACGAGACCGAATCGGAAGGCTTGCGCGAAGCGCTCGAAGCCTACATGACGCTTAAGCCCTGCCCAACCTGCGGCGGGACGCGCTACAAGAAGGAAGTTTTGTCGGTGCGCATCGGCACCTTTAACATCGCTGAAGCATCCAACCTGCCGGTGCGCGAAGCCAAATACTTTTTCGAGATGCTCTCGCAAAACCGGGCTATCGAGGCCTGCAACGCGCTGAAGTCGCACCGGATACGGCTCGAGGACTTAGCCGAGCCGCAGGACCAGCGCAACTTAAATGAGTTCCAGGTCCAGGTCGCGGCCCCGATCTGGCGCGAGGTGACGAGCCGGTTGGGCTTCTTGGAGGACGTGGGGCTCGACTACCTGACGCTTGACCGCGCCGCCAACACCCTCTCCGGCGGTGAGGCGCAGCGGATTCGATTGGCGACTCAGGTCGGCTCAGGGTTGACCGGCGTTCTCTACGTGCTGGACGAGCCTTCGATTGGTCTGCACCCCAAGGACAACCAGCGTTTGATTGGCACGTTGAAGAAGTTACGCAACCTCGGCAACACGCTTCTGGTCGTCGAGCACGACGAAGACACCATGCGCGAGGCCGACTGGATCGTGGATATGGGGCCGGGCGCGGGTGTGCACGGCGGGCACGTGGTGGCAGAGGGGACCCTACAGGACATCATCGCCAACCCGAGAAGCCTCACCGGGGCCTACCTAAGCGGCAAAAAGCACATCGAAGTCCCTAAGGTGCGGCGCAAGGGCAACGGCAAAACCCTGGTGGTAAAGGGCGCGAAAGAGCACAACCTCAAGGATGTGACCTTGCGGATTCCGCTGGGCCGCTTCGTCGCCATCACCGGCCCGTCGGGATCGGGGAAATCTACCCTCGTCCACGACGTGTTGTATGCGGCCCTTGCCAGGGACTTGATGCGGGCTAAGACCATTCCAGGAAAGTTCGCGGGCCTCGAGGGCCTCGATCATCTCGATAAAGTGATCGAGATTGACCAGTCCCCGATTGGCCGCACCCCACGCTCCAACCCGGCGACCTACACGGGCATCTTCGATGAAATCCGCGACCTGTTCACCAAAACCCCAGAAGCTCGCAAACGCGGCTATCAGGCCGGGCGCTTCAGCTTCAACGTAAAAGGCGGACGCTGCGAGGCTTGCGGCGGCGACGGGACGAAGAAGATCGAGATGCTGTTCCTGCCCGACCTGTACGTGCAGTGCGACGTGTGTAAGGGCAAGCGGTACAACAAGGAGACCTTGGAGGTCAAGCTGCGCGGCAAAAGCATCGCCGATATCCTCGACATGACGGTGGAGGAAGGCTTAGAGTTCTTCGAGAACATCCCCACCATCGCGCGAAAGCTGCAACTCATGATGGACGTGGGCCTCAACTACATGAAGCTAGGGCAGCCCTCCCCTACCCTCTCGGGGGGCGAGGCCCAGCGCATCAAGCTTTCTACCGAACTCGGGCGGCGCAGCACGGGCCGCACCCTCTACATCCTCGACGAGCCGACTACGGGTCTGCACTTCGAGGATACCGCCAAGCTACTGGATGTGCTACACCGCCTCGTCGAGGGCGGGAACACTGTCCTGGTGATCGAACACAACATGGATGTGGTGAAGACCGCCGACTGGCTGATTGACCTCGGGCCAGAGGGCGGGGCCAGGGGCGGGGAAGTCGTGGCGGAAGGAACGCCTGAGGACGTGGCGCAGACCAGCAGCCCGACAGGAGCTTTTCTGGCGCGGATTCCCGAAATTGCCAAGAAGGCCAGTGTGGCGGCAGATTAGACCCCCCACGATTTCCGAACCCACTGCCGGACTTACCGCTGCGCTCGGGGGAAGACGCTAAACCACAACCAACCCTCCGGCCTCGGCTTCAGACCGAGCCCGGACTCCCAGCCCTAGTTTCTTACACAGCGCCGCCAGGATCTCCTGCTCGCCGGGTTCCAGCACTTCCAGGGCTCGTACAATCAGGTCCACGTGCCCTGGGAATACCTGTCCGATCAAGGCCCGCCCTTGCTCGGTCAGGCCGACCGTGACGTGGCGGCGGTCATGGGTGTCGCGCTCGCGCCAGACCAGGCCGCGCCGCTCGAGGTTGTCCACGATCACTGTCACGTTGCCCTTGCTCACCAGCAGCTTTTCGCCCAGGGCATTCTGGTGTAGCGGCCCTAGATGGAGGAGGGTCTCTAGCACCCCGAACTGGTTCTCGGTCAGCCCCAAGCCCCCCAGGCGCTGATCCATCACTCCCTGGAGGGTGTCCGCCGCCCGCATCAGCTTGATGTAAGTCCCATGTGCCCCCTCAACCAGGCGGTGGGCAACCCCTTTGCCGCCACCGCTCTGCAGCTGTGGGTGGGGACCGGGATTTTGCTTGTAGCTGCCGGGCTGACCGGGGCATTGGCCCCGTTACAGCGTCTACTCACGGCACTTGTTCGGGGGCCTGGGCTGCGCCTTGTACATCCTCGCCACCATCCCGCTATTCCCCCGGCTGGGGGCGGTGCTCTCAGTGGAGCTGATGATCGCCGGGCAGATGCTGGCTTCATTCCTGCTCGACACCTTCGGGCTGTTGGGGGGTGATCGCCAAACCGGTGAACCTCGAGACGGTACTGGGGCTATTGGCGGTGTTGGCGGGGTATTTGCCATCGTGCGCGGCCAGAGCGCCCAAGGGATGCTCAGCCGCTGGAGTTTGACCCTGCTGGCCTTGGCGGCAGGGGCGGTATTGCCGGTGCAGGGGGCGATCAATGCGCAGCTCCGTCATGAC
>PSMF01000137.1:0-7443 GCA_040290005.1 Meiothermus sp.
GAGGGTCTGTTCCTGATCTTGGAGGTGCTACCGGGTGGGCAGAGCTACGTCAAAAGATGTATACCCGCGCAAAAAACGAAACAGGGAATTCCGACTATAGCCTTGGGCTCCCCCTGGTTCCGAGTAAAGCATCGCCCCTGCCTCACTGGCCACTCTGGAGCGACCCATTGAGTAGCAATACTCGCGGTTGTTTGGATCCCTTTCGTCCAAGCCCTTATGCAGCATTCGAAGGGGTTGCTTGGACTACCAATACACAGTCCTAAAACCATAAACGCTCACTCCAGAGGTGAATAGGCTTCCAAACAAACTGAAACCTGCCTCCCTCACCAGGGTCATCCGTCTGGCGCTCTGTTGCGAAGCAGCGGATCTCCCCCGACTTGAGTATTGCGTGGGTGGGGCAACACCTGCAGGCGTACCCCCCTCTGCTGTGTTCCCGTCGTCCTAATTGAGGGTCCTATTGACAACCTAAAGAGGTAGGGGATATGCTACAGGTACAAAAACGATTTCGGAAACGATTTTGGTACGTTTTTCACGCCATATCGTTGAAAGGAGGTCATGAATACACGCGTCTCAATCCAGGATGTGGCCCAGCTCGCTGGGGTCGCCGCGAGCACGGTCTCTAGGGTGCTAAATGGCTACCGTGACGTGTCCGAGGAGACCCGGGCCAAGGTGCAACGTGCCGTCGAGGAGCTCGGCTACCGGCCCAACCAGGCCGCCCGCACCTTCCGCACCGGCAAGACGCAGTCGGTCTCGGTCCTCCTGCCTATGATCGGCACCGACTTCTACAACCGCCTGATCAACGGCATCGACCAGGGGCTCGCCCAGTGCGACTACGACGCGGGGCTCTTCCCCCTGCTGAGCCCGCGCCGCCTCGAGCGCTACCGTAACCCCTCCGCACCCCCCTACAACGCTGACGGCCTGATCCTAGCCTCGCTCAACCCCGACCGCCTCTTCGAGGGCGGCAAGATCCCCGCCGACCTGCCTACCGTCCTCGTCGACATCGCCCACACCGCCTACGACAGCGTGACGGTCGACCACGTTGAGGGGGGCTACCTCGCGGGCCGGCACCTCCTCGAGCACCCCGCCCCCACCTTCGTGGTCATGATTGAGGAGCGCTTCAACACCCCCTTCGCTAGCGGGGTTTTTCGCGACCGGCTCAAGGGCTTCCAGAAAGCTTTCGAGGAAGCTAGAGAGGAGCTGCCCCAAGCCAATATCATCACCGTCGAGTTCAGCTGGGACGGCGGGCGCCTGGCGGCGCAGGAGATCCTGCGCAGGCTCGACGGCCCGGCCAACATCTTCGCCACCTGCGACCTGCTGGCCCAGGGGCTCATCGACGAGTTCGCCCACAAGGGCATCAGGGTCGGGAATGAGGTGCGGCTGGTGGGCTACGACGACCAGCCCTGGGCCGAGGCCTACGCGCTGTCGACTGTGAAGCAGCCTATCGAGTCGATGGGGAGGCTGGCCGCGCGGCTGCTGCTGCAGCGGCTCGAGCGCCCCACCGCCGAGGTCACCCACCGGGTGCTCAGCCCGCGGCTGGTGGTGCGGGAGTCGTCCAGGGTCTAGGGGGTGAGGCAGCTGCACAAAACGACCCGTGGTTGGCCATAGGCTTCCGCTGCGCGCTCTTGGAGGACGGTGAGGACGATCCACTTCGTGACTCGCTGGCCATCCGTGCACCGAGAGGGGGTGTTGAACGAATGGCGCAAAAAGCTGCCTGGCAAAAACTGGCGTTGGTACTTGGACTGGCCCTATTACTGGCGGGTTGCAATCAGAGGGCCCCAGCCCCTTCGGAGGGCATAAGTGGGGTGAGCCCTGCCGCAGTGACCGGTGAAACGTTCAACGAGGATGACATTGTGTACATGGTCCTCACCGACCGTTTTAACGATGGCAATCCTGCCAACAACAACCAGGGCTTTAACGAGTACCGACCCGGTAACCTCAAGTTCTACCAGGGTGGGGACTGGCAGGGCCTGATCAACCAGTTCAACTACATCAAGAACCTCGGGGTCACGGCCATCTGGATCTCCCCGGTTTCTGACGACCAGGACGTGAGCAAGGACGGGGGTGAGGCCGGGTATCACGGCTACTTCACCTACGACTACAACGCGCCCAACCTCCACTTCGGCAACACCGCCAAGCTACAAGAATTCGTCAACTTGGCCCACGCCAACGGCATCGCGGTGATCCTCGACGTGGTCCCCAATCACACCGGCGACTTCCTTGACCCCCAGGCCACCGCGTATAACCCGCCCAACAACGCCCCGGCAGCCCCGTTCAACAACCCCAACTGGTACCACCACAACGGCAACATCACAGACTGGAACAATCAGTACCAGGTCGAGAATTACGACTTGGGCGGCCTCGACGACCTCGACCAGTCCAACCCGGACGCCAAGGCGGCCATTATCAGCGCATACCAGAATTGGTTTAACACAGTGGGGTTCGACGCGGCACGGGTGGACGTGGCGCGCGGGATGCCCAAATGGTTCCTGCAGGAGTTCGAACAGGCACTGGGCAAACCCACCTTCGGGGAGGTCTTTGAGGGCAGCGTGGACTACGTCGCCGACTACCAGCGCTACGAGTGGGGCGTGCTGGACTTCCCTCTGTTCTTCACCATCCGCGACGTCTTTGCCTACGACCAGAGCATGAACAAGCTCGGCGACTTGTTCGCCCAGGATTACAAGTACCAGAACCCACTGCGACTGGTGACCTTCATCGACAACCACGACCGTGACCGCTTCCTCACCGTAGGCGATGACGACCGGCGCCGCCTGCGCTTGGCGCTGAGCTTCATCTTCGCCGCACGCGGCATCCCGGACGTCTACTACGGGACCGAGCAGGCCTACTATGGCGACGGTCGGCCTAAGGAATGGTCAGGGATTGCCAACGAGCACAACCGCGAGATGCTCAGCGGCTACGACCAGAACCACAACATCTACAAGCACATCCAGCGCCTCACCCAAATCCGCAAAGACTTCGTTGCCCTTCGGCGAGGCACCCAGCGGGAGATGTGGAAGGACAACCAAGTCTACGCCTTCTCCCGGCGGGTCGATTCCAGTGGGGCCGAGGCGATTGCGGCATTCACCAACGCCTGGGATCCGCAAACCCGCACCATCCCCCAGCGTGCGGAGAGCACCCTGGAGGTGGGGACCGTGCTCACCAACCTGCTCGACACCAGCCAGACGGTCACGGTGCAATCCGGCGGCGTGACGGGGAAGCAGATCACTGTGACGCTGGGAGCCAAACAGGCTGCGATCTTCGTGCCCGGAAGCGTCGCTCCCTACAGCCCACCGACCACCACCCTGACCAAGATCAAGGTCCGCTACAACGTCGGCTGGGGAAACTCGATCTTCATCCGCGGCAGTCGGTATCCCCTGTGGTGGGACATGGGCCGGGGTGCCCACAACGAGGGGCCCGACCTATGGACCTGGCAGACCGAACGCATCCCGGCGGGCACCTGCGTGGAGTACAAACCCCTCATCAACAACACCACCTGGTCCCAAGGCGGCAATTACACCGTCTGTGGCGGCCAAACGGTCGAGATCTACCCAACGTTCTAGTTTGGTAAAGGAGGAAAGTATGAAAGCAAACTGGCTCAAAGCGATTGTAACCGCCGCCCTCGCGCTCCTCAGCCTGGGTACAGCCCAGAAGCTCACCTTCTGGCACTACTGGGATGGGGCCAACGGGCAGGTCCTGCAGGGCCTCATCGAGCGCTACCAGAAAGAGCACCCCGGGGTGACGATCGAGGCGGTGTTCGTGCCCGGAGGCGAGCTGCTGACCAAGCTGCAGACCGCCATCACCGCCCGACAGACCCCCACCATGGCCATCTCCGACCTGGTGGCCATGCCCCTGCTCACCCGCAGCGGTGCGCTAGCCCCGCTCGATGACTATATCCGCCAGAGCAACCTCAATCTCGCCGACTACTTCCCCGGACCCCTGGTCTACGGGCTCTACCAGGGTAAGCGCTACAGCCTGCCGGTGAGCGCTTCTAACCTTGGGCTGTTCTGGAACAAGAACCTTTTCCGGGCTGCCGGGCTTGACCCCAACCGTCCCCCGCGCAACTGGGACGAACTCTTGCGCTTTGCTAAGCAGATCAAGGAGAAGACCGGAAAGTGGGGTATAGAACTCTTCACCCAAGGCGGCGAGGGCACCACTTGGCAGACCCAGGTGTACTTCTGGGGTGCGGGGGCCGAGTTCCTGGACGCTAACAACACCGCCCCGGCTTTCAACTCGGCCCAGGGTGTGCGGGCCCTGCAGTTCCTGGTGGACCTGGTGCAGAAGGAGAAGGTGGCCCCCGTGGCCCCGTGGGGCCTCTTCGGGCGCGGCGAGGCCGCCATGGTGATGGACGGTTCGTGGATGACGCAGTTCTTCCCGCAGCAGGTCAACTTCGAGCTCGGGGCGGCTGCCTTCCCCTTCGCCCCGGGCGGGCGCCCGGCCACCAACATGGGCGGCGAGCAGATCTTCATCTTCCAGAACGCCGACGTGGCCACGGCCAAGGCCGCCTGGGACTTCATCAACTGGTTCAGCAGCACGCCCGTGCAGGTGGAGTGGGACCGGGGCACCGGCTTCCTGCCGGTGCGCCGCTCGGTGGCCAACGACCCGGCCTACCGGGCCTGGGTGAGCAACGCCCGCCCCCTCATGCGGCCCTTCGTCGACTCGATGGCCTTCGCCAAGCCGCGCCCGCCGGTGGCCCGCTACCCCCAGATCTCCGACGTCTTCGCCAAGTACGTCCAGGAAGCGCTGCTGGGGCGCCTTAGCCCTAAGGAGGCGCTCGACCGGGCGGCCCAGGAAGTGACGCCACTGCTGCGCTAGACCTGAGGAGCCTATGGTGAATGGGGTTCGCCTCCAGAAAACGCCTTCCAAGGCCTCCTGGTGGAGGCGGACCCTGGGCGAGTGGCCAGCTGTCCTGTTCTTCCTGCTGCCCACGGTGGCGGTGCTGGGTACCTTCAACCTCTATCCGGCGCTGTACTCGCTCTACCTCTCGCTTTTCGAGTGGAACGGCCTCTCTCCCGCCCGCGAGTTCGTGGGGCTGGCCAACTACGCGCGGCTGCTGGCCTCCGGGGAGTTCTGGAACTCGCTCCGGGTTACCCTGCTCTACGCGGGCGGGGTGACCCTCTTAGCGCTGGCCCTCGGCCTGGGGGTGGCCGTGCTGCTCAACCAGCCCATCCTGGGGCAGTCCGTCTACCGGGTGCTCTACTTCCTGCCGGTGATCACCCCCACCGTGGCCAGCGGGGTGGTGTGGAAGTACCTCTTCGACCCCACCCAGGGGGTGGTGAACCGGGGGCTTTTGGCGGTGGGCCTCGAGGGCCCTTCCTGGCTCAGCGACCCCTCCTGGGCCCTGGCGGCGGTGGTCGTGGTGGGGGTATGGAAGCGGGTGGGCTTCAACATGGTGGTCTACCTCGCGGCCCTACAGGGCATTCCCAGGGCCTACTACGAGGCGGCCCAGCTCGACGGGGCGGGCCCCTGGCAGCAGTTCCGCCACATCACCCTCCCCCTGCTCGCCCCCACCACCTTCTTCCTGATCGTCACCGCCCTCATCGACGCCTTCCAGGTCTTCGACCTCGTCTACGTGATGACCTCCGGCGGGCCGCTGAGCAGCACCGACGTGCTGGGCTACTACCTCTACCGCCAGGCCTTCCGCTACAGCGAGCTGGGCTTCGCCTCGGCGGTGGCCTATGTGATGTTTGCGCTGATCTTCGTTGTGACCGTGGTCCAGTTCCGGCTGAGTCGGGGAGGGGGACAGGGTGAAGGCTAGGGCGCTGCGGACCGCCCTCGTCCGCCTGCTGCTCGCAGGCGGGGCCTTCCTCTCGGCCATGCCCTTCTTGTGGATGCTGACCACCGCGCTCAAGCCCGAGAGCGCCTTATATCAGCCGCCTCTGCTGTTTCCCACGCACTTCGAGTGGACTAATTTCATCAGAGCCTGGCAGGCTGCACCCTTCCCCCGCTTCTTCCTCAACAGCGCGGTGATGACGGTGGGGATCGTCCTGGCCCAGACCCTCTTCTCGGCCATGGCCGGCTACGCCCTCGCCCGGATGCGCTTTGCGGGGCGCAACCTGTTGTTCTTCGGGGTGTTGGGCACCATGATGATCCCTTTCCCCGTGACCCTCATCCCCAGCTTCCTGGTGGTAAACGCTCTGGGTTGGATCGACACCTACAACGCCCTCATCATCCCGCGGGCGGTCTCGGCCTTCGCGATCTTCCTCTTCCGCCAGTTCTTCCTATCGCTGCCCAGAGAGCTCGAGGAAGCCGCCCTGATGGACGGAGCTGGGCGCCTGACCATCTTTTTCCGCATCGTGCTGCCCCTGTCCACCCCGGTGATCGCGGCCAGCGCGATATTTTCTTTCCTATTCGCCTGGAACGACTTCCTGTGGCCGCTGATCGTGACCAACTCGCCGGACATGCGCACCGTGCAGGTGGGCCTGGCGATGTTCCAGGGGCAGTATGGGGTGTTCTGGACGCTCTTGAGCGCCGCCGCTACCATCGTCACATTGCCCGCCATTCTGGCTTTCCTCGCCGCGCAGCGGCAGTTCATCGCCGGCATCACCAACACCGGCCTCAAGGAGTAGCGCTGTGCAGATCCCCGACTGGGTTAAAGACGCCATCTTTTACCAGATCTTCCCCGAGCGCTTCCGAAACGGCGACCCCGCCAACGACCCGCCCGGCACCGAGCCCTGGGGAACCGCCCCCACGCGGGAGAACTTTCTCGGGGGGGACCTCGAGGGCATCATCGAGGGCCTGGACTACATCGCCGGCCTGGGTTGCAACGCCATCTACCTGACCCCCATCTTCAAGGCCGCCACCAACCACAAGTACGACACCTACGACTACTTTCAGATTGATCCCCACTTTGGCGACGACGCCACCTTCGACCGCCTGGTGCGGGAGGTCAAGAAGCGGGACATGCGGCTGGTGCTCGACGGGGTGTTCAACCACTGCGGAGTGGGCTTCGCACCCTTCAAGGACGTGCTCGAGAAGGGCGAGCGCTCGCCCTACCGCGACTGGTTCATGCCCTACAGCTTCCCCCTGCGGCCGGAGCTGCCCAACTACGCCACCTGTGGCGGGGTAGGCTGGCTGCCCCGGCTTAACGCCAAGAACCCCGAGGTAGAAGCCTTCGTGCACGAGGTGGTACTGCACTGGCTGGGGCGCGGCATCGACGGCTGGCGCATGGACGTGGCCTACGAGCTCGAGCCCCCTTTCTGGCGCCGCCTGCGGCAGACGGTGAAGGCACGCTATCCCGAAGCCTACCTGGTGGCTGAGGAGTGGCGTGACCCCTGGCCCTTCCTGCAGGGCGACACCTTCGACGGGGCCATGCACTACCGGCTGCGCGACCTGCTTTTCGACTTCTTCCTCAAGAACGCCCTGGCCGCCGACAGCTTCGCCCGCGCCCTCACCCTGCTGCGTGAGCGGCTGCCCGAGGGTTCGGAGTGGGGGATGATGACCCTCCTG
>PSMF01000137.1:7492-8081 GCA_040290005.1 Meiothermus sp.
CGCGAGGCCGTGCAGCTCCTCTTCACCTTCCTCCTCACCTACCCCGGCGCCCCGATGCTCTACTACGGTGACGAGAACGGGATGGAAGGTGGTCACGACCCTGACTGCCGTAGGCCGATGGTGTGGGAAGAGAGCCGCTGGAGCCAGCCGATCCGCCACACGGTGAAGCAACTCTTGGCCCTACGGCGAGCTCAACCGGCCTTGCGTCGGGGCGAATTTAAAGTGGCCTATGCCGAGGACCGGTTGTTCTCCTTTTACCGAATCCTGGGGGAGGAGCGGGTGCTGGTAGTGCTCAACAATACCCACGTGCCCCGCAGCCTTATTCTCCCCGCGGGTTTCCCCGAAGGAACCCGACTTGTCGATGCCCTGAGCTGCCGGGAGTACCCCGTGCAGGGTGGGCACATCCGCCTGGATTCCATGGAACCCCGCAGGGCCTGGGTGTTGCTCCAAGGCTAAAAATGCACTACGATCACCTCGCGGCCCGGCTAGGGGTAACGAGGATCGGGTTCCTTTCGATCGGGAGTGCTAGTCGTGCTGGCAACTCCTTACTTTCGGGCTAGACTGTGGGCACTGGTAGTGGCCTCCTGCT
>PSMF01000009.1:0-52858 GCA_040290005.1 Meiothermus sp.
CACCGAGACCACCCACCGCGACGGGCAACAAGGCGGCTTACCCCTGACCGTCGAAACCAAGGAATCTGGATTGGCCGGGCTGATCTTTGTCGTCAAGCAGCACACCGGGCACGAGCTTCCCAAGACCGACCCGCTCGTGCAAAAGATTGCGGACTGGATGAACCAGGAGTTCGACCACGGCAGGCAGACCGCCATCGAATGGGACGAGCTAAAGGGGCATTTCGCCGAGCTGCTCTCAGTGCCGACCCAGACCAAAGTCCACGGCTAACAGCGAGGGGTCTGTCCCCGAGTGTGCCGGGTTGGCTGATCTCAGCGTTCCGTATCAACCGCTGTATTTTCCGGTTCCGGCCACCACTGGAACCGTTTGAGGCCGCAGCGCCCGCTCGAGTCAAATGCTACGCCTTCACTCTCGAGCAGAGCCCGCTGCAACTCCCCCGAACCCACTTTGTACGTGCTGATGCGGCCTTGGGTGTTGATTACGCGTTGCCAGGGTATGTCGCTCTCCTCGGGCCGAAGACCGTTGAGAGCGAATCCCACGTGCCGGGCGTGGGCAGGAAACCCCACGCACAAGGCAACTTGTCCATACGTCATCACCCGTCCAGGGGAATCTGCCGGATCGGTTCCAGGACGCGCTCACGGAACTCGGCGGGAGGTTCGGTCATTCCTAACCGAGTTTACCAGTCAGCTAATGATGAGCATTGAACCTCAGACGGGGCTGAAACCTCAAGACAAATGCCGCCCCACGTCCGCGAGGCTAGAATCAAGACCGGGAAATTCCCGCTGTAGACGTGAAGCGGTTTTTGTCTTTAGGTACTCGACCAGCCCTACACTGCGCCCTGCACCCTACGTTTGGCAAAATCCCACATCTTGTAAGCGAAGGCGAGGGCGGGGTGGGTCCACTGGCCCATCACTATGCCCGCGCGGAGGGCTTCGAGCAAGTCCTGTGGCCCGTTGATCGGCCTGATGGAGGTCTGCACCCAAGCATCGCCCACCTGGGCCAGGGTGTGGGCATCGGAGCCTGCACTTTTGGGCCGCCCGTGGGCCTCGGCCCAGCGCATGGCGACGCGGTTCCAGCGCGGCCTGGAGATGCGGGCGTTGAAGGTTTCGATGATGTCTATGTCGTTGCCCACCCGGTCGAGTGCCTCTGGGCGCAGTCGCCAGCGTTTGAGCGGGTCAAAGCCGTGGGGCAACAACACCAGCCCGCCTTGGGACTTAATGCGGGCGATAGTCTCCTCGGCGCTGAGTTCGGCGGGGATTTTTTCCTTCAGGAATAGCCCCACGATCTCCCCGTCGCAGGTCGAGACCTCCTCGCCCACGATCACGGTAAGGCCCGTTCCCTGAGCAATTTCTTGCAACTTTTGTCCGCCCCAGATTTCGTTGTGGTCGGTGATGGCCTGCACGCTGATGCCCCGCGCCGCGCAGCGCTGTGGGAAGCTGGAAAGCGGGGTGCCGCAGTCGTGCGAGGCTTCGCTGTGGCAGTGCAGGTCTATGCGCATCATCCCCTTAGGGACGACGCCAGCGGGGGCAGGCGTGGCTCCCGACTCAGCCACCTCGCCGGGGGCCAGTTTGCCCCCTGGGGCTTCCTCGGTGCTGGGTTTGCCGGGCGGTGGGGTGCTGGCCGAAACCCAGCCATAGGCCTCGAGACGCGTCCTTAATAGGTCGTTGGTGTCCCCTAAGAATGCGGTTCTCATAGCAGTTTCCGTTAGACGGCTCCTGGAACCCGGACCCCCGAGCCCCCCGGCGCGGGCTGGGTCTCCTCCAGCGCCGGGAGCCAGATTTCCAGCGCGCCGGGCCAGACCTCAACCTCGATCTCGCCGGGCTCGTCCTGGTTGTGGACCTCAGCATCGAGGTGGAAGGGGGAGCCGTCCCACTCCAGCCGCACCTGCTTACAGCGCCGTATACTCACGTTAGGCAACTCCTCCAGCCGCTCGCCGAGCAGCCCGGTGATGTAGGAGAGCACGTTCACCCGGGCGGTATCGGCCACCGTTACCACGTCCAGCAGCCCGTCCGCCGGGTCGGCCTGGGGGGCCAGACGCACCCGGTGGCTGAGGGCTGGGGTGTTCATCGCCTCCAGCAGTAGCAGCGGCTCGTTTACCTCCTCGCCGTCGCACCACATCCGCAGTTGCTTGGCCTGGAAGTCGGTGACGGTCCGCAAACCGGCTTGGATGCCGCGCAACACGCTCTTCTCGCCCTCGGGGTCGTAGACATGCAGGGTGGAGGCGAACAAGCCCCAGCCGGCGGCCTCGAGGAAGAAATCCTCCCCCCACGGGGCGCGAACCCGCCCGGCATCCATCGGCCTTTTGCGCGGTTCCGCCAAGCCCCCCAGGATTTTGAGCGGCGGCTGGCCGAATATCCCCAGCGCCCCCGCGACGTTGTTCGCCGTGCCCATCGGCACTACCGCCAAGGGAGTGCCCTGGCCTGCCAGCCGCTCCGCCACCGCCCGGACAGTGCCATCGCCGCCCGCCGCCACCACCAGGTCGGTCGGCTGGGCCAACACTTGATCGAGCTCTTCGGGGGTTTCGGTGGGCGAGTACCAGGCTTCGTAGCCTGCATTTTTGAGGGTGAGCAGCAGATCGTTGCTGCTCAGGGCGTTGGCCCCGCCTGCGTTGGGGTTATGGATGAGGGTGGCTCGCATAGACACCTTAGCGATAAGCAAAAATAGGGCGTGGGAAAAGGGCAGTTTCTACACCCTATAGCCTACGTCCCACATCCGCTTTTAGCTCACGGCTCATTGCTCTTCTCTACCAGCTCGGACTCCAGCGGGTTGGGTGTGGACGACTTCTGCGAGGCCTCGCCTTCGGGTTGGGCGGGCTCGTGGGGCCAACCGGCGACGATGTGGGCTAGGTTGTTCAGATCGTCCTCTAGCATCTTCTGGGGGTTGGCGAAAATCTTAGCAAAAGCCTCGCCCACCACCCCACCGGGCGGAGCGTACTCGAGGTCCACCGAGACGCGGGTTCCGCCCCCGTCGGGCTCGAGCAGGATCGAGCCGTGGGTTTTGATGTCTCCCTCGATGCTCTGCCAGGCCAGCTCCCGGGCCGGGTCCATCACCGTGGTCACGGCCTTCCAGGTGACCGGGATGCCCAGCGGGCCGCCCAGCTGCCACTGTGAGGTGCGGTCGCCTATCATCTCTACCCTTTGGATGTGCGACATAAAGCGGTCGAAGTTTTGATAGTCGGATATGTAGGTCCATACCTCGCCGATTTCGGCTGGAACGGTGACGGCTGCCTTGGCTTGGTACATCGCGGCTCCTATGGTTGGGGTCAACGACTTCTCCCTTAAGTCTTCCCTGTAAGAAGGTTGATTATCCTCTAGATCAGCTTTGGCCTTACCAAACTTTGTGGGGCAAAGAGTGCAGCTTGCTGACTCCATGCCCCACGGCGGAACTTCGGGTTTACAGGACGCGAACCGCCCTCAAAATAAAGATCAGCACGATGGCGCCCAGCACGCCCCACAGCAGCCCGATCAGCGAGAAGCTGCCTGCTGCTACCGCGCCGCCGATGTGCAGCACATCGCCGAACAGCCAGCGGCCCAGTGCTGAGCCCACGATACCGATGATGATGTTGGCGAGCGCACCCTGGCGCGCGTCGGTACCCATCACCAAGCTAGCCAACCAACCGATCAAAGCTCCGACCAGAATAGCGATAATCCAATCCATACACCCTCTCCTTTCTAAGCGGCCTTGCCGCTCTTGGGTATTGCGAGATGAGCGTATGGATTTCGACTGAAGGGCAACTGTGGTCCGGCTGATTAGAAGCTGAAAAAGAGGCATTAGGGTCTGGATGAAGATTTGTTAAGCAATAGGGGCTACTGGGGTAGGGCCTGAAGAACTGGCGCTAGTCACGGGATGAAAAGCAGAAAGACGGCCCCTTCTCGTCTGCACGAGGGTTGGTGAAAGCCGGGGTTTGCTCTGCCAGACTGGATTACGGTTGTGGTCTTCGGCTTTTAGCTTTCGGCTCCCGACTCGTTGCCCAGCGCCAGCGACTTCCAAAATCTCCCGAGGTGTATACAATGATACTCAGCCATTATTCAGCTTAATTACCAAGACTATTCAGGGGTCGGAGGTTTATGCAGCGCATTTTGGTAATTGACGATGACTCGAGTGTACGTAGCTTTCTAAAACGCGGCCTCTCCTACGAGGGCTACGCGGTGGATGTGGCCGAGACCGGTGAGGCGGGTCTCAGCCAGGCCAGAGCACGCTACCCCGATATCGTGATTTTAGATGTGATGATGCCGGGGCTTGACGGTTTAGAAGTGCTCAAACGCTTCCGCGCCGCCGACGAGAAGCTGCCCATCATCATGCTCACCGCGCGGGACGCTCCCGAGGACCAGGTGCACGGCCTCGACACCGGTGCCGACGATTACGTGACCAAGCCGATCAGCTTTGACGTGCTGATGGCGCGGGTGCGCAGCCTGTTGCGCCGTCACCAGGCCGAAGCCCCCAGCGTTTTGCATTTTGCCGACCTGGAGATGAACGCCGAGAGCTTCACGGTCAAGCGCAAAGGCCGCGACATCACCCTGACCAGCTTGGAGTTCCGCCTGCTCCAGACCTTCATGGAACACCCCGAGCGGGTGATGAGCAAACAGCTCCTGCTGGACAAGGTTTGGGGCACCGACTTCTTTGGTGACGCTAACGTGGTGGAGGTTTACGTCAAGCAACTTCGGCAGAAGCTCGAGGCCGAGGGTGAGCCCCGCCTGATTCAAACCATACGCGGGGCCGGGTACGTGCTGCGCGAGCAGTAAAAAGGCAATAAAGGAAAGCGGGAGGCGCAAAACTGGCTTCCCACTCCTACTGGTTTATTTGCTTTTGGCGTTGCGCCGCCGAGTATCCCAGCCTTTTTTGGCGGCCTCGCTACGGGCGCTGCTCGAGCCCTGCCCGCTCTTGTTGTCCGAGGAGTGGCCGCGACCCGAACCCGAGCGTTTGCCGCCGCCATCCTGCTTGTTCACCGTGGCCCAAGCAATTTGTTCGGCGCGGTCTTTGGAAACCCCGCGGTCCTCGTAGCTCTTCTCGATATGTTCGGCTTGCCGCTTCTGTTTGCCGGTATAGGCAGATTTATCCCCTCTAGACATAGGCCACACCTCCGATGCTACGGTAATTAGGCCCTCTGAAACCGCACTGAACCCAAGCTGACGTGGGCCTGAGATGAAGATGAAGACAGTGCCATAGAGGCCTTCTGAACGCTTAAGCCAAACCTCAGTTGAGGTTCAATCGGGTTTCAGAGCGGTCCCGTACCTTCATCGTTGGAGGGTAGCTATGCCGAAAGCTCAGACTCAAGATCAGCGTCCAGGACGCGAGTACAAGATGGACCCAAAGCCCGACAGCGACCTGTCGAGCTACAAGGCGGCGGGGAAACTTGAAGGCAAGGTAGCCTTGATCACCGGTGGCGATTCGGGCATAGGCCGTGCGGTGGCCCTGGCCTATGCGATGGAAGGGGCCGACGTCGCTATTGTCTACCTCGAGGAGCACCGGGACGCCCAGGAAACCCAGCGCATGGTCGAAGAGCGGGGCCGCCGCTGCCTCACCATCGCCGGGGATGTGGGTGACGAGAACTTCTGCAAAGCGGTAGTCGAGCAGACCGTGCGCGAGTTGGGTCATCTGGATGTTTTGGTCAACAATGCCGCCGAGCAGCACCCCCAGGACGACATCGAGAAGATCAGCGCCGAGCAGCTCGAGCGCACCTTCCGCACCAACCTCTTCGCCCAGTTTTATCTGGTCAAGGCGGCCCTGCCGCACCTCAAGGAGGGTAGCGCCATCATCAACACCGCCTCGGTGACGGCCTACAAGGGCGGCGAAGCCCTGCTTGACTACTCCAGTACCAAAGGGGCCATCATCGCCTTTACCCGTTCGCTTTCGCAGGCCCTGGCCCAAAAGGGCATCCGGGTCAACGCGGTGGCCCCCGGCCCCATCTGGACCCCACTCATCCCCTCCACCTTCCCCAAAGAAAAGGTGGAAAACTTTGGCAAAGATGTGCCGATGGGCCGCCCCGGACAGCCCGAGGAAGTGGCGCCCAGCTATGTATTTCTGGCCTCCCAGGACAGCTCCTACATCGCCGGGCAGGTGTTGCATCCCAACGGCGGGACGATTGTGAACTCATAAGGGCGTCGGAGGTCTAACGACGAAGGTCGAATGCGATAAACACGCTGAGCACGCTGATGCAGGGCTGGGTCTGAGACCCAGCCCTACGCGGCTCGCTCGTCTCGTCAACGTTTTCGGGGATTGATGCGGCAGAATCTCCCCGTCAATCGCGGTAGTTTGGTACAGCCTGTTACTTTTGGTGACCTCGGATGGCCCCCTTGAAAGAAGGGGGTAAAAGCACCGCCTCCCCTTGGGAATGGCATTATCAGATCCTGTCCAGGACGCTATTTGCTCAACACATCAGGGGAGGTGCCCGCAGGGCGGAGGGGTTTAGGTTGATGTTAGTCGTTAGACGTTTGACACGTTACGCCTTACCCGAGGTCGCCTGGGCAATCGCCAATAGGTCCACTTTAGGGCTGCGGTCCGCGTAGAGCAGGCCGTTTTGTTCCTGAAAGGTGTCGGTGAACTGGGTGTAGCAAAACCCAGCCAGGCTGCTGCTGCGGGCTAAGGCCTGCATAAACTGCTGGTAGCGCTGTAAAAACTCCTCTGGGCTCAGGGCTTGGCTGTACCCCCAGCCGCCTTCGGTGCGGCTGCTCACCGACACACCGCCGAACTCCGAGAGCATTAGAGCGTGGGCTTCTGGCTGGAAGTCGCCCAGCAGCAGCGAGCGCCCTCCGGGCCGCTCATTAATCAAGACCTGCCAGGCGGCTTCGGCGGTGCCGTAGCGCTGTATCAGCTTCTCGGGTTGGGCGGTGTAGTCGTGGATGCTGATGATATCGGTGGCGAGGTTTTCCCAGCCGTCGTTGCCGATCACGGGCCGGGTGGCGTCGAGGGTCTTGGTGAGGTGATACAGGGCTTGCACGTAGTTACGGTGGGCGGCGTTGTTGGGCAAGTCCGGTACGCCCCAGCTCTCGTTGAGCGGCACCCAGGCCACGATGCAGGGGTGGGAGTAGTCGCGCCGGATGGCCTCGGCCCACTCCCTGCTGGTGCGCTCCACCGCCACCGAGGTGAAGCGATAGGCGCTGGGCATCTCGCCCCAGACTAAGAGGCCCAGCCGGTCACACCAGTACAGCCAGCGCGGGTCTTCAATCTTCTGGTGTTTTCTCACCCCGTTGAAACCCATCCGCTTGACCAACTCGACATCGCGGCGCAGCGCATCGTCGTCGGGAGGGGTCATCAGCGACTGCGGCCAGTAGCCTTGGTCGAGCACCATCCGCAGGTAGAAGGGGCGTCCGTTGAGCAGGAAGCGGTTCCCCGAGACCGCCACGTTGCGCATAGCGGTGTAGCTTTCGATGCGGTCGAGCACGGTGTCGCCCTCGTAAAGCTCGACGGTGGCCTCGATGAGGTGGGGGCTATTGGGGCTCCACAGGGTGTGCGACAAAAAGTCGTCGTTGCCGGGGTCCACGATGCTTACGCGGCGGGTGGTCTCGCGGCGCAGCACCGAGTAGCGGTCGTCGGCCAGGGTGTTCTCGTTGTCAAACAGGCGCACCCGCAGGGTCAGACCGGTTTTCAAAGGGCCTTCGATGCCCACCTCGAGCCCGAACTCCCAACTGTCCAAATAAGGTGTCCAGCGCAGGGTGTCAATCCGGGTCTCGGGGACAGCCTCGAGCCACACCGTCTGCCAGATGCCGGTGGTGCGCGGATACCAGATGGCGTGGGGCTCGGGGAGCCAGTCCTGCTTGCCGCGGGGTTTAGCCAGGTCTTGCGGGTCGTCCTCGGCCCGCACCACGATCTCCAATCTTCTGTTTTGCACGGCGTGGGTCACATCGGCGTAAAAAGGGGTGAAGCCCCCGGTGTGCTCGGCCACTAGTTGCCCACCGGCCCAGACCTTGGCGTAGTAGTCCACCGCGCCAAAATGCAGCAGCAATCGCCCTCCGGGCGGGGGCTGGTCGGCGGCGGTGAGCCGCACTTCGGTGCGGTACCAGACCACAGGGTGATAGCGGGTGTCCATGATCCCGCTGGCTTGGCTCTCCGGTGCGAAGGGCACGCAAATTTCCCGGTCAAAGGCGACTTCCGAGGGCTGGTTATACCGCTCCTCGTCGTCGAAGGCAAACTGCCAGCGTCCGTTCAAGGAGCGCCAATGCTTGCGCTGAAATTGCGGGCGGGGATGCAGGGTGTCGAGCATGAAAACCTCTTTGGAGAGTGTAGGCAACGCTTTTGAAGAAAGCATGAACTTATGGCTAAGAGGTTTCCGCTGGTCGAGCTTGCCGCTCGAAGGCGCTCGAGCATCCCAATCAGCTTAGAATGTTCGTCTTGGCACCGCCCTTTAAGCGTTAATCGCCTGTGGTTTGGGCGTGTTGGGGTTTGTTGGTTAGGAAAGCCTGGAGGGCGCCGTATGTCTCATCGGGGGCCTCTTCAGCCAGAAAGTGCCCGCTGTCTACAGCTTGCCCCTGTACGTCGTCGGCCCAGCCGCGCCAGACCTCCGGCACGTCGAACCACCTGCCCAGCTCGTCCTTTCCGGCCCACAGCACCAGCAGCAGGCAGCAGATGTACCGGTGGCCCCGGTCGGCCTCGTCGAGCGCGTGGTCGAAGGTTGCTCCGGCGCGGTAGTCTTCGCACATGGCGTGAACGGTGGCCGGGTTGCGCACCGCCCGCAGGTAGTCCTCGAGGGCCTCGGGGTCGAACTTCCCCCGGTTGGGGAAGTAAAAGTTTTCCGGGCTCTGGCGGATGATCCGCTCCGGGAACGGGTAGGGCTGAGCCAGGAAAAACCAGTGCCAGTCGGTTAGCCCGAACTCCTTGTCGGCCTTGCGCCACATCTCTGCGGTCGGCACGATGTCCAGCACGGCGAGCCTCTGAACGTGTTGGGGGTGGTCGAGGGCCAGCCGGTAGGCCACCCTCCCGCCCCGGTCGTGCCCCACCAGCGAGAACTCCTCAAACCCAAAGCCGCGCATCAGCGCCACCATGTCCCGTGCCATGGCCCGCTTGCTGTAGGGCTCGTGGTCGGGGGTGGTGGGAGGCTTGCTGCTGCCGCCGTAGCCGCGCAGGTCGGGGCAGATCACGGTGAAGTCCTCGGCCAGACGGGGTGCGATTTTGTGCCACATCACGTGGGTTTGTGGGTGGCCGTGGAGCACCAGTAGGGGCGGGCCGCTCCCGCCGTGCCGGACCCGCAAGGTGGCCTCGCCGGTGTGGATGTTCTCTAACTCAAACCCCTCAAACATCGCTAGGCCACGGCCTCCGCCGCCCGTTCGTCCTTGATCTTCTCAAAGGTCGCCAGTGCCTGCCCCACGATCTGGTCCATGTTGTAGTATTGATAGGTCGCCAGCCGCCCCACAAAACGCACCTTGGTCTCGCGCCTGGCGTCCTCCTCGTAGCGCTTGTACAGCGCCTTGGGCTCAGCCGCCGGAATCGGATAGTACGGGTCGCCCTCGGGACGCGGGTACTCGTAGACGATGCTGGTGGTATCGTTCTTCTGCCCGGTTAGGTATTTGAACTCGGTGATGCGGGTGTAGCCGTGCTCGTTGGGGTAGTTCACCGTGCCCACCGGCTGGAAGGTCTCCTGCTTGAGGTTCTGGTGGACGAACTCGAGGCTCCGGTACGGCAGCTTGCCGTATTTATAGTTGTAGAAGGCATCAATCGGGCCGGTGTAGATCATCCGCTCCCAGGGCACCAAGTCCACGATCTCGCGGTAGTCGGTGCCCAGCATCACCTTGATGTTAGGGTGGCGCAGCATCCGCTCGAACATCCGGGTGTAGCCGTGGAGCGGCATGGCCTGGAATTTATCGGTGAAGTAGCGGTCGTCGCGGTTGGTGCGGGTGGGGACCCGGGCCGTCACGGTGGCGTCGAGTTCGGAGGGGTCTAAGCCCCACTGCTTTCGGGTGTAGCCGCGGAAGAACTTCTCGTATAGCTCGCGCCCGACCTTGGAGACCACCACGTCCTCACTGGTCAGGATGCGCTCTTTTTTCTCTGCGCGGGCGGCGAACCAGTCCTCGAGCTGGTCGCTGGAGAGGTTGAGGTTGTAGAGCTTGTTTACCGTATCCAGGTTGATGGGGATCGGCACCAACTGCCCATCCACGCTCGCCAGCACCCGGTGCTCGTAGGGGCGCCACTGGGTGAAACGCGAGAGGTAATCAAAGATTTCCTTGGAGTTGGTGTGGAAGATGTGCGGCCCGTAGGGGTGAATCAGGATACCGTTGTCGTCGTAGGTGTCGTAGGCGTTGCCGCCGATGTGCGGTCTTTTGTCCACCAGCAACACCTTGAGGCCCAGTTCGCTCGCAATCCGTTCGGCCAGCACCGAGCCCGCATATCCCGCTCCCACAATCAGATAGTCAAACATGTTCCTCCTCCGTGGCCCATGTAAAACGGTAGGGCGTGGGGTTAGCCGCCACCCACCCTGCCGGGAAAACGCTTAGGCTTGGTTCGGGTTGCGCCCACCGGTGATGGCCGGGCGGGTGGGTGTGGCGACCGAGACGCCGGGCACTGCGGTCTTGTTGTGCTCCACCGCGGCGTCAATCGCGGCCTCCATGCTGGCCCAGGTGCGGTCCCAGGACATCCGGGCGATGAAGGCATCGGCCTGGGCCTGACGGGCCCGCTGGTCCTCGCATAGGGCTTGGTGGATGGCTTTTTGGAAGGCGGGGCTGTCCCCGGCGATATAGACCAACCCTTTCTCGCCGTAAGGCCGCACCACGTCGGTGATGGGGGTAGAGACCACCGGTTTGCCCGCCGCCAGGTATTCCGGGGTCTTGGTGGGAGAGATGAACTTGGTGCTGTCGTTGAGGGCGAAGGGGAGCATGGCGACGTCCCAGTGGGCCAAGTAGAAGGGCAGGTCGGCATAGGTTTTCTGGCCCAGGAAGTGCAGGTTGGGCAGCCGCGGCATCTCGGCGGGGTCCACCTTGGCAAAGGGGCCCACCATCACGAACTCCACACCGGGCATCCCTTCGGCCACCTCACGAATCAGGTCTATGTCCATGCGCTCGTCAATCACCCCGTAAAAACCCACCCGGGGCCGCCCGATCTGGGCCATGTCGCGGGGCTCGAGCTGCGGGCGGCGGGCCTTGGCGAAGTGAGCCACGTCCACCGAGGAGGGGAAGCAGTGCAGGTTGGGGTGGGTGCCGAGCTTGGCCTCGTAGAGGCTCTGCCCGCCGGTGAACACCACGTCGGCCCAACCCAGCAGTTGCTGTTCGCGCTGTTTGAGGGTGAAGGGGGCGAAGCGGAAGTTGGCGAGTTCGTCCATGCAGTCGTAGACCACCGCTTTAGGCTTGAGCGAGGCCAGGTAGGGGACCGGCATGGGGCTATAAATCCACAACACATAGTCGCGGACGCTCTGCTCGAGGAAAAGCTCGTCCACCAGGCCGCGCAGTAGCCAGCCGGTGCGGTCTTCACCGGAGTCTTGCGGCAGATGGGGAGTTACCACGGTGACCCCGCCGTCGCGGTAGGTCTCGAGTTTGGGGCTAGTCCCAGCCTCAAAAATCGGCTCTTCGATGAAAAACACCCGCCGGGTTTTGGCGGCACGGCTCATTAGGTGTTGCGGGCGTTGGTATACAAAGTTCCAGCGCAAATGGGAAAAGCAAACTAGGTCATAGTTCGTCGAGTTCATAACCTTCCTTTCTTGAAACTAACAAGGTCAACCCAGCGCACTAGAGCAGGGTTAATCTCTCCGTTGTCACGCAGTAATACTGCCGGAGCGCTTTGACTCCTCCCTGAGCCCGTCCTGAGCACAGGCTGAAGAGGGCTAAAGTTTTGCGTGAGGTACAGGGCCCAGACCCTGCCAGGGCAGCGGAAATCGCTACCTCGCTACAGATGGTTATGTAGAAGCCTCGAGGTTAGCCTTACACCCTGACCTCGAGGTCGGCCAACAGACGCTGCTGGCGGCGTAATTCTTCAGCCAGAGGCCCATAGACCTCGCGGCTCCCACCGGGCTTAGGGTGGCTCAGCAGGCCGGTGGGGCAGTGCCGGTCGTCGTCCCAAGCGGGGTAGTCGGTGACCGGGTAGAGGCAGACTCCCTGCACCGGGATGCCCGCCTCGAGGGCGGCCCGCACCTCGGCCATGACGTAGGCCAGCCAGCCCGGTCGTTCATCCCCCTCGGCCCCCGTCTCAGACACAAAGAGGGGCCTGCGGTAGCGGGCGTAGACCTCGGCCAGCATCTCGCGGAAGGGCCGGTAGAGCGGGTCTTCCGGGCGGAGGGGGCGGCCCTCCTGATCATAGCCGAAGTGGAGCCACTGGTTATGGGGATAGAAGTTGATGCCCAGGATGTCCAGGCTGTCTTCGCGCCCGCCCAGCTCGGGTCGGATGCGCCCGGCCAACATGTCCCAGGCTTCGTACTGGGCCCCCTCGTAGGTCGCCGCCTCGGCGACCAGGACGGGGTTGGCGGGGTCGGCGGCGAGGTGGATCACCGGCTCAGGGTGGACGATGCGAACCCCCGGCGCGGCCTCCCGCACCGCCTCGGTGGCGGCAAGGGCGGCCCGCACCAGCTGGTCTTTGACCTCGTGCCCCCGCCCCGCCTCGAAGGGGTAGAAAAAGCGCTTGTCGCCCGCAGCGTAGGCGAAGAAGGACACCTCGTTTACCGGGCTCAAGTAGAGTGGGCCACTGGTATAGCTCCGCAGGAGCCGGGCGGCGGCCCCGGCGAAGCTGCGGAAGTGCTCGACGAACAGCGGTGAGAACAGGTCGAGGAAATCCGGCCAGCCGTAGTGGAACAGGTCCCAGATCACCTGGGTGCCGGTCTCCTGCGCGGCCCGGATCATCGGCAGGTCGCTGGAGAAGTCGTAGCGGCCCGGCTCGGTCTCGATCCGGTGCCAGCGCAGCCCGCTGCGCACGGTGCGGATGCCCAGGCTTTGCAGTTGGCGGAAATCGGCGGCGGCCATCCCGTCATGACCGGTGCTTTTGAGCAGGTCCAGCCTCCCATCGTGTCGGCGGTGGGTGGAGCACTCGAAACCGCCCATGAAGAAACTGGCGAAGTGGGGTTGGGGTCGCACGGTGAAACCTCCAAAAGGGTGAAGGGGTTGGAAGGTTAGCCCTCCAACCTCCTCACGAATCTGGAACGGAGCTAGGAGAGCGAAGCGAAGCTGCGCCGGGGCAGCCGGGGCGCTTCGAGCTGGGGTATGCCGTAGGTGGCTCCCTCGTTCTCGAGGTGGGCTAAGACCCTGGCCTCGTCCACCCAGACCTCACGCCCCGAGCGGCGGATCAGCCCCGACTCCTCGAGCTCCATCAGGCTTACGTTTACCGTCTCGCGGCGTACGCCGAGCATCAGCGCCAGGTCGTACTGGGTGAAGGGCATCCGCAAGAATAGCCCCGAGGCCGTGGTTTTGCCCTCCTCCTGGGCGTAGATCAGCAGCATCCGGGCCAGCCGGGTGGGGACTCTGGCCGACTGGTTCAAGAGCCGCAGGTTGTTTTCGTCCTCAATCTGCTCGATCAGCAGGTTGAGCACCCCACGGGTGAGCTCGAGCTCCTCGCGGACCATGCTCTCAAAGAGCTCAAAAGACCACACCCGTACCTGCGCCGGGGTGATGGCGACGACCTCCGGGGCTAAGCTGTGGGCGTGGCCTAGGTTTTCTAGGCCAAAAAAAGCGCAGCGCTGGCGGATCGAGAGCAACTGTTCGTCGCCCAGTTCGGTGAAGCGCACCAGCTTGAACCAGCCGCGCTCGACCAGGCCGACCACCGGCTCGCCCATGGCCCCTACGACTTCGCCTACACCCACCTTGCGGCTGTGGCCTTCCGCACACAGCCGCTCGCGAATTCTGGGCGATACTGATTGCAACAGCCGCTCGTAGGGGTCGGTGGGGGCTTGAGGGTAGATGGGAACGGAGGGGATATAGGGCTCGAAGCTTCTCATGTCGCCTCTCAAGCTATGGGGGTCGTCTGACCCGAGACTGACGCAAAGCTGAGGCGCGGCTGAAGACGGAGGGGGTATAGGGGGGTGGGGTAGCTGGGTTCAGCCGGGGTGGAGCTCAGAGCCAAGCCAGTACATAGGTCCTGGACAGGGTAATTGTGATCGGAGATTTACCGTTCCCAAAGGGTTTCCATTCTTGACTTTGTCTTCATTTCCGGCTGGCCTCTTCCGGCTCTGTGCCTCCGGCCTCTCTCGGCAACTCAACGATGGCCGTGGTGCCCTTTTCCAGCTCGCTTTCCAGCCGGATATCCCCGCCGTGCTGCTCGACGACCCATTTGGCAATCGAAAGGCCCAGCCCGGTGCCGCCGGGGTCGCGCTGGCGGGAGAAATCAGCCCGGAAAAAACGCTCGAACACCTTGGGCAAGTCGGCCTCGGCGATGCCTATCCCGTTGTCTTGGACGATGAGCCGGGCCTGGGCACCGTCGGTCTTTAGCTCGACCCTCACCTGCCCGTCGGGGCCGCTGTATTTGAGGGCGTTCTCCAGCAGGATGATGGCGAGCTGTTTGAGCCGGTCGCGGTTCCCCCTGAGCCAGACTTCCCGCTCGAGCGCCCGCTCCAGTCGGCGACCGTTGGCCTGGTGACGGGCTTCCTCCACCGCCTCGGCCACCACCTCGCTCAGGTTGACCCGGTCGCGGCGGATTGCCGCCCCGGCGTCGCCCCGCGCCAGCGCGAGCAGGTCGGAAACCAGGCGGCCCAGCCGGGTAGCTTCCCGCACGGCCTCCGCGACAGCGATGTCGCGGTCGGCCTTTTTGAGGTTGAAGCGCTGGAGCAGCTCTAAGTTGCCTTGGATGGCGGTGAGAGGTGCGCGCAATTCGTGCGAGGCGTCGCTGACAAAGCGCTTCTGGGCTTCGGACAGGCTGCGGTAACGCTCCTCGCTCTCGCGTAGGGCTAGGTCGGCCCGCTTGCGCTCGCTGACGTCGCGGAAATACACCGATAGCCCACGCCCTGAGGGATAGGCCGAGACCTCGAACCACTTGCCTAGCGGCGCGTAAAACTCCTCGAAGGAGACCGGCACCCGCTCCGAGACCGCGCGGTGATATTCACGGTAAAAGGTCGAGCCCACCGCCTCGGGGAACTCCTCCCAAACGCTATGCCCCAGCAGCTCCTCCTTGGGGCGCAGCAGCACCCGCTCGGCCTCGTGGTTGACATAGGTGAACTTCCAGTCGGGGTCGAGGGCGAAGAAGGCATCGCTGATGCTCTCCAGAATGCTCCGGCTGCGCTCCTCACTCTCCTTGAGGGCCTCCTCGGCCTGCTTCCGCTCGGTAATGTCAAAACTCACCCCGACCAAGCCCACCACCCGGCCCGCCTCGTCGCGGTAGGGGGTTTTGGTCGAGAGAAAGGTGTGCACCCCGTCGGGCATCGTCAACAGCTCCTCGAAGGTCTCGGTCTTCCCCCCTTCGATGATCCTCCGGTCGTGCTCGGCGATCAGGGCACCCTCCGCCGGGTTATCCATGTACTCGAGGTGGGTTTTGCCGATCACCTTCTCGGGAGGCTTACCGATAGCCTCTAAGGTCGCCGGATTCGCGGTTTTGATGCGGCCCTCGCGGTCTTTGAGGTAGATCAGGGTCTTCGAACCCAAATTGATGGCCTCGAGGATTGCGCTCTGCTCGCGCAGGGCCGCTTCGGCCCGCTTGCGCTCGGTGATGTCGGCAAAAGAGACCGCGAAGCCGTCGCCCACTTGTACGGCGGTGCTGCGGAACCAGCGGTCCATCCCCTCGTGGCGGTAGGCGAACTCCCGCTGCCAGACCTCGCCGGTCTCGCTCACCCGCACGTAGGCTGCAAACAGCCCCTCCTCGCGGTTGCCGGGCATCTCCACCAGCAGCCGTCGGCCCAGCAGGGTCTCGGCCTTGCGCCCCACCGTGGTCTCGGCGGCGGGGTTAACGTAGACCCAGCGGAAATCCACGATGGCGCCGCCCTCGCGCACGCTCTCGAAGACCATAAACCCGTCGGGGCTGGTCTCCTGCACCGCCCGGAAGCGGGCCTCACTCTTCCTTAGGGCTTCCTCGGCCCGCTTGCGCTCGTCAATGTCAATCGAGCTGCCCACCCAGCGCTCTATTTCCCCGTCTTCGCCGCGGATGGGGACCGCCCTGGCGAGAAACCAGCCGTAGCTGCCGTCGGTGCGGCGGTGGCGCAGCTCGAGCTCGTAGGGCTCCCCGCTGGCCTGGCTCTGAGCCCACCGCGCCTCCACCACCGGGATGTCCTCGGGGTGGGTTACCTTGCGCCAGCCCCCGTCCCTGGCCTCCTCCACGCTCTGCCCGGTGTATTCGGTCCAGCGGGCGTTCATGTACTCGTTGCGCCCGCCCACCCGGTCCACCCAGACAAAACCCGGCAGCGTCTCGGCCACCGCGCGAAACCGTGCCTCACTCTTGCGGAGTTCAGCCTCCACCCGCTTGCGCTCGGTGATGTCGTGGACGATGTTGGAAGCCCCGATGATCTTCCCGCCCGAGTCCCGCACCGGCGAGATGGTGAGCGACACGTCAATACGGCGTCCGTCCTTGGTCAGCCGCACCGTCTCGAAGTGCTCGATGGGCTCCCCGGCACTGATCCGCCCTAGGATCATCGCCTCTTCGGCGTGCCGTTCCGGCGGGATGATGCGCAGGATGGATTGCCCGATCATCTCACTCGCGGTGTAACCGAAGATTCGCTCGGCGGCGGCGTTCCAACTGGTGACGATGCCCTGTAGGGTCTTGCTCACGATGGCATCGGAGGAGGAGGCTACGATCGCCGCTAGCCGGGCCGAGGCTGCTTCTGCCGCCTTGCGCTCGGTGATGTCGCGGTTGGTCTCCAGCACCAGCCACTCCCCGCCCACCTCGAGCAGCTGCTGGCGGCTTTCCACGATCACGGTCCGCCCGTCCTTAGTGGTGTGGTGTAGCTCACCGCTCCAGACTCCCTCGCGCTCGAGCTGTCGCAAGATTTCCTCGACCGGGACCGGGTGTACGGTTTGGAGCAGGTCGTGCGAACGCCTCCTTAAGGCTTCAGCCTTGCTAAAGCCGTACAGGGCCTCACAACCCCGGTTCCACTCGGCGATGCCGTCGCGGGGGTGCCACGCCAGAATCGGCTCATACGAGAGGTCAATCAGGGCGGCCTGCTGGCGCAGCCGTTCTTCGGCCCTTTTGCGCTCGGTGATGTCGGTCAGGGCGGACAGGATGTGGGCTTGGCCTGCGATGTCCAGCAGCGAGGCCGAGAGCAGGCCGGTGCGTACACTCCCGTCCTTGAGGCGAAAGCGGGCTTCCACCTCGCGCGGGGTCCGGCCCGAGAGCAGCGCTTGCAGACCCTGGTGATACTGCTCCTCCTCGAGCCACAGCCCCAGCTCTAGGGGGGTTTTGCCCACCGCCTCTTCGCGGGAGTACCCCGAGAGCCGCGCGAAGCTGTCGTTCACCTCGACCAACCGCCCGTCGGCCACGCGGGTGATGGTCAGGACAATGGGGCTGGTGTTGAAGGCCACCGCAAACCTGGTCTGCGAAGCCCGTAGCGCCTCCTCGGCCAACCGCTGCTCGGTGATGTCTAAAGCACTCCCCAAAAGCAGCCGGGGCCGCCCCACTGAGTCCCGGCTGAACACCGTCTCGCGCCCCTGAAACCAGCGCCACTCCCCGGTCTTGCGGTGCATCCGGTACTGGCGCTCCTGAAATTCCCCGTCCGCCAGCCCCAGCACCTCTGCCCGAAAACGCGGGGTCGCGGCCCAGTCCTCGGGGTGCATCAGGGTGGGCAGCAGCGCCTCCCCCATGTTTTGTATTTCCTCAGGAGTATACCCGAGCAGCTCGGTGATACGCGCATTGACATAGAGGTTGCTGCCGGTCTCCAGGTCAAAGACGTAGAGGATGCTGGGTGCGCTATCGGCGACCCGCTGTAAAAAGCGTTCGTTCAGCCGGGTTTCCAAGGCTTGCTGATCAATATCTGGCATTCGGGTCCTGTTCTTCCCAGGGGCGCAACGCTTTTATCTTATCGCTTCCATTCCCGAGTTCTATTCTTCAGGAGGACTTCAGGACGGGCACAGCGCCCGGTCAGTGCGTACCCTTAGGGTACGGGCAGGAGAAAACCATGCACACCTGGATCCCCACCCTGGAAGACCCGAGAGGCCCGGCCCTGCCGCCGCCCTACCCCGAGCCTTTTGCCCCCGAGATCGGTGAAGTTCCCCTACCCACTCGCCCCGAGCCGATACGCATCCCTCCCCAGCACGATATCCCTGAGCGGGGCCTTTGGCCCACCATTCCCCAAGCCTAAGCGGAGGTTCACCGTGGACAAGTCGCAGACCGAACAACGCGAAAAACAGCGGGCCCTCGAGGGCTTAGACCATTCCATGCCGCGCGATGACAACGGCGATATAGACCCCACCTTAGCGAATACTGACGGCACGCGGGGTCTCGAGGCTGACCCCCAAGAGGACCACGATGACTCTGGTCCCGACGCCAGCAACGCCAGCGAGATTGGGGCCAACGATGACGAGGATATCCCTCCGGTGGGGAACGACCGGTAAGGGTCCAAAGCAGATGGGTCATGGGTGGTGTGATCTCCGCGTGAGAATGCGCGGAGATTGTTTTTAGGCCTGTGGTACACAGTCCATGTACGAGGCTTGTTAGAAGAGCCTATTGCGAAGGTAGTGAAGCTTATTGTCCTGATGTGGCTCCTACTCTTTTCTAACTCCCCCCGCTCTTTGTTGGGAGGACTCAACGCTGTCCCCCCCGTTTTACGAGGAGGGTCAGGGTGGGGTTAGCCCCCACTTTTGCTGAAAGTCTACTTGCCCAGGGTGACGAAAAGCCCCACAGCCGCTAAGAGCATCACCGCGGTTGCGATCCAGCCGGTGGTTTTCAAGCGCCCGGAGAGGGTGAACTCGCCCATCACCTTGGGGTTAGAGGCCAAGAGCATCATGATCACCATGATCGGCCCGGCGATCACCCCGTTGACGATGGCCGAGATCACCAGCGAGTCCATCGGGTTGATGGGGGTTAAGTTGATGCCCAGGCCTAAAAGCGTGGAGAGCGCGATCACCGCGTAGAATCCCACCGCCTCCTTAGGTTTGCGCTCGAGGCCGGCCGGCCAGCGCAACGCCTCGCCCAGCCCGTAGGCCGCCGCCCCGGCCAGCACCGGTATCGCCAGCAGGCCGGTGCCCAGGATGCCCACGGCGAAGAGCAGTTTGGCCGCAGACCCGGCGATGGGCTCGAGGGCGCTCGCGGCCTGTGCCGCCGAGTTAATGTTGGTCTTCTCGGCGGCGTGGAGCGTAGCCGCGGCGGTGAGCATGATGAAAAAAGCTACCAGGTTGGAGATTCCCATCCCCAAGTAGGTGTCGGCCTTGATCCGCCAGATTTGCTGGGGAGCCTGTTCGGGGGCCTGTTTGAGCGGTCGGTCTTCTTCCACCGCCTTGAGTTCTTCCGCCTCGCCGGAGGCCTGCCAGAAAAACAGATAGGGGCTGATGGTGGTGCCCAAAATTGCCACGATCATGCCGATGCTCGCCGCCGGGAAGTGGAAGGAGGGCAGCAGGGTAGACCGCAGGGCCTGCCCCCAATCCACATGGGTGACAAAGGCCGTCGCGACGTAGGCCAGCAACACTACGGCGAGCCATTTGAGGATCGAGGAATAGCGCCGGTAGGAGGTGAAGATCATCGCCCCAGCGCTCAGCACTGCCAGGATCGCCGTGTAGACCAGCGCTGGCCCGCCCAGCAGCAGCTTGCTGGCCTCACCCATCGCGGCCAAATCGGCCCCGATGTTGACTACGTTGGCCACCACCATCAGCCCGATCACCGGGTAGAGCAGTCAGGGAGAGTAAACCCGGCGCATGTTGCCTGCCAGACCTCGCCCGGTCACCCGCCCGATGCGGGCGGCGATCTCCTGGATGGCCCCCATCAGCGGGTAGGTGAAGAGCAAGGTCCATAGCAGGCCATAGCCAAAAGCCGCCCCGGCTTGCGAATAGGTGCCGATGCCGCTGGGATCGTCGTCGGAGGCCCCGGTGACCAGACCTGGCCCTAAAACTTCCCAGAGGCTTTGCTTCTTAACCGCTTCGGTTTGTACGGCCATGTGCCCCCGTGGATATTGTGTGCTGCGATAAGGTTACTCATCCATAGATAGCCAAGAACCCCCAGCACCGCTGTTAGACAGCGCACAAGTACCGCCTTCAGCCGGAGTTCAGCCCGCGGTCAGCATTGCTTCAGTCCTTCTGCCGATACTAGCAGAAGGAGGTGGACTTAGATGGAAAGCAGAACCCACAAACTGCACAGTTTTCAGGCCGTCGGCGACTCCGATTACACCTTTGAAAACCCCGACCATGATATCCGCGGTTTTACCGTCAAGGACAGCGCTGGAGAGAAGATTGGCAGGGTAGACCGGCTGCTGATTGACGTGGACGCGCGCAAGGTGAGGTTCATGGAGATCGGACACGGAGGGTTTTTGGGCATCGGGCGCGACCGCAGTCTGTTGCCGGTGGACGCGATAGAAAGCGTAGACTATAGCGACCACACCGTCTACATTACCCAGACTCGAGAGCGCGTAGGCGGGAGCCCGGCCTACCAACCCGATATGGTGGAAAAGTCCGACGATTACTACGCCTCGGTGTACGACTATTATGGCTACCCGGCCTATTGGAGCGCGGGCTACGCCTACCCCGAGTACGGCGCGATGCGCCGCGAGCGCGAGCGACCCAACCCTGAGTACGACAAGAGCAAGATGGACTAAGGGATTGCTGCCGCAGCGCTCGTCATAGACTTATAGGGGCAGACCTCAGGGTCTGCCCTCAACTTCGTCCAGCCATTTTGCTGGGCTCAGGACCCCATATTGTGCCTAAGCAAGTTAGAGGCGAACACACCGGTTCGCCCCTACGGACAGCGCAATTTACCTAAAAAATATTGGCGATGAGGGACCTGAGTTATTCTTTAGGCCGATCCTCGAGCGCGTCGGCGTTTTGTGAAGGCTCCGGGTTGGCTTCGGTGGCGGCACCTTCGCGGACGAGCTTAGGATCATAAGCAGGGGTTTCGTCGTGCCATCCCGCGCTAGAGCCGGATTCGGGCTCGTACCGGTCGGGCTCGTGCAGGCGTTCTTCGACCCGCAAATCCTCGGTAGAGGAGTCGTCACGAATGGCCTCGGCGGTGGTCAGCGGGGCCTGCGCGGCGTAGTCACTAGAGCTGGTGCTGCGCCCGAAGGTGTCATGCTCCGCCGAGGGCGAGGCATGCACTGGGTCGGGCTCGCCTGAAGCCACCCTGGTCTCGGCGGCTCCCTCGAGCTGCGGGCCGAGGTGGTTGGGCTGGCTGGCCCGGTCCACCTCGAGCATGCTGCTGCCCGGCGGGAAAACCTCAGCCTTGGTGAGGGGCTCGCCGGTGGCTGCACTATGCCCGATGAGGGCCTCGGGGCCGGTGCCCTGGGTGATCTCCTGCCGGTCGTTGGGGTCGTTGCGGCGGTTGGCGACGGTGCGTTCGGGCTGGGGGGCTAGGTTATCGCGGGGGTTCACCACGTCGCCGGTGATGGCTTCTTCTTTGGGGAGCCGGTCTGCCATGCTCTACCTCCTATCCCGCCGAAGGCGGTTCCCCCTCGGTGGGGGTGTTTTTGGTGCCGAAGGGTGTGAAGACCGCCGAATCGTAGTAGGTGCGAAAGCGGGCGATTTTGTCGCCCTCGGCCTCAAGCACGCTCACGCCGCGATACCGCAGGGGCTGCCCATCGGCCAGCGTGCCCTCCGAGACCCACTCCAACACGGTGGCGTTCTCGCCCTCGGTGACGTGGTTAAACCTCGAGCCAATCACCCCGAAGTGGGCCAAATACTCCTGCCAGAAAGCGCGCGCCCCTTCCACACCCCGGTAGGGCTCGCCGTTGAGCCGTAAAAGCTCAGCCTCTGGGGCGAACTGGCCCACTAAGGACGCCAAGTCCCCGCTGGTTTCGGCCTGACGCAGCGCGTCCACAAAAGCCCGAGCCACCGGGTTGTGGGGCATCGGCTCTGTGGTTTGGGTTTGAGCGGTTTCCATAGCTAACCTTTCTAGGGTGCAATTTGAAGACCCGGCGGGGGCGGCTCGAGGAACTCAAACACGTGCCCTTCGGGGTCACGTACGGCCAAACCCTGTCGGTCACGGACGAAAGCCAGCCCCGCCTCCCGCACCCGCTCCTGTACCGAATCCACATCGGCATAAAACTGCACGGTGGCGTGCTCCCCGCCCAGCATCTCGGCCAAACCCACCTGGGGGTCCCAAGCGTAGAGCCAGCGCCGGGGGGTGAACTCGCCGTCCTTCTCGGGCTCGGTCGCCAGCACAAACTGGGCAAAAGCCCGCTCCTCCATCTGCTCGACAAAGGTAAAACCGTAAGTGCGGGGCAAGCGCTCCAGCATCGCGTCAAAATCCTGGAAGGCCAGCGCCACCTCGCGTAGACCCACCACCGGCAAAAACTCCGGGTTGTACCGCGCGGCGGGGGGGATGCGGGGGCGACGCGGGTCGTCGGGGTCCAGGCTGACCTCACGCAGCTCGAGGTCGTGCCCAAAGGGGTCAAAGAAATAAAGCCCTAAATCCCCCGGCCCCAGCTCGATCTCCTGCCATTCCACCCCGCCCCGGCGCAGCAGGTCTTGGGCCGCCGCGCGGCTGCCTTGGGGGATTTGCAGGGCAAAATGCACGTGGCTGCCGCCCCTGGCCCCGAGCGAGGCCAAGCGGGGGCTGTTGGCCTGCCGGGAGAGGGGCTTCCACAGGCAAAGCCGCTGGCCTGAAGGCAGGCCAAACTCCACCACCCCGCGCTCCTCCTCGTAGCGGGTCAGGGGAAAGCCGAAGAGGCCCTTGTAAAACAGCAATCCTCGCTCGAGGCTGTTGACCTCCAGCGTCAGGCCCGCCAGGTCACAGACCAGACCTTCGGCGGGGGCTTTAGGGGTCTGCGGCTGGAGGATTTCCGGCGTATACCGGGGCCTGGAGGAGACCGTGCTGGGGCTGCTGGACGATTGGTGGGTTTTGGTATCCATAATCAAAATAGAGCTCCACTGGGTGTCACTGGGGTAGGGTCGTCTCGACCTCGGCGCAGGCCTGGGGGTAGCGCTTCTTCCACAGCGACCAGCCCTCCTGCGGATAGGCCTTGCGGGCCTCCGGGGCGAACAGCGCGGCACCCCAGGCCTCGAGGTCGGGGAAAGGGTGCGGCTCCACGCGGATGGCTTTATAAGCGGGATGTTCGTTCCATCCAATCAGGCGGCCTGACCCGCCCCAGGGGTCGTCGCAGGCCCACACCACCCGCCCGATGGCGAGCATCCCGATGGCCCCGCCGCACATGATGCAGGGCTCGAGCGAGGTATAGAAGGTGCATTCTTCGGGCCGCTCCGGTTTGCCCACCTGGAACAGCACGTCCATCTCGGCGTGCGCCACGCTGGCCTGACCGATGCGGTGGGCATTAGGTTCCCAGGGCAGCAGCACCCGGTTGAACCCCTCCGCCAATATCTCGCCTGCGGGCCCGAGCAAGAGGGCACCCACCGGGCTCGAGCCCTTCCGCTGCCCCTCCTCGGCGAGTTCTAAGGCCCGCCGGAGCATCTTTCGGTCTAATTCAGAACTGCCGGTTCGCATCGCCATAACCCGCCTGTCACCGTAAAAGTTGGCCCTGTTGGTTTGCTGTGTCGCGTCTGAAGACGGGCTGAGGAGCGGGTTCATAGACCCCGGCAGGGGAAGCGGTTTTCAGCAGCCCGCCCGGCAAAGACCACAGAGCGGGTTTTCTGTCATCAGCCCAAGCTCAGCAATGGCACAGGGGTTGGTCAGGTGGCCTGGCTAGGCTCGGGGTCGGAGGTTACTATGTACCAAGCCGAAGCCAGCGTAGACGTTCAGGCCAGCCCGCAGCGGGTCTGGGACTATGTCTCCAACTACCAGAACTTTGACCGCTTCATGTCGCACGTGGAGAAGGTGGAGATGCTCGACAGCAATACCTCGCAATGGAAGATGCGCGGGCCGCTGGGCATCCCGGTCTCCTGGAAGGCCATCACCACCGATATGACTCCACCCAGCCGCCTGGCCTGGGAAAGCACCGAGGGGTCACTCAAAACCAATGGGTTTATCACCGTAGCTCCGCAGAACAGCGGCAGCCGGGTCACCGTACACGTGGAGTACAACCCCCCGGCAGGGGCTTTGGGCGAGGCCGTAGCCAAGGTCTTCTCAGACCCCCAGAAGATGCTCGAGGACGACATGGAAAAGCTCGCCGAGATCATCTCCGGCTGGCCTACCGAGGCCGAGGACGCCCGACCTTCGGCGCAGGCTAACGGGTCTGGGTACCGGCGGTAGGAGGGAACATGATTGCCTATGGAGACAATGCCGCTCCGGTAGCGGTGCGCTCACGCATCCACTGGGGAGGTATATTTGCCGGGGTGCTGGCTGGGGTGGTTACCTACGTGGCCCTGTTGGTGTTGGGCTTAGCGGTGGGCCTGCTCTCTGCCGGGACCGCCGGGGTGGATTTGGGCAGTCTAGCCATCGGCGGGCTGATCTATATCGTCATCATCACCGCTTTCTCCGCCTACCTGGCGGGGGTCACCACGGCTCGAGCGGCCGGTTTTCTCACCCCCGCCCAGGGCCGCTTCAACGGTTTGCTCACCGGGATGCTGATGTTGATCCTCTCCACGCTGGTGGTCTCCAACGTGCTCAGCCGGGGAATCAACACCGCCACCAACGTGGCGGGCTCGGTGCTCAACGCCGGAGCCCAAGCGGTGGGCGCCGCCGCCAACAGCCCCGGTGGGCTTCAAGGCACCGCCAACTCGGTGGGGTTGGGGCAGCAGTATCAAGCGCTGGTCAGCGGGTTTGACCGCAACGAGCTGGTGGACGTCATCGCCCAAGCCGTGCCCGAGTTGAACCAGCAGCAGGTGGGGGCCGCCGCGGATGTGGTGAGCAGCGTGATCAACAACGCCGCCCGCAACATCAGCAATAACTTGGGCAACCTCTCCAACCTCGGCGCGGTGGTGGGTCGCCAACTGGATAACGTGAGCCAGGCCTTACAGGGCCCCGATTTTGTCAGCCGCCTCCAGCGCCGGGGCCTGAGCCAGGCTCAAGCCCAGGAGGTCGCCCAGGTGATCCAGCAGCGCTTCAGCGAGGCCCGAACCCAAACCCAGCAAACCATAGACGAGGTGAGCCGGACCGCGGCCCGTGCGGCCAGCACCGCCGCCTGGATTTGGCTGCTGACGGCGGGTCTGATCCTCGGGTTGGCAGCTTTCGGCGGTGGGCGGGGCGGAGAGGTCGAAACAGTGGAGACCGTCCGCCCCTCCGGCGACGACACTGGGACACACCGCGTACGTTAGAGACGCTATCTTCAAGTGGGTCGGGCTGCTCAAGGTCTGACCCACCCCTTTTGTAGGAACTTCTCTCCGTCGAGCACGGCATGGATTTTCAAGCCTGGACGTTTTGGATAGGTATATTTTTGCTGCTCGTAGCGCTGGGTTCGGCCTACTTGCGCCCACTGCCGGTCAGCAACGCAGCGCTCTATCTGCTCGTAGGGCTGGGCCTAGGGCCGCTGGGTTTACGGCTGATCAGCGTGGACATCCTGGGCGACGCCAACCGGCTCGAGCGCCTCGCCGAGATCGTGGTGATCGTCTCGCTATTCGTAGGCGGCTTAAAGCTGCGCCTCTCCCCGCGCGACCCTGCCTGGCAGGCGGCCTTTTGGCTGGCCGGGCCGGTGATGCTGCTGAGCATCTTGGGGGTGGCCCTTTTCGCCCACCTCGCCCTCGGCCTGACCCTGGCGGCGGCGCTGTTGCTGGGCGCCGTCTTAGCGCCCACTGACCCGGTGCTGGCGAGTGAGGTCTCGGTGGGGGACGCCCAGGACAAGGACCGGCTGCGCTACGCGCTCTCCGGTGAGGCCGGGCTCAATGATGGCACCGCGTTTCCCTTTGTGATGCTGGCGCTGGGGTTGGTGGCCCAGGGGGGGCGTGGGGCGGATGGGTCTGGGGGTGGGCGCTGGAGCGCCTGCTGTGGGCGGTTCCCGCGGGGATGGGGCTGGGGTTTGCCCTGGGCTTAGGGCTAGGCCGCCTCGCCATATGGGTGCGCCAGCACACCCGCGACCCACAGGCCAGCAGCGATTCCCTGCTACTGGCGCTGATCGCCCTTTCGTACTCCACCGCCGAGTACGTTCACGCCTGGGGGTTTCCGGCGGTGTTCGCTGCTGGGGTGGGCTTACGCCAAGCAGAAGTGCGGATCACCCGTCATAACGCGCCGCCCACCCCGACCCGACCTCTGCCCGCCCACCAGGGTCTTCCCGCCGAGGCACTGCTCGAGCGCGAACTCCGTGAGGAGGACCTCGCCCATCCGGCGGTGGCCTCGGGCGCGGTGCTACGCGACGTGCTCAGTTTTGGCGAGGTGCTCGAGCGGTTTCTGGCCCTGGGCATCGTGATCCTGGTGGGGGTGCTGGTCGGTCCGGCTTGGGACTGGCGGGGTTTGGCGCTGGCCGCGGTTTTGTTTCTGGTGGTGCGTCCCCTGGCGGTCTGGCTCTGCCTACGGCGCTCACCGCTCACCCGCAGCCAGCAAGGGCTGGTGGCCTGGCTGGGCATCCGCGGAATCGGAAGCCTCTACTATCTGGCCTATGCCATCGGCGAGGGGTTGGGCCGGGAGCGGGCCAACGAGGTAAGCCGAATCGCGCTCACCGTGGTGGCGGTGAGCATCCTGCTGCACGGCACCAGCGTCACCCCGCTGCTTCAGCGTTATGAGCGGGGCTTTGGCAAAAGCTCAGCCTAAACTCAGACCGCTTTCAGAACCCCCTCAGCCCATAGGTTCAGGCTCGAGGGGTTTTAGGGGAGCTTTATGAATGATGCCGATTTTTTGCGTTGGCAGCCCACAAATGTAACCGACCTTTCACAGGTTCCGCTGCTGGGGCCACCTTTGGTGGTACAACGGAATAAACACAATCAACGCATCGCCCAGCTTCTTATCCAGACCCTCGCGGGGATTCGAGACATCTATGACCGCACCTGCTTGATGCACCGCATCTCCTTGCGTCTGGAGGCTCCCGAACAGCTTTCGCAGATCACCGAAATCCTGATCAAGCGCCGCCGCTGGGAACTCGACGAGGTGGCGCAGTACAGCGCCCCCTTTGCCCAGCCCACCCCCCCCTGCGACGAGCCAATGGAGGATGGCTCCTACGACCTCAAAGCCCATTTCTCGCAGCTTCGCATGCTGGTGCTGGATTACCACTACCAGCACAAGAGTCTGCAAGCCGCGGCCTGGGGTCTGGAGGAGTCGGGGATGCCCGAACTGGCGGTTCTCCTGCAAGACTGCGCTGGCCGTTTGCAACAGGATGCCTGGTTCTTGGATGCGGCGCTCAAACGAACCCAGCGCTCGGTAGGACGGTAGGCACAGATAAACCCTTGGGCTCGAGTTTTATTGAGCAGAACTCAAGCCGTCGGCAAAGGTTTATCAGCCGCTTGGCTTTTTAAGAGGGCTGTAGACGTACAGCTGGGCGCGACAAACATCTGTTTTGGTAAGGTAAAAATAGAGCCTCCCGTGTGGGAGGCTCTGACTCGTTCAGGTATCGGTAAAGCCCTAGCCGTCGCTGCTATGGTCAGTTTCCTCCCACAGCCTGCGCTCGATCTCGGCGTTCTTGGCGTGCAGTTTGAGGATTTGCTCGTTGCCCTTGACGCCCTTTTTCTCGATGGCCTTGGCGCTTGCGGTCTCTAAGTAGCTCAGCCGCAGCAGCTCGGCGGCGGTCATGCCGTCGCGGGTGTTCTTGACCCGGCGGCGCTTGCGGAAGTCGGCGGAGCTCATCTGGAGCACGCTCTGGTTGGACAGCGAGCTGACCTCCTGGTAGACCCGGCCCTCGCCGCCGTGCTTGGCGACGGTGGACATAAAGCGCTTGCGCGACTCGGTGCTTTCCAGCCTTGCCGAGAGCCAGCGCCGGTGTTCGGCAGAAGGGCTGCGCTCGGCGATTTCGGCGGCGAGCTGGACATCGCCGGAAAGATAGCGCCACAACAGGTCTCTGGCCTTGCCCCGCCAGCGCCGCGCTTCGGGGGTATCGAGGGCGAAGGCCAGGTGGGCAAACTCGGCGAAGGAGAAGGCGGGCTCGCGGCCCTCGCCGAAATCGTAGAGGCTGTACTCGAGGCCGTGGGCTTCCAGTAATGATTGAAGTTCGCTTTGGGGCAGACCCAGCGCTTGCAACCCATCTCCGGCGCTAATCCGCCCATCGGGGGTATGCCGGACGCTGGTTTTGCCGACTTTGAGGGTCTGTACAGCTTTCTTTAAAACAGAACTACTCACATAAGTATTATGGCAGATTATGATGAAAACATAATAAGCCGATACACCTTTGGGTCGTAGAACAGCCGCATCCAAACCACTACAAGCGTTTCTAGGCGGATACTCAGCCGGGTATCAGCCCAGGCTCAGCCCTGCTTTCTAGTTTGCTGAAGGGAGGTAGGGTTATGGAACCTAAACCGCAGGATATTAAAGACAAAGTTCAGGATAAGGCCGCTGAAGTGAAGGCCAAGGCCGAAGACGCTGCTCAGGATGTCAAGGGCAAGGTCGAGGGTGCTGCCAACGACCTGAAGGACAAGGCCAAAACCGCCCTGAACGATTCGGGAGCCAGCGATGATTTGCAATCCCTCCGCGACGACCTACAAGCGCTGCGCAGCGATGTGGCTAGCCTAATGGGAAGCCTCAAGGGCGCGGCCTCCTCCACTGCCAAAAGCGTGACCGAGAGCCTGCTGAGCGGCGGCGGTCAGGTGGCCAACCAGGCCAAGGATGTACTCCACACCGCGCGGGACAAGGGCGGCGAGCTCACCGCCAACCTCGAGGAGCGGGTGATGGAGCGCCCCCTGATGAGCGTGCTGGTGGCCTTCGGGCTGGGGCTGGTGCTCTCGCGGATGCTGGACCGCAGGTAAATCCCATGACAGCCTTAGGCGACGTGGTGGTCGGGGTAGTCGAGCTGGTCGAGGCTGAGGCCAGGAAACTCGGTAGCAGCGTCAAAGGTCTACTCATCGCTATCGTCTTGATCTTGGTGGCCGGAACTTTGGTGCTGGGTGGTCTGGGTTGGCTGGTGGCCGCGGGCTATCTGCAACTGCGGGTGTGGCTGCCCCCCGCTGGGGCCGCCGCTGTGATGGGCTTGTTGACCTTAGGGGTAGCTGGAGGCATGCTATGGTACGCGATCCGCAAAAGATGAGCCCGGACCAGGAGGTCGAAGCCGCCAAGGCCAAGCTGAAGGATGCCTTTCGCCGGGTGGGAGAGGAGTTGGGCCAGACCGCCGACGACCTCCAGCGCCGCCTCTCCCAAACTACCGCCGAGGTGCAAGACCGGGTGGTGGGCACGGTAGGCCAGCTTCAGGACAAGGTACAGGGCACCGTGGACCACCTCCAGGGTCAGGTGACCGGGACCGTGGATCACGTTCACCAGCGGCTGCAAGGCACGGTGGAAGGGCTGGGTGGTAGCCTCAAAGACACCGTAGACCACCTTCAGAAAACCGTCGCTGAGACTACCCACCAGCTCAATGAGCAGATGAACGCGGTAGTAAGCAACTCCGCTGAGGCCATTCGCCGCAGGCCGCTGGAGTCGCTGGCAGTCGCCGCAGTAGCCGGGGTCGCGGTAGGGGTTTTGACCGGCCGCGGGAGAGACCACCGGGTCTCGAGCCCCCCCACCCACCGGCCCGCATCGCCGTCTCCGACCCATCCCGGCGGGCCGGAGGAACACCGGATAGGACAGGCTCCAGGGCTTCTCACCGACATCGCCTTGGGTGGGGTGGGTAAGATGGTTTGGGACGTGGTGCAGCGCGAGTATCTGACCCCCCAAAACATCAAGGGCTGGATAGATGCCCTGCTCACCAAGCCCAAGGAGCCTCGATGATTTGGCGTTTTCTGTCGGTCGCAGCCCTAATCTCTACCCTGGTGCTCAACACCTTAGCCGCAGTCGGGCCGGTGCTGGGCGGACGCACCACCGGGGAGATTTCCAACATCTACCCGGTGGTGTTCACCCCCGCCAACTATGTCTTCAGCATCTGGAGTCTGATTTATCTAGGCCTGATCGCCTTTGTGATGTATCAGGCCCTTCCCGCAGGCCAGCGCAACCCCCGGACCGAGCGCATCCTGCTCCCCTTCGTGCTGAGCTGCGTTTTCAACGGGGCTTGGATTTTGGCCTGGCAGTATGGTTACGTTGGCCTTTCGATGGTTTTGATGCTGGGGTTGCTGCTAACCCTTATCGGTGTCTATAACCGCCTCGAGATCGGCCTGCGCCCGGCGAGCGGGTCGGATTTATGGGTGGTCAACGCCCCCTTCAGCCTGTATCTGGGCTGGATCAGCGTTGCCACCATCGCCAATGCTTGTGTGGCCCTGTACGTTGCAGGCTGGACGGGTGGCGGTGCGACTTGGACGGTGGTACTTATTGTTATTGCTACTGCTTTGGGCTTGGCGTTTATGCGGGCTCGAGGCGATGCTATCTACACTGCAGTTCTGGTATGGGCTTTGGTGGGCATCGCAGTGCGCAACTGGAGCATTCCTGCCGTGGCCTATTCCGCTTTGATGGGAGCGGCAATTTTGGCCTTGGTCATCCTTATGCGGGGAGGCCGCAAGCCTGCGCTTGCGCCCCCAGCGCGGACCTAGGCCGATTCTGCTACTTCCGGTAGTGGACACTAAACTAGCAAGTGAAGAAACATTGCTCCAGACACGAACCTGATCTTGGATAAAAGCGAAAACCCCGGTCTAAAACCGGGGTTTGTTGTGTGTTGGATTTACTGATCGTTTATCGCGCTGCTTCTACCTTCGGCGCGCTCGAGCAGGGCTTGCACTTTGGGGTTATTCTGCCAGCGCAAGGAGGCCTCGAGGAAGGGCTGGGCCTCTTCCGGCTTGCCGCTCATGATGCGTATATAGCCGATGCGGGCGGCGCTCAGGGCCGCCCAAGCCTTGGCTTCAGGGTCGAGGGTGGTTTTGGCCTCGAGTCCGGTCCAAACCTGGTAGGCCTTGTACCAAACTTGAGTTTGGGTATAGAGCATCCCCAAGGTGCGCTGGTAATCGAGATTATCGGGCTCCGCTTTAACCGCAGCCTCCGCGTTCTGAACCGCTTCTTTCCAGCCCATTAGGTCGTAGAAAGCCACCGGGTACTGGGCCTTGGCCTTATCGGCCAGCTCGAGGGCTCGGGTGTTGTACTGCTCCGCCGTCAGACCTTGCTCGAGGCCCTGCGCCTGAGCGATTCCTGCCAATAGCATCAGGGTTGTGAGGGTGTGAAAAGCTGATTTTCGGGTCATCCAGTACCTCCTCAGATACCTTGGCCTAAAGCCAGATAGTAGCCTCCCACAGCTCGCTGAAAGGGTTCTGAGCATGCGCTGAAACCGGGCTGATAAGGTCTCAGGAAGGCCTCAGGAGGTCAACAGGGATGTTTCAGCCAAGATGCTTATGTTGGCCCTGTACTGCTCAATAAAAGCCGTCCTTAAGGCGGGGTCAAAAGGGGGTTAAATGTTAAGTTATGCCGTTTTATTTCTAGTTGTAGCGATTGTGGCCGGGATATTGGGGTTTATCGGCTTGGCCGGGATCGCAGCGGGGATCGCTAAGGTGTTGTTTATCTTGTTCCTCGTGCTCTTTATCGTCAGCTTTTTCACCGGTCGCCGCGCCGCGGGGTAGCAACTTAAAGAGAGCGCCCAAATTTTCTTGGGCGCCTTTTTATGGGTTAATCACCTATCAGGGGAAGATGGACGCGGATAGGACCAGTCTAAAAATCGAAACTGTCTCGTAAACTCCTCAGAGGCCCCAAAATATCTTCGTGTAGGTCAATTACTGCTCACTGTATAGATTATCTTTTGTGCCCCAGTGGATTTGCTCTTCGGTCTGGATGTCTTCTCCCTGAACGATCTTGTAGAGCTGGGCAGGGGTGATTTGGCTAGGGTCGTAGAGGATATAGGCTACCTCGGTGCTCGAGCTGACATAGACTGAAACCACCCCAGGCGCACCCTGAATGGCCTTTTTCAGCCGCTGACCATCTTTCCCATCCCGGTCCAAGTCTCTTAGGGCGATGGACAGGCGGCTAACCTGATTGAGAGGGCGACTCATCTCTTTCATAAGGTTTAAGAGAGGTCTGTACGCATCAAACCTGCTCCATGACCCTAATATGACCAAGCAAGCTGAGGCTCATCTGAGGGGTAGTAGTGTCTAGAACGATACTTCCGGGGTATGTTGTACAGCTTGTGTCGAAATTCCACCGTGAATAGCGTTTTAGATAACATGTGAATTAATAAAAACTTAGACAAAATTTATCGTAGGGGTATGGCAGCATCATAGGTCCGGTTACAAAGGAAAACCACGGTAGGAAGATGCCTTTGACTGTGCACTAACCCTTTTGTAGTGGCAGGGAAACGGTGACGGTGGTGCCTACCTCGAGCCCACTCTCCAGCCGGATATCCCCGCCGTGCTGGCCCACGATCCACTGGGCAATCGAGAGGCCCAGCCCGCTGCCGCCGGAGCGCTGGTTGCGCGATTCATCCACCCGGTAAAACCGCTCGAAGACGTGCGGGACGTGCTCGGGTGCGATCCCCACCCCGGTGTCTTGGATGCGGAACACCGCTAGCTTTTTGTTCCGGGTCAACTCCAGCCGTATGCGCCCACCGGCAGGGGTGTATTTGACCGCGTTATCGAGGAGGATCACCGCCAACTGCTTGAGCCGGTCCCGCTCCCCCTGGACTTGGGCCTCTTCCAACACCCCAAGCTCAAAGCGGTGGTTTTTGCTGCGCCGCTGGTAGTCCCCGAACGCCTCCAGCAACACTTCCTTGAGCGCCACCGGCTCTTTCTTTAGTTTTGAACCGGCGTCGCCTCGAGCCAGCGCGAGCATGTCCCCCACCAAGCGGCCCAACCGAGCCGCCTCACGGGCCGCTTCCTCCAACGCTGCCTCGCGGTCTGCCGGGTTCATCTGAAAGCGCTGGAGCAACTCTAAGTTGCCCTGGATGGCGGTGAGGGGGGCCCGCAGTTCGTGTGAGGCGTCGCTGACAAAGCGCTTCTGGGCCTCGGCCAGTTCGCGGTAGCGGCGCTCGCTCTCGCGCAGGGCGTCTTCGGCCCTTTTGCGCTCGGTGATGTCCACCGCCATCCCCACCACAAAACGCCGCCCGTCGCTCAAGAACCCCGGTGAGCTGGCGCTCAGCGCCCAGGTGCGCACATCCCCGCTCCAGGTCACGATCTCAAACTCCACTTCGGCGATACCAACGTTGCCCTGGAACAGCGTGTAGATGCGCTTGCGCACCGCGTCGACCCCGGAGCTATGGGCCCTGGAGAGCCAGGCGTTGAAGGTGGGGATGTCGGAGAGGGAATAGCCGGTCAGCTCGGTCCAGGTCCGGCTGATCTGCAACACCTCGCCGTCCTCGGCCTGCATGATGATGGGGATGGGAGCCTCCTCCACGGTGCGGCGGAACTGCTCCTCACTCGCCCGTAGCCGCTCCTCCGCCCTCTTGCGCTCGGTGATGTCTTGGACCAGCCCGGCCAGCGAAGAGGGTTCCCCGGAGTCGCTGTAGATGTGGCTCCCCCTCGCCCAAATCCAGCGCACCACCCCGTCGGCCCGCCGGATGCGGCACTCAAAGCTCCAGTCCTGCTGCTGGGCTACAGCCTCCTCGAAAGACTGTTCCACCCGCGCCCGGTCCTCCGGCAGGACGTGCTCCAAAAACCGCTCCAGGCTCCACTCGCCTGCCCCCTCCGGGTAGCCGAAGATTTGGTCGTGCAGCAGCGAGCGGGTGGCCTTCCGGGTGCTCAGCTCGAGCTCCCAGTCGCCCAGCCGGGCTGCCTCCAGGGTGAAGCGCAGCCGCCGCCCGCTCTCGCGCAGGGCCAGCTCGGTGAGTTTGCGCTCGGTGACGTTATCGTGGGCCACCACCACCCGCAGCCCGTCGGCGCTCTCGAAGCGGGTCACCCGCATCACAAACCAGCGCAATTCCTCCGGCGCGTGGCAGGGGTATTCCATCTCAAAGGTTTCTTGCTCGCCCTCGATCACCGCGCGGATGCCCTGGGCCGCTTCCAGCCCGTAAGGATCGCATTCATCGGGCTCTTTGTCGCCCGGCAGGCAGGCCTCGAGGTAGTTCGAGCCGATGCCATAGTTGTGGTCGAGAAACCTGTTGAGCCCGGCAAACTTTTGCCAGCCGGCATTGACCTTGAGGATGGTTCCCGCCCCGTCGAGGATGGCGATGTGGCTTGTGAGAGAGTCAATCGAGTCTTGCAGCAGCTTCTCCGAGCGGCGCAGCTCCTGCGCGGCCACCTCACGCTCGGTGACATCCTGCGCCTCCAGCCCTAGCCCGGTGACGCCGGCCCCCCCGCGGATCGGGTAGAGGCTCACCTCCCAGTAGCTGCGGCCCGCCGGGGTCTCAAACTCCAACTGCCGCTGGAGCACCGGCTCCCCGGTTCGTAGCACCTGGTGGCACAGCGCCACCACAGGCTCGGCGTTTGGCCCTATCACTTCGGCCAGGCTGCGCCCCGGATGGTCTTCGCGGCGCAGGCCATTGAAGCGGGCCAGGGCCTCGTTCACCTCCAGATACCGCAGCTGGGAGTCGAGCTGCGCGACTCCCAGGGGGGCCCCGCCCACCAGGATTTCCAGCCGCTCGCAGCGCTCCTGCAAGGCTTCATTGACCCGTAGCTGGGTCTCCACCTCGGTGCAGGTGAATAGGCACAGCGGTTCCAGCAGGGCCAACCGACAGTCGAAGCGGCGATACTCCTGTCCCTGGCCCAACCGCAGGGTGAGGCTCAAGGGGGCGCCGCTATGCATGACCTGCTTCCACCCCTGCTCGAGCACCCCGGCCTCTTCGGGGTGGACCGGGGGATAAACGCTGTAGGCACGAGCTGCGGTGTTGGCATAGGCGACCCTACCGGTGGGGTCAGCCAGCCAGGCTGGTCCGGCCATACTCTCCAGCAATGCGTGTATGTCGAATCCCATCGTTTCAACTTACACCCTCACAGAGCTAAAAACGTGATAAACATCGCTTATTCAGCATATTTTCAGTCACAACTCAGTCTGCCGTCAGCCCCGGTACTTAATGTGCCCGTATGGATACGCGTACGGTCATGGGAAGCGTGGTGGATTCCACTCTGGGTCACACTTTGCTGCGTGACCTAACCAACATCGAAGGCGGTTTGGGCGTAGCGTGCGCGGCGGGCCTCGAGGAGGACCTGCTGTGCGCGGTTTTGGGGATCATGCCGGTGCCCCAGGCGCCGCAGCTTCATCCCTTTACCCGGCCTTAGGAGGGGAGCGTGCGCCTCACGAACTGGCTCTTGATTCTGGTGACGTTGGCCGCGGTTGTCTTCGCGGCAGCGAACTGGAATACCCTGTTCCGCCTCGGAACGGTCAACCTATTCTTTTTGGGCGATTACGTCCTGCCCACCCGGCTGATCGGGCTGCTGTGCCTGGTAGGTCTGGCCGTGGTTTTCACCCTGCTGAGCGGGTTGCAGGACATCCAGGCCAGGGCCAGGACCGCGGACTACCTCAAGCGTATCGAAGAGCTGCGCATCTCCCTAGACCGTCAGGAGGCCAGCCGCTTTGCCACCTTGCAGAACCAGCTCACCACCTCGACCCGCCAGATTCTCGACGAGCTGCGGGGCCACCGCGGCTCGCCGCAAACCGACCTGATCGAGCCTTCCTCCCGGAGGATGTAACCACACCGGACGCAACAGGAGTTTCATCGTGCTGAGCTATCCAATCCCCACCCCCACCCAACCCCCTTTGCCTCACTCGGATGACCTAGGAGAAGCCCTCGCCATCGGCAGGTTCCTGCTGCAAATGCCCTGCTACAGCCTCGAGTTTGCTCGTGAGGCGGTGCAAAAGTTGAGCTTCGTCTACACCTACGGTTTGCAGCAGGAGAACTACGCGCTGATGAGCCTGGCTTGCAAGTGCCTGCAACTCGGCTGGGTGAAGGCCAACCGTGCCGCCGCGCCCCGCTCTTGGGAATACCGCCACCTCCAGTCGCATCCGGGACTGGCCCACCGCCCAAACCCCAAAGTCGCCCAACTCTTCTACCAGGCCTATCTGAACATGATCGAAGACCCCAACTACTGCCGCATGCGGGCGCAGGGTGCGGCTTAGGGGTGGCTAGATAGACGGTACACCTCGGCGGCGTTGGTCCCAAAGATACGCCCCCGGTCTTCTTGGGTTAACTCGCCTAGGGCGTGCTCGAGGCCCTGTTTCACCGCGCCGTAGCTGCCTGCCAGCAAGCACACCGGCCAATCGCTGCCAAACAGGCAGCGTTCCGGCCCGAACAACTCCAAAGCTTTTTGCACGTAGGGTCTGAGCCGCTCAGCAGTCCAGCCCTGCCAGTCGGCCTCGGTGACCAGGCCGGAGAGTTTAACCCAAACGTTGGGGAGAGGTGCTAACGGGGAGAGGGCCCCCAGCCAATCCTCCCACTGCCCGGCGGCGATGTTGGGTTTGGCGAGGTGGTCGAGCAGGAAACGCACTCCGGGATGGTCGCGGGCGGTCTTTACACAAGCTGGGAGTTCGCGGGTTCGGCTCAAGAAATCGTAGGCCAGACCGCGTTCGCCTATCGCCGCGATGGCCCCTTGCACCGAATCTTGCAATAACCAGTTGGGGTCGGGTTCGTCGTGCACCTGATGCCGAATGCCCACTAAATACCGCCCATTTTTTGAGCCCAGCAGCTCGTCCAGCACGTCCCCGACGTCTGGGTCGGTTAAGTCCGCCCAGCCCACCACCCCGGCCACATAATCGGTCTCGGCGGCGATTTGCAGAAACTCTTCTGTCTCCTCGAGGCTGCCTCTGGTCTGTACCAGCACGGTTTTATCCACGCCGTTTTGACCCAGCAGCGAACGCAATTCCTCCGGCCCAAAGTCGCGCTGTAAAGGTCTCATTGTGTGGCCCTCGAGCCAGGGATAATGAACCCGGCTGGGGAAGATGAAGTGCTGGTGGGCGTCTATGGTCATAAGGGCGAGGAAAGAGAAAAGTGGAAAGGAAGTCGAAAGCAGGTCCTGTTCTGCGCGAGGAAATCTCGAGCTTGAGAGCACTGTTCTGAACGCAAGGTGGTTTCGCTTTCCACTTCCCTCCTTTCTCTTTTCTCTGTTTTACATCGCCCAGCCGCCGTCAATCAGGTGGGTTTGCCCGGTGGTGAAGGCGGACTCGTCCGAGGCCAGATACACCGCCAGCGCCGCGATTTCCTCGGGCTTGCCGACGCGCCCCATCGGCTGTCTCGAGACAAACGCCTGCTTGGCCTCTTCCTGGCTGACCCCTGATTTTTGGGCCTGAGCCACCACTCGCTCTTTCCAAGATGGCGATTCGACCGTGCCGGGACAGATCGCGTTGCAGCGGATGCCCTTGGTGACGAAATCGGCGGCCACCGCCTTGGTCATGCCGATTACGGCAGCTTTGGTCGCGCTGTAGACGAAGCGGTTGGGCACCCCTTTGAGCGAGGAGGCCGCGCTGCTCATGTTGATGATGCTGCCGCTGCCGCGTGCGAGCATCTTGGGGATTGCCGCTTGCATCGTCCAGAACATGCTGCGGACGTTCAGATCGAAGCTGAAATCCCAGTCCTTGTCGCTGCACTCGAGGATGCTGCCGCTGTGGACGAAGCCCGCGACGTTGAACAGCACGTCTATCCTTTCCAGACCCCCGATTAGCTGCTCAATCGCCGCTTTATCGAGCACGTCGAGCCGCTCGGTGCGGCAGTTTAGCCCTGCCAGTAAATCGGGGTTCAGGTCCGTCGCAATCACCGTCGCGCCCTCCGCGATAAACATTTCCGCCGTGGCCCTGCCGATGCCCTGCCCGGCGGCGGTAATGAGCGCGGTTTTGTCTTGTAATCGTCCTGCCATGTTCAGCCTCCTGGGGTGGGGGTTTCTGGCGGTAATAGGCCCTGTCGTTTGAGGTCGCTCCAGAGTTCGCCGGGGATGTCCACGCGGAACATCGCCAGGTTTTCCTCGAGCTCAGCCCTCGAGCGGACCCCCGTGAGCACCGAGACCACACTGGGGTGGCCCAGCGCGAACTGGATCGCGGCAGCCTTGAGCGGTACGCCGTGGCCTTCGCACACAGCCTTTAGCCGCAGGGCCCGCTCGAGCAGCGCCGAATTCGCGGGGAGATAGTCATACCGGGCACCAGGCCGGGGGTCCGCCAGGATGCCGCTGTTATACACCCCGCCTATCACCACGCCGATGCCTTTTTGCTCGCATAGCGGCAGCAACTCGCGCAGCGCCACTTGGTCGAGCAGGGTGTAGCGCCCGGCGAGGAGGAACAGGTCGAAATCCCCAGCCCTGGCGAAGGTGCTAAGCCAGTCGGCGCGATTCATCCCCACCCCAATTGCCCGGACGATGCCCCGCTCGCGCAGTTCCACCAGCGCTCTGTACCCGCCTTTCATAACTTCATTTACCGAGCGATTATCTGCGTCGGGGTCGTGGATGTAAAGAATGTCCACCTGGTCTAAGCCCAGACGAGCCAGGCTCTCCTCGAGCGAGCGCGTGAAGCCGTCGTATGAATAGTCGTAGACTTGCATCACCTGTGGAACGCCCTGGTAGTACATCTTGCCCTCAGAATCCACTTGGCTACGGTGCGGTAGGCCTTCGCGCAGCAATCGCCCGACCTTGGTGGAGAGCACGAAGGCGTCTCGAGGTTTATTCCTCAAGAACCCTCCGGTGCGCCGCTCCGCGGTGCCGTTGCCGTACTGTGGGGCGGTGTCGAAATAGCGTAAACCGTGGTTCCAAGCGGCTTCTAAGGTAGCCTCAGCCTGTTGTTCCGATACCGGGGTGTACAAACCTCCCAGCGGAGCCGTTCCCAAGCTGAGGCGGGCCAGCTCGAGGCCGGTTTTGGCGTGGGGGATGAGCGCGGTGGGGTCAGGCATCAACTGCACCCCACCCTATCGCTCCCCGTCTACGGGGAGGGGACTTTTTGTTGCGGCTCACCGGCTTTTTCGCATTCCTCCCGCCAGCGGGGGGAGTTGGAGGTGGTGAATACCGCGTCCAGTTCATGATTTCACCGCCGACTCCCAGTAAGAGCCGTTCGGGTAGGCATACGTTGTCAGCGACTCGGGTTTCATCGCGATGCTGTAGCCCGGTTTTAACGGGGCTTGATAGTGTGCATTCTGGATGATGACCGGCTCGAGGAAGTGCTCATGCAGGTGGTCCACGTACTCGATGTAGCGCCCTTCCATGCTACCCGAAACCGCGATGTAATCGAATATCGAGAGGTGCTGGACATACTCGCACAGCCCCACCCCGCCCGCGTGCGGGCAGACTTTGACGCCGAACTTGGCGGCCATCAGCAGGATCGCCAGGTTTTCGCTCACCCCGCCCACCCTGGCCGAGTCGATCTGGCAGAAGCCGATGGCATCGGCCTGTAAAAGCTGTTTGAACATCACCCGGTTGTGGACGTGTTCGCCGGTGGCAACGCGGGTTCCAGTACCCTCCAGCGCCCGATTGATCGCGGCGTGGCCGAGAATGTCATCCGGCGAAGTTGGCTCTTCAATCCATAGCGGGTTGAAGGGCAGCAGGTGGCGCGTCCATTCAATCGCCTGCCCCACGTCCCAGACCTGATTCGCGTCCACCATCATGACGCGCTCGGGGCCGATTTCCTCACGCACGATAGCGCAGCGGCGCAGGTCGTCTTGCAGGTCGCGGCCTACCTTAAGCTTGAAGGCCGTCCAGCCCTGCGCCAGCCCCTCGCGGCACAAGCGGCGAATTTTATCGTCGGGGTAGCCCAGCCAGCCCGCGCTGGTGGTGTAGGCGGGGTAGCCCCTGGCGCGAATTTCCGCTTCGCGCTCTGGCTTTGTGGCCTCGAGCCTGCCCAACATTTCCAAAGCTTCACCTGGGGTAATCGCATCGGTGATGTAGCGAAACGGCGTGGCCCGCACGACCTCAGCCGGGGTCATGTCGGCGAGGAGCTTCCACAGGGGCTTTCCCTCCACCTTGGCGTACAAGTCCCAGACCGCGTTGATCACCGCCGCCGTCGCCAGGTGCATCACGCCCTTCTCCGGCCCGATCCAGCGCAGTTGTGAGTCGCCCACGATGTAGCTGTAGAAAGCGCCCAAATCCTCGGTGAACTCGAGCAAATTCTTGCCCCGCAGGTAGGGCCCCAGAGCATGAACCGCCTCCACCACGATCTCGTTGCCGCGCCCGATGGTGAAGGTCAGGCCGTGCCCTTGTAAACCCGAATCGGTCTCCAGGATGACATAAGCCGCCGAGTAGTCAGGGTCGGGGTTCATGGCGTCCGAACCGTCGGCGTGGAGTGAGGTAGGGTAGCGGATGTCGAGCGCGGTGATGTCGGTGATTTTCATAGGGAACCTCGGAAAGATGTTTAGCGTTTACAGTTGACCGCAACACCAGGTCGAAGGCCGAAGGTCCAAAACAATCCCTGACCTTAGACCTTGGACTTTCGACCTTCGACACTTCTTCGGTAAATGGCTGATCGTCACCTTTTTTTCACCCCTTCACCGCCCCCACCAAGAGCCCCCGCTGGATGTAGCGCTCGAGCAAAATCGCCAGGAAGATCACCGGCAGGATCATGATCAGGATCACCACCGACATGTACCACCACTCGGTCCCGCGCGTCCCGCTCATCGCCGAGACCATCAAGGGCATGGTCTGGGCGTTGGCCTTGGAGAGGAACAGGGCCACCAGATACTCGTTCCAGGCGAAGACCAAGACGAGCAAGAAAGTGGCGATGATGCCGGGCATCGCCAGCGGGAGCACGATGCTGCCAAAGATGCGGAAGCGTGAGGCGCCGTCTATCTGGGCGCACTCCTCGAGCTCGTGTGGGATGCCGGTGAAATAGTCGCGCATCAGCCAGACCGCGATGGGCAGGTTGGTGGCGGTGTAGGTGACGATGAGGGCAATCGGCTTGTCCAGCAGCCCGATCTGCTGGTAGAGCACGTATAAAGGAATAATCACCACCACGGGCGGCAGAATCCGGTTGGAGATCATCCAGAAGGCGATGTCGCTGTTGCCCAAGGCCCGCCGGAAGCGTTTGCCGAGGGTTTGGGCGATGAGGAAAAACAGCGCCAGTGCGATGACGAGCGCCAGTTGCCAGGGCACGCCCACCACGGCCAAAAACACCGCGAGCAGGATGCAGCCGATGAAACTCAGGATGAGGCCGACCCGGGGGCGATACACGAATCTTGTCAACCCGTAAGCCGCCATTGTTCCTAAAAAAAGCGTCAACAGCGCACTTGCTAAGGCCACAACTACGGTGTTCCGGTAGGCGTTGGCGATTGAAGGCCCTAGGGTGCCGAACACGTATTTCCAAGCGTGTCCCGAAGGGGTGAAATCTACATAAGGCAGATACTTAGGCCCCTCGAACACGTCTATCGGCTCCTTGAGCGAGGTCACGGCGAGCCAGTAGATGGGGAAGAGCACCACTACGCCCCAGGCCACCAGGGCGAGGTAGGAAAACACCTTGGAGAGCGGGGAGGGTGCGAACGGCGAGTCCTGGCGCATTTAATCTCCTCTTGCTCGAGCCACCACCACGTTCGCATAAACCGTAGCAATCACGCCCACCAAAATCAGCAGGAAAAAGGCGATGGCTGCCGCGCCGCCCAAATCCAGCGTGCGCCAGGCGAAGAAGGCTTGCAGGGTCATGGACTCCGTAGCGGTGCCGGGCCCGCCGTTGGTGAGCACGTTGGGCAGGTCCACGATCTTGAAGGCCTCGATCAGGCGGATCAGGAGGATGCTCGCACTCACCGGAATCAGGTAGGGGAAGACGATGTAGAGGAAAGTTTGTATCCGGCCCGCCCCGTCCACCACGGCGGCCTCGATCTGCTCCTGCGGCAGGCTCTGCACCGCCGCCAGCAGCACGATAAACATGAAGGGGGTCCACTGCCAGATGTCGCCGATCATCACCGCAAAACGCGCTCCCCATGGGTCATTCACCCAGGAGAAGTTGCTCAGGCCGAGTGCGCTCCAAATGGGGTTTAGCGGCCCGCGCCCGGTGTCGGTGAGCATGCGGAACATGTAGGCCACGCCCACCGGGGTAATCGCCAGGGGTAATAGGTAAATCACCCGGAAAAAGCGAATCCCCGGCAGCTTTTGCGCACAGAGCAGGGCCAGCCCTAAGCCCAATAAATACTGCATCGCCGTGCCGAAAAACACGTAGACCAGCGTGGTCTGCACCGTACCGGGTTGCCCGGCCAGACGGCTCAGCAGCGTCCAAACCAGGAAGCCGACTAAAACGCTGACCGCGATTCGATACAACAAACCAGCCAAACTACCTTTTCTGTTTGTATGGCGAATTATCCACCATAACAAAAGTCCGGCCACCACCACAAACGCGACCCACCCCAGCGGCGTGAGCGCCTTGCCGATGCCTAAAAAGTGGGCTTGTTCTGTACCAAAGAGCAGTTTCTTGTAGTTGGCCCAGCCGACAAACTGGAAGCTCACTGCGCCCGATCTAAACTGGATGCGCGAGAGTGAGAGGTAGACCGAGGCCAGCAGCGGGAAAATCGCCAGGGCCAGCATGAGGAGCACCGCAGGCCAGAGAAACACCGCCCCGGCGCGGCGCTCGAGCCAAGCCTCGAGCCTCGCAAAGAGTCCGCCCTGAGGCTCTGCCTGGCGCACATTCTCCTGTTGTATGGGAGCCATAGATTTTCCTATTGTCCAAAGAACAAGTTGACCGACGGGGTGTAGGGCCGACTCTCGGAGTCGGCCCTACGAGAGACTTTATTTGTCAATGCTCAGCGTCAGCCGGTACGCCTTGAGCTGGGCATCGCGGCCCTCGGTGTTGGTGATCTCCTCCCAGCCCGCGTCAATCTGGTCCATGGTCTGCTGCGCGTTGATCTCCCCGGCCAGGAACTGCGACAGCGCCTTGTCCAGCACCACCTGTTGATACTGCTGGTTTTTGGGGATGCGTAGGTCCAGGATCATGTTAGGGCTGTTCAAGCTGGCCTCGATAGCCCCCAGGTAGTTCTTGGCCCCCGCCTCGCTAAACCCCGCCGAAATCCAGTTGCTCAAGGTCTTGAAGTGCGAGGTGCGGTAGGGGTTAAAGCCGGTAACCCCGATGGTCACGTCCTTCCCGGACTGAGCGGGCGCGCTCATGTAGGCGAAGAAGTCGAAGAGCATCTGCTTCACCTTGTCGTCGGCTTTAGCGTTGATGCCTCCCGACCAGCCACCGAAGGCCGCGAAGGGTGCGCGGTTAACCCCGTTCACGGCGTAGGGGCATCGCTGGGCATCGCAGTTCACCAGCTTGCCGCTGGCCCGGTCCAGCACCCTCCGGCTGCCGGGGAGCACCACCGCGCCTACCTTGTCCTTGACCTTGGAGGTCTTGGGGTCCACCGACAGCGGGCCGATATCGCCCCAGTCCACGCTCAGGGCACAGCGGCCCGAGGAGAACAGACCGCGGGTGTCGCCCACGTCTAAATTCAGCTCGTCGGGTGGCCCGTATTGGGTGGTGGCCTTGTAGACCCGCAGGGCTTCGGCGAAGGCATCGTTTTTAACCAAGGGCTTCATGGTGGTGGTGTCGAAGAAAGCGCCCTGCTTAGTGCCCTGGCTCTGCACGTAGCCGCCCAAGATCGAGGTGAACATCCAGTAGCTCTGGGCGTTGCGCTTCTTGGCGATGCAGGAGCCGTAGATGGGCTTGCCATCGGCACTCAGCGGCTTGCCATTGGCGGCCTTGGCGATGGCGAGGTAGTCATCCCAGGTCTGGGGTGGCCTGAGGTTCAGCTTTTGCAGCACGTCGGTGCGGTAGTAGACCATCTGGAAGTCGCCGTCCAGGGGGACGGTGTAGGTCTTGCCGCCGTAGGAAGCGCTAAAGTCGCGGAAGAAGGTGCCGATGTCGTTCCACTGGATGTCCTTGTTGGCGGCGACCCTCTGGGTGACATCCTCAATGATTCCGGCAGGCACGAAGTCGGCCAGCCACTGGGGGGCGAAGACCCAGGCTTGGTAGCTATTGGTACCGGTGGTACCGTCGGTGAGGATTTGCTGGTAGAGGTCGGAGAAGGGGACGGTGACGACCTTGATCTTGCCCCCGGTCTTGGCCTCGAACTCCGGAGCGTGGCGCTGGAGCGGCTCGGCGATCTGCGGGCCGGTGAAGGTGAGGACGGTGGCTTCCACGCCGTCGTAGGGCTTTTGGGCCAGTGTCAGGCCGGAGACTAGGGCTCCAGCGACCAAGGCCACAGTTCTTGCCAATGCGTTTGATAGCATCGAATTGCCTCCTCGGGAGGTACTCCATACCTAAAACCGTCGTGCGGTCAGGGTTTTTGGGGTTTCAGTTCGGATGGGTGAGGGTTGCGCACTCTACATTGGCGTGTGGGACGCAGCGCTCACCTTCCGGACGGAGCCCTACAGCTCGTACTTTTCAGGGGTCCCCGAATCTGACTCTGGATTTATAGGTAGCTGAAGGGTTGTATAGATTTCCCTCAGCGCCCCACCGTCGTCAGATTTAGGGCACTTCAGACCACCTCCTCTTGCCAGGGCGGGTCGGCCCCGGCTCTGGTGCAGGTGATGGCGGCCACTTTGACCGCGAACTCGAGCAGCTGAGCAATCTGCTCGGAGGAAAGCGATTCCAGCGCGGCCCGGCTCAGCGCTTGCGCGCGCCACAGCCAGGTGAGGGTCCCCGACATAAACGAGTCGCCTGCGCCCACGGTGTCCACGACCTGAATTCTGGGAGCCGAGACGCGGATGGGTTCCCCGTCCATGACGGCAAAAGTCCCCTGCCCGCCTTGGGTGACGATGACCAGCGCGGGGCCGTGGTTTTTCCATTCCTGCGCCACATCCTCCAGGCTTTCGCCGGGGTAGAGCCACTCGAGGTCGGCCTGGCTGACCTTGACTAGGTCCACCTGCTCGAGCCAGCCCAGAAGCCGCTCCAGATACTCGTCCTTGTTGCGGATCAGGAAGGGCCGCACGTTGGGGTCGAGGGTAAGCAGGCGCTGCCGCGCCTCGCGGCGCATCAGGAGTTCGAGGGTGGAGGCAGTGGGCTCCAGGAGCAGCGAGATCGAGCCGAAGTGCAGCGCCGCTCCGCGCGGGAGGGCGGCGGGCAGGTCTTCGGGCACCAGCAGCCGGTCGGCAGTGTTCTCGCAGTAGAAGCTGAAGAATTCACCTGCGTCGGTGGGCGTGACCAAGGCCAGGGTGGTGAGTTCGGGGCCGAGCCTGGCGTATTGCAGCCCGACGCGGCTTTCCCGCACGTGGTCTTGCAGCAGCTTGCCGAAGCCATCGCTGGAGAAACGGCCCAGAAACTCCACCGGGGCACCCAGTCGCCCGACCCCCATCGCCACGTTGTAGGGCGAGCCGCCGGGATGGGGCAAGTATGCAGTCTGGCCCGCGATCGGGGCAGGGTTCATATCTATCAGAGCTTCACCGGCGACGACGATCATGCTTCTAACTCCTTGGCGGCGTTCTCGAAGGCTTGGGTGGCTTCTAAGGTCAGGGGCTCCTGGAAGAGGGTCCCGGCCACGGCGGGGGAGAGGGTGATGCAGCACACCCCGTTCTCGGCGAGGATGGCGACATCTTCGCCCCTGCGTACGCTGGCGGCGAGGATTTCGGTCGCGCTGCCTACGGCCCCTAGCGCTCTCGCCATCTGCGCGATGGAACCGTGTCCGTCGCGCCCGGCGTCGTTCATCCGTCCCAGATACGGGGCCACGTACGCCGCGCCGCTCGAGGCCGCGAGGAGAGCCTGAAAGGGCGCGTAGACCGCGGTGATGCAGGTTCGCACCCCCTCCGCGCTGAGTTTGCTGGCCGCTTCTAAACCCGGCTGGGTGGCGGGGAGCTTCACCACCACCTTGGTGCTGATGCGGGCCAGGGTTTTTCCTCGCGAGTACAGGGATTCAGGGGTCCCGCCCCAGGCTTGGAAATACAGTTCCTTGGCTCCCTTGCCAAAGGCCCAGTCGGCGAAGGAGACGAACTCCCGAGGGCGAACCCTCGCGGTGCGCAAGACGGTGGGGTTGGTGGTGATGCCGTAGAAGACCCCGGTCTGGAGCAGGGGCTCGAGGGCTTTGACATCAGCGGAATCGAGGTAAAGTCGCATACAACCTCTAGCGCGGCGGGGCGGTGGAGCTGCGCACGATGAGTTCGGTGCTCAGCCGCAGGGTGGTGGCCTGTAGGGGCCGGTTGCGCTCCAGGATCGAGATCAGGGTCTCGCAGGCCAAATAGCCCAGGTCGTAGGCCGGTTGAGCCACCACGGTGAGCGGGGGTTGCATCAGTCTAGCCCAGCGGGTGTCGTCGAAGCTCACCAGCGATAGATCGTCGGGGATGGTGAACCCTAAGTCCCTGGCCGCCAGCACCGCCCCCGCGGCCATCTCGCTGTTCCCGGCAAAGAGCGCGGTGGGGCGTAGTTTGGGCGGCAGGGAGAGCAGTTCCTTAGTGGCCCGGTAGCCGCCCTCCTCTTTGTGGTCGCCGGTGGCGACGAGCCGCCTCTCGAAGGGGATGCCCGCGCCCAGCAGGGCCTGTTGGTAGCCCTCGAGGCGCTCGGAGGCAGTGGTCACGGTGGTGGGCCCGGCCACCATCCCGATGCGGCGGTGCCCCAGCCCGATCAGGTGTTCGACGGCCCCCCTGGCCCCCTTGACGTTATCCACCAGGACGCTGTGCACCCCCGGCGTCCCGCTGGTGCGGTCGAGTTCGATAACGGTGAGGTCGCGCAGGGTGCTCAGGTTTTGCCGGGTTTTGCTGGTGGGGACGATCAATAAGCCCTCGGGGAGATGGCTCTGCAACTCTCCCAAGTAGCGCAGCTCCTTCTCCGGTTGCTCGTCGGTGTTGAACAGGAACACCACGTAGCCGTGTTTCTCGGCGGCGTCCTGCACGCCCTTGGCGAGCGTGGCGTGGAAGGGGGCCAGGATGTCGCTGACGATCAGCCCCAGCAGATGGCTCTGCTGTTTGCGCAGGCTGCGGGCCAGTTTGTTGGGCTGATAGCCGAGCTCTCGCGCCGCGTGAATCACCCGCTCGCGGGTGGAGGGCGCCACCATATCAGGGCGGGTGAGCGCCCTCGAGACCGTCGAGGGGGAGACCGCAGCGAGCCGAGCGACATCATCAATCTTGGTCATGGTTGCATACGATTGCAGCCCCAAAAAGCCAGCCAGAGCTCTGGCGGAGGTGAATGTCCGGCAAACAACATCTCCACGCCAAGCGACCCTTGCAAACGATTGCAAAAATCATACACCGCTGCTCCTCCTTGTCAATAGACCGCCCCAGAGGTCGAAAAGCGGGTGAGCCCTAAGTCAACTCAAGCGCGCTGGGACGAAAGAAAGTTACACTTGTAAGAAGAGGTTTTCATGCGGATTGCCACCTGGAACGTAAACTCCCTGACCGTCCGGCTGCCCCAAGTGCTGGAGTGGCTAAAGCTGCACCAGCCCGATGTGCTGGCCTTGCAAGAGACCAAACTCGAGGACCCCGCTTTCCCCCTCTCCGATCTCCAGGCCGCGGGCTACTGGGCGGTCTTCTCCGGTCAGCGCACCTACAACGGGGTCGCGATTCTCTCCAAGATGGAGCCGAGCGACGTGGCGACGGGGATTCCCGGTTTCGAGGACGAACAGCGGCGGGTGATTGCGGCTACGGTCGGCGGGGTTCGGATCGTCAATCTATACGTGCCCAACGGGGAAGCCCTGGACTCGCCCAAGTTCGTCTACAAGGGGCGCTGGCTCGAGGCCCTGACCGGTTGGCTCGGCTCGGTGGTCCGGGAGCACGAAAAGGTGGTGGTGCTGGGGGATTTCAACATCGCTCCCGAAGAGATTGACGTATGGAGCCCCGAACGGATGGAGGGCAAGGCCCTGTTCTCCGCGCCGGAGCGGGCGGCGTTCAAGGGTCTGCTGGGGTTGGGCTTCGCCGACAGCCTGCGCACCCTCGAGCCGGACGCCAAGCTTTTTTCCTGGTGGGATTTCCGTGGGGGCAGATTTCAAAAGGACCAGGGGATGCGGATTGACCACATCCTGGTGAGCCGCCCTTTGGTGCCCGAGCTGCGGGCCGCCTGGGTAGATCGGGACGCGAGGGCAGTAGGCCGCGCCTCCGATCACGCCCCGGTGGTCTGCGATTTATTCGAGGCCCATCCCCGGGTGGAACCTGCCGCCCTCATCGAAGCGGGAACCCAGGGAATCCCCGATGCCGAAGAGTTCGTACCCCCGGTAGAGCGGAAGCTCCCGGAGAACAGGCGGCGTACCCGCCCTACTGCGGCGATCCTGGTGGACGGCCACAGCCTGGCTTTCCGCATGTACTTTGGGGTGCCCCCGGTCAAGACCCCCGGTGGCCTCCCCGTTCACGCGGTTTTGGGCTTCGCGCGGGCCTTGCTCGAGGTCTACAAGGAACTGGGCGGTGACCCCACCCAGCCCGAATCCGGGGCAGAGGGACCGGCGATGGTGGTGGTGTTCGATGCCCCAGTGGCGACCTTCCGCCACGGGCTTTTCGCCGACTACAAGGGGGGCCGCGACGAGATTCCCGCCGACCTGCCCGCGCAAATCCGCCTGATTAAGCGCTTGGTGGACACGATGGGCTGGGTGCGCCTGGAGGTGGCCGAGGTGGAGGCCGATGATGCCATCGGGACCCTGGCAAAGCGGGCTGAAGCTGCAGGCATCCCCTCGCTGATCGTCTCGAGCGATCGCGACCTGTACCAACTCCTGTCGCCCTTGGTGAAGGTACGGGGCAAGGATGGCAAGCTCTTCGGACCGGAGGAACTGCAAGCGCAGTATGGGGTTTCGGTGGCGCAGTGGGTGGATTACCGCTCGCTCACCGGCGACCCCTCGGACAACATCCCCGGTGCCAAGGGGGTGGGGGAGAAGACCGCCTCCAGCTTGCTCCAGAAATACGGCGACCTCGACGGGATTCTGGCCGCGGCCCAAGCCCTAGGCCCCGACCGGCCCCTCAAGCTGGTCGCCGCTAGCCGGGAGAACGTGCTGCTGTCGCGCGAGCTGGCCCGGCTCAAGCTGGACGTGGAGATTCCTTTTACCCTCGAGGAAGCCGCCACGGTCGTGCGGGACAACCGGAGCCTCGGCAGGCTGCTGGATGAGCTGGGGTTCAAGAGCCTGCGGCGCGATCTGCGGCTGGGCGAAGGCGGGCCGTCCCCCACGGCACAGCCGGAGGCGGCGAAGGGCAAACCCGCCTCCGCGGGGGGGCGCTACACCGCTCCTGTACTGGGTTTCTCCGAGGGGGAAATTGTGCTCCTGGACGGGGAGACCCGGCGGGTGCTGGGGCCGGAGGACTTGCCTAAGGTGGTGAACGCGGTGGAGGCCAAGGCCGTGGTGCGAGAGGCGCTTTGGACCGGACAGGAACTTGAGGTGGGCGACGACCCGCTGCTGATGGCCTATCTCGAGGACACCCGCATCACCACCCCGCAAAAACTCGCCGAGCGCCATGCTCAGGCCGTCTGGCCGATCTCCCCTACGGAGCGGGCTGAGCTGACCCGCGAACTCCTGAACACCCTTCAAGCCGCTCAGCGCGCTTCCAAACGCCTCTACGAGGAGGTCGAGCGTCCCCTGGCGACGGTGCTGGCGCACATGGAGGTGGTGGGGATATCGCTGGATGTGGACTATCTCCAGGGCGTTGCTAAGAGACTTCGCGGGCGGCTGGCCGAGCTCGAGCAATCCATCCAAACCCTGGCCGGGCGGTCTTTCAAGGCGAGCTCGCGCAACCAGTTGGAGACCCTGCTCTTCGACGAGTTAAAGCTCGAGTCGGGTCGCCAGACCGCGCTGACCAACAAGCGCAGTACCGACAACGAGACCCTCTCTGCACTGCGTGAGGCTCACCCCATCATCCCCCTGATCTTGGAGCACCGCGAGATTGCCAAGCTGGTGGGCACCTATTTAGAGCCGCTGCCCAAGTGGGTCAACCCCCAGACCGGGCGGCTCCACACCACCTTCGACCAGACCAACGCCGCCACCGGGCGTTTGGCGAGCCTCGACCCCAACCTGCAAAACATTCCCATCCGCACCGAGCTGGGCCGCCCCATCCGGGGGGCTTTTAGGGCCGCGCCGGGCTACCGGCTGGTCTCCGCTGACTACTCGCAGATCGAGCTGCGTATTCTGGCCCACATCAGCGGGGATGCGGGCTTGATTAAGGCCTTTGAATCCGGCGAAGACATCCACCGGATCACCGCTGCACGGGTGGCTGGGGTTGCGCTGGAGGCGGTGACGCGCGAAGCCCGCAGCCAGGCCAAGACCATCAACTATGGCCTTTCCTACGGGCTGAGCGTGGTGGGGCTGGCCGAGCGCACCGGGATGAGCCGCGGTGAGGCCAGCCGGTTTATCCGGCGCTATTTCGAGGAGTACCCCGGCATCGAGGCCTACGTGCGGGAGACCAAACGTTTTGCCAAGGAGCATGGCTATGTTGAAGACCTGTACGGGCGCAGACGCTATATCCCCGACATCGCCGCCCCCGGTGCGGCGATTCGCATCCGTGCTGAGAACGCGGCCATCAACATGCCGGTGCAGGGCACCTGTGCTTCCATCATCAAGCGGGCCATGGTTGAAGCCTTTGCGCCGCTACGGGCGCTGGGTGCCAAGCTGCTGCTGCAAGTCCACGACGAGCTGGTGGTCGAGGCTCCTGAAGACCGGGTGCAGAGGGTGAGTGAGGTGTTGAAAAAGGCCATGTGTGGGGCCGCGCAGCTCAAGGTGCCGCTTGAGGTTGAGGTGGGGCACGGGAAAACTTGGCTCGAGGCCCACGAGGGCTGAAGGCAATTCCAAGAGGGGCCCTTGGTGCCGCCAATCAAACAGATATCCGGGGTCTAATAGACCCCGGATATCTGTAGTCCTGCACTTGGTGGGCGATCCGCGACTCGAACGCGGGACCTCACGCTTATCAGGCGTGTGCTCTAACCAGCTGAGCTAACCGCCCCTACGTCAGCGAGTTATCAATATAGCGAACCCCAGTGCTGGGGTCAAGCGTACCGGACCCGTGATCTCCTCGAGGTGCAGCGTGGGCAGGCCTACCTCGCCGCCCGCCAGGCGTTTAGCCTCCTGACGCACCCAGACGTCGGCGGCGGGGTGAAGATGGACCATAGCCCAGACTTCCTGGGCAAGGGCGGGCCCCAGGATGGAGGCAACCCCCGACAAAGCCCGCAGCACGATGGGCAGGGCCTGAAGGTGCAACGCGGATTCCAGGGCCAGACGGTAATACGCCTTGGCCTCGTCGCGCTCCCCGATGGCGAGGGCGGTGCGGCCCAGATGAACCAGCGCGAAGGCTTCGCCCCAGCGGTGGTGGTTTTTCTGGAAGCGCCCCAAGGCCTGCCGGGCCAGTTTGAGCGCTCTGGCGCTATCCCCCTCGCGCAGGGTCAGCCGACCCAGCCCCAGGAGGGCTCGCCCGATGCTCACCCCGTCGCCCACGCTGTAGGCCGCCTCGAGGCTGCTTTGCAGGTGGCTGTAGCACTCCTCAGCGTTGCGCTCGATGCCCGCCACCGTGCCCACCCCCAGAAGGGCGCCGGACTCGGCGAAGCGGTCGCCGAGCTGCTGGGCGTAGGAGAGGCCCTGGCGGAAGAGTTCGCGGGCCACGGCGTACTGGCCCAGCGAGGTCCAGACCTGCCCGACCCCGGTGCTCGCCAGGCTGAGGCCACGGGCATCGCCCACCCGCCGGAACAGGTCGAGGGCCTCCTGGAACCGGGCTCGAGCCCGCTCGAACTCACCCATCTGCCAGGCCACCAGCCCCAGGTTGTACAGGCTGTTGGCGGCGCCCCAGCGGTTTCCCGCCGTCTGTCGCAAGGCTAAGCTCTCCTCAAAGCGCTTCTGGGCCAGCAGGGTCTGCCCCTGGCCCAGCGCCACTAAGCCCAGATTGTTGATGCAGAAGGCGCACTCCGCCAAGTCTCCCAGGCTGCGGGCGATCTCCAGCGCGGCTTCCAGGTCAGCCTCGGCCTCGGCGAACTCCAAGAGGCGGTAGAGCAGACGGCCCTTGCGGGCCAGGACCATGCTTCTGGCCTTGGGGTCTGGCAAATCGCAAGCTGTGGCAAACAGCTCTACCCCTTCGCGGAATAGCCCGCGCAGCTCGTGGAGCAGGAATAACCCCTCGGCCATCTCCCCGATACCGTCGCCGTAGCCCCCCTGAACCTCCCAGGCCCAAGCCGCCCGTAGGTTGTCCAGCGCGGCGCTCAGCTCGGCCAGCGCCCCGGTCTGGTCGCCTCCCCGTAGCTGAGCGGTCAGCCGCTAGACTAATCCCCGGTAGTAGGCCCCGTGGCGCTCCCTAGCTTCAACTGGGATGTCCCCAGCTAGATGCTGACGGATCACCTCGAGGATCGTGTAGCCCCCCTGCGAGACTTGCACCAGCGCGTGGTCGCCCAGCGCAGCCAGGAGCGCAGGGGTAGCCCCGGCGACGGCTTTTGCCGCCCCCAGGTCGAAGCTCCCTCGGAAGGTACAGAGCCCCAACAGGGTCTGGCGCTCGGACGGGGTAAGGCGCTCCAAGGTGGAGTCCAGGACGGCCCGCAGGCTGGCGTGGTGCTCGTCGGGGCCGGGTGTGCCCCCCTCGAGCAGTTCCAGGCTCCCGCTCAGGTGACCCTCGATCTCCGGCGGGCTCATCAGCCGCACCCAGCCTGCCGCCAGCTCCAAGCCCAGGGGCAACCCTGACAGCAGATGGCAGATTCTGCCGATGGCCGCCCAGTCCTGGGGGATGGGCCGCCATCCAGGGCGGACCCGCTCGGCGGCGCTTAGGAAAAGTTCGGCGGCGGGGCTTTGGGCCACGCTGCGTCCCTCCTCGGCTTGGTGCAAGCCGTGCACCTCGTAGACCCACTCGCTGTGCAGTCGGAACCGCCGCCGCGTGGTGAGGAGCAGCTTGAGCCCTGGGGCTTCGCGCAGCAGGGCCTCGAGTTCCCCGGCTTCCTCGAGGTGCTCGGCCTCATCCAGCACAACCAAACTGGGGGCTTCCTGGAGCTGGTGCAGCACCGCCTCGCGGGCATCGGTGCGGCCCAACAGCGATAATCCCAGCCCCTCGGCCAGGCTGGAGATCAGCTTGCGCCCCTTGATTTCCACCCAGTACACCGGGCGGGACTCGGCCAGCCGTTGGGCCACGGCCAGGGCCAGCCGGGTCTTGCCTACCCCGCCCGGCCCCACCAGGCTGAGAAAACGGCAGTCAGGCCGGTCCAGCAGGGCCAATATTTCCCCTCCCTCCACCTCCCGGCCCACCAGCGCGGTCAGCGGCGCGGGGAGGCGGGGCCGGGCCGGAGCCGCCGCGCCCAACCGGACGGCCAAGGCCCGGGCCTCGGGGCTGGGCTCCACCCCCAGCTCTTCGTGCAGGCTGCGCTCCAGGGCTGCGTACAGCC